>NZ_QXCO01000003.1:0-283228 GCF_003458115.1 Bacillus sp. ISO11 | reverse complement strand
TTTTTCCGCCTTCCGTACCTTCTAGATATCGTTTTACTGCTTGTATTTTATCTTTTGAAGAAAATTTAGCCATAAAAAATGCACCTCCAATTGTTAGTTATGTGTCTAACAATTGGGGTGCACTTCAATTTGGGTGATCTTTTTTACTGCACCATGCGTGTATTTACATAAGCGGCGATAATAAAGTGTCCAATTATATGGAACAAACATTTGAGATAAATTGTCTAATATAGGTAATAACTATTTAGCTTGAAAGAAAGGGTTGATAACATGAAAAAGAATACGTTGTTAAAAGTAGGATTATGTGTAGGTTTACTAGGAACAATTCAATTTGTTAGCACAATTTCTTCTGTACAAGCATCACAAAAGGTAGAGAAAACAGTAATAAAAAATGAGACGGGAACCATTTCAATATCTCAGTTAAACAAGAATGTATGGGTTCATACGGAGTTAGGTTCTTTTAATGGAGAAGCAGTTCCTTCGAACGGTCTAGTTCTTAATACTTCTAAAGGGTTAGTACTTGTGGATTCTTCTTGGGATGACAAATTAACGAAGGAACTAATAGAAATGGTAGAAAAGAAATTTCAGAAGCGCGTAACGGATGTCATTATTACACATGCGCACGCTGATCGAATTGGCGGAATAAAAACGTTGAAAGAAAGAGGCATTAAAGCGCATAGTACAGCATTAACTGCAGAACTAGCAAAGAAAAGTGGATATGAAGAGCCACTTGGAGATTTACAAACCGTTACAAATTTGAAGTTTGGAAATATGAAAGTAGAAACATTTTATCCAGGGAAAGGGCATACAGAAGATAATATTGTCGTATGGTTACCGCAATACAATATTTTAGTTGGAGGCTGTTTAGTGAAATCTACGTCCGCGAAAGATTTAGGAAACGTTGCGGATGCTTATGTAAATGAATGGTCCACATCGATTGAGAATGTGCTGAAGCGATATAGAAATATAAATTCGGTAGTACCTGGTCATGGAGAAGTAGGAGACAGGGGATTACTTTTACATACATTGGATTTATTAAAATAAGAAATTGTAGAAATACAAAAGAGAGGAGAAATAATTTTCTCCTCTCTTTCTTCTAACTATATTTAAATGCTGAATCTGTTGATTACGCCAGCATATATTACTGAGATTTTAATTCCAAGTATACAAATACTAGTACTGTCATAATTGCTATAACAACATAAGTAGCATCAAGCATTATAAGTGTTTTTAAAGTTTCAGTCATCGTAATTCACCCCTGTTATAAAAATATAACATGATCTTTTTATTGATTAGATAAGAGATCATAAAGATAAAATGTATATGAAATTTCTTAAGTAGCTTCTATATAAATATATCATATAAATAATGTAAGTAATGTTAAGATAATGTAAATGTATTGTAAATAAAAAGGTTTACAATAAAGACTTTAATAAAAAATGATAGTTCCTTAAAATGACAAATGCGCTCTTCTTTCTATTGAATGATAGAAAGAAGAGCGTATTTTTATATCTATTTCATATGTGATGAATTGCAACTATTTGTACATGGGATTCAAAAATTTTTTTCGTTGTATATATTTCTCCAAATTAATTAGCTATTTAAAAGTATCGAAAGATGTGTGTACACTAATGCATATTTTTTAGTGTCAATAAAAATATTATGTCAACAATATGAACTGTCACAAATCTTTATATATTATTGTGATTGATATCACATCACTTTTTTTCAATGGGTATTATGCTTAAGGTGTAATGAATGATTGGGAGAGGGTGGGATGATATGTTTTGTTATCAATGTGAACAAACGCCAGCAGGCGGATGTAAAGTAATGGGTGTGTGCGGCAAGAATGAAACGATTGCGAGTTTACAAGATACGATTGTGTTTGGGCTAAAAGGAATTGCAGCTTATCGCACACATGCTGCTCAGCTAGGATATACGGATGCATTTGTAGATGCTACAACACAAGAAGCTTTATATATGACATTAACAAATTCTAACTTTAACGAACAAGAGCATATTGATATGGCTATGAAAGTGGGGAAATCAGCTTTACGGGTGATGGAATTATTAGATGAGGCACATACGAATCATTTTGGTGTGCCAGAGCCTGTACAAATTACACAAAATCGTGTAGAAGGTAAAGCAATTGTAGTTACGGGGCATAATTTATTTGCACTAGAAGAATTATTAAAGCAAACAGAAGGAAAAGGCATTAATATTTATACACATTCTGAAATGCTACCAGCACACGGATATCCGCAGCTGAAAAAATATAAACATTTAAAAGGAAACATCGGTAAGGCATGGTATGATCAAAGACGCCTTTTTGAAAAATTTACTGTTGCCATATTAGCTACAACAAACTGTGTTATGCCAATTAAAGGATCGTACTCTGATCGATTCTTTTCATATGACATTGCAGGTTTAGAAGGTGTACAAAAAATTGAAAATGATGATTTTACACCATTGATTCAAAAAGCGCTAGAACTTCCAGAAGTACATATGGAGTCAGATGAACAGTTAGTGACAGGCTTTCATCATAATACAGTATTGTCATTAGCTCCAGAAATTATTGATGCAGTAAAAGAAGGGAAAATAAAGCGTTTCTTTGTTATCGCCGGTTGTGATGCACCGGGAAAAGGCGGAGAATATTATCGTGAATTAGCAACGTCGCTTCCGCAAGAAACGGTTATTTTAACAACTTCTTGCGGGAAATTCCGCTTTAATGATGTGGATTACGGTGTTGTACCTGGTACGGAAATTCCGCGTTACATTGATTTAGGACAGTGTAATAATTCCATTTCTACAGTGAAAATAGCGGCTGCATTAGCTGATGCTTTCCAATGTGAAGTGAATGAATTGCCAGTAAGTATTGTGCTATCATGGTTTGAACAAAAAGCGGTTGCCATTTTACTCGGGCTATTTAGTCTTGGGATTCAAGATATTCGCATCGGTCCAAAGGCTCCTGAATTTATTTCACCTGGCGTGCTTGATGTATTACAAGAAACATTTGGTTTAAAACTAATTACAAATGCAGCAGAAGACATGGCTATGATGTTATCGTAACGGAAAAGATGTTTTCACTTAATTGTAGCTTTATAAATCATTTGTATGTGTGTGAGTAAACGTACATACAAATGATTATTAATAAAGAAAATCGCTATATCTATAAATTTTATAAAGCTTTTAAAGTGTAACACCACATGCCCATCACCTTAAGATTTTAAGTATCCCCAAAACGAAATTTCTACATGAATATCTATAATTTTACCTCTTTTTCATTTGATTTGAAAATAAGCTTTCTATTTTTAAAAACCAACGATACCACCTCAAATTATATGGATAAAATCCATTCATTTATTAGGAAAATGGATTGAAAATAATAAGGTAGACTAAAAAGTAAAATATTATTTATGATAATCATTCTTTTATAAAATTTAAATTGGAAATAGCCCTACTCATTTTGATTGCGCATTTTCAAAATGGAGGGGCTTTTCTTACTGTAAAATCAATAACTGCAGCTTATTTTGTTGAAAAAATTCTCATTCTTATTTTGAAAGTGATATGGGTACATTTACATGCACATCAATCTTATATGATGAAGTGGCCCTTGAATATATTATTTTTTATTGACAGACATAAAAATGATTTATTTGCTATATTGATAATTTATAGACGTTATAATAAAATGTTTACGTATATGTAAACTTAATTTATTCTTGTTTGGTTTTATTGTGAGGTTAGGCAGTGTTAATAACAATAAAATAATGAATATATCACCTGCAAAAAGAATGCAACCAATACGGAGAAGATGATTTCGTTAAAAATTCGAAAAATAAGCGTTATTAGCTCTTGAAGAAAAATGACTAGAAAAATTATAAGCATATGGAAAATAGGGTTATACAAAAAGTCCTAAAGGGGGACGGAATTATGGAGAAAAGAAAGTATTCAGTAACACCACAAGATCGAATGAATTATGTATTAGGTCTTTATTCTGCAGATCAACAAATTAATGCAGTTCTTTATTTTCCTGTAGGTATATCCAAGGAAATACTTGAAGAATCAGTAAGGATAACGTTGCAATTGCAACCAGTTTTGAACAGCCGGTTTGTAGAAAATGATATTCCTTACTGGGAGGAACATTCATCTGACACTAACTCATCTATTTGCTTTTTTGCAGAAGGAAATAATCAAGAACTTGAAATAATGGCAATAGATTTTATTAAGGAACCTGGTGATCGTATTCAGGGGCCTATGGTTCAAACGAAATTATTACGGGGCACTACAACAGATATGTTAGTTGTGAAATTGTCTCATCTATGTTCAGATGGTGCAGGAGTCAAGGAATATATTAAATTGCTTGGAATGATATATACTCACCTTTCATTGGGACGGTCTAAGAAGCAAATTATAAAGGAATTTGATGAGGGAAATGAGAGTTGTCGAGATCAATCACATGTATTCAAATACGCTGGAATATCGGACATAAAAAGTGCGTATCGTCCTAACCAAGAACAACAGGCATCGTTATGGTCTTTTCCATCTCAACCTAACAAAAATAAATTTCCCCAAATGTCCGTACGGCGATTGAGCCATGAGCAAACTCTACGTTTAACCCAATGGACAAAAGCTCAACAGGCTACCTTGAATGATGTAATCATGACTGCATACTTCCGAGCTTTATCACATTTCACTGTGTATGCAGAACCTCGCACTGCAGAAAAAATGATTGGCTTGACAATTGATTTACGTCGATATCTGCCTAATAATACAACTGGTGCTATTTGCAACTTATCCGGTATGGAAATGCCAGTGATTAAAATGGAAGACGATGAAACATTTAAGCAGACTCTTGTTCGAGTTAAACAATCAATGGATAAAATAAAGTCTCAAAATCCAGGTCTTTCTTCAGCAGCAGGAATGGAGTTACTGGCAGAAATGAAGCTATCTACAGTGAAGGAAATGTATAATCAGCAATATGAACAGGCTGTACAGATGGGGATGGCGTTGCCATTACTGACAAATTTGGGAGTAATCGCTGAGGAACCTATTCAGTTTGGTGAAATTCAAGCTGAGGACGGGTATATGACATCACCTATTATGTATGCACCATTCTTTTCAATGGGAGCAAGCTCTTATAATGGAAGGCTTACATTTACGATCGGTTATCATGCGCCGGATACATCAAAAGAAAAGGTAGAAAAATTTTTAGATAGTGTTGCTAATCAACTATCAGAAATAAAATAAAAGAGAATATAGAGAACAGATTTCTAATAGAATTGTATTTTGGAGGCTCGTATCATGTACGGATAATCTCTGGGAATTTTCTCTGACCGCACTTGCCTTTATGCTTTATATGCAATGGGAATGGTAGGGAGAAACAATTTGTATCGTGAAAAAACAAGATATAACGGTATGAAAACAATAAAGCAGAGCTGATTTAAATTACACTTTGAATCAGCTCTGTTTTACTAGTTTGATGGCCCTTACAACAAAAAAGGAGGCTGTATCCGGTTAGGGTAAAGCGGATTTTTAATTTTTTTGAAAATAAAGTTGACATCCACAACTACTTAGTCATACAATGTAGTTGTAATAAGTAATACTGAATAGTGTGGTTTTACTCAAAAGCTATTCAGTAAAAAATTCGCCTTAGTACTCTGTGATACTGAATATAAGTCAGACAGAATAGGGGGTAAAGGAGGATCAGGACATGGAAAATTTAACTGAAATGCTAAAAGGTTCACTGGAAGGGTGTGTACTGGAAATCATCAGTCGCCGTGAAACGTATGGCTATGAGATTACCCGCCATCTGAATGATCTTGGGTTTACCGAAGTTGTGGAAGGTACGGTGTATACCATCCTTGTACGATTAGAGAAGAAAAAGCTTGTGAATATTGAAAAGAAACCATCAGATATGGGACCGCCTCGTAAGTTTTATTCATTAAATGAAGAGGGCCGCCAAGAGCTTGAATTGTTTTGGAAAAAATGGGATTTTGTATCGTCAAAAATTAACGTCTTGAAGTCAAAATAGGTTCATAAGATAAAACGTTCCGGCCGATACTTTGGGAATTTCTTGTTCGGTTTTATAAAAAAGGAGGAAAATAAGATGTTAGAAATGTTCAAAAAGTTAATTGGTGATAAAAAAGAGTACAAAATGATGATGGCACGAGTTGAGGCTCTGCCAGAGGACTACCAATTTGTATTTAAGAAAATTCAAAACTACATGTGGAATTTCTCAGCGGGTAACGGGATGGATATGTTACACATACAGTATGAATTAATCGATTTGTTTGAAGCTGGTGCAGCAGAAGGAAGACAAGTGCTTGACATTACTGGGGATGACGTGGCTTCCTTTGCTGACGAACTAGTGGCAAATGCTAAAACTTACGTCTCCAAGTATCGTGAAGATTTGAATGAAAGTATTATGAAGAAATTGAGAAAAAAATAAATGGAATAAGTAATACCGACTGATTAGCTGGTTACACATATGAATTGCCACCATAGCTATTCAGTTATATTTTTAGCTTGGTACTAAGTGGTACAGAATATCAGTGGTACTAAATAGATAGAGGTAAATAAATTATCTCCGCAAAACATTTTTATAGGGAGGAAAAAAGTATGAGTAATGCAGCGATTTCTATAAAAGGCTTGAAAAAATCCTTTAAAGACAAGGAAGTTTTAAAAGGGATAGATTTTGAGGTGCAGCGTGGAGAAATTTTCGCGCTGCTAGGCTCAAATGGAGCGGGAAAGACGACAACGGTCAACATCCTTTCGACGCTAATGAAGCAAGATGGCGGTGAAGTAAGTATTTGCGGATTTGATGTACAGCGTCAACCAAATCATGTTCGTCAAAGTATCAGTTTGACAGGGCAGTTCGCAGCTTTAGACGGTATGCTGACTGGGAGGGAAAACTTGATAATGATTGCTAGGCTACGTGGTGTTTCCAATCCCGCTCAAGTTGCTGACAATCTACTTGCAAGATTTAGCCTGACTGATGCGGCAAACCAAAGGGCAGATCAGTATTCAGGTGGGATGAAGCGCCGGCTTGATATCGCGATGAGTTTGATTGGGGCGCCAGCAGTTATTTTTCTTGACGAACCAACGACTGGACTCGATCCTGAAGCGCGGATTGAAGTGTGGGATACAGTCAAGGAACTTGCTGATAGTGGTACAACTATTTTGCTTACGACTCAGTACTTGGAGGAAGCAGAACAACTGGCAGACCGTATCGCTATTTTGCATGGCGGAAAAATTATTACGACAGGTACTCTTGCTGAACTAAAAGAGATGTTCCCGCCAGCAAAAGTGGAGTATATCGAGAAGCAACCGACATTGGAAGAAATATTCCTTGCGATCATTGGCAAAAAGGAGGAGGTGTAAATGAAAAGTAAAACAGGTGTATTACTAGATCGTTTAATGCGTAACATTATGCGCAGTCCGGATACAATTATTACAGTAGCGATTACACCGATTATGATGATGCTATTATTTGTCTACGTGTTTGGCGGCGCAATAAAAACTGGAACGGAAAACTACGTTAATTATTTATTGCCGGGAATTTTGCTAATGGCTATCGCATCCGGTGTAGCTTACACTTCCGTGCGACTCTTTACGGATGTAAAGAGTGGGCTGATGGCACGTTTCATTACGATGCCTATTAAGCGCTCATCGATATTGTGGGCTCACGTTCTAACCTCTCTGGTTGCTAATGTACTTACTATCGTGGTGGTTATTCTTGTTGCACTCTTAATGGGTTTCCGTTCCAGTGCTAATATTCTAGATTGGCTCGCGGTAGCTGGGATACTTGGGATGTTTACGCTGGCGCTAACATGGCTAGCTATCATTCCAGGATTGAAAGCGAGGTCTATGGAAGGGGCGACTGCTTACTCGTACCCGCTAGTTTTTCTTCCATTTATTAGTTCGGCCTTTGTGCCTACCGAAACGATGCCAAAAATTGTTCGTGCGTTTGCAGAGAATCAGCCTGTAACTTCAATCGTGAATGCGATTCGTGCTCTTTTATATGAAGGAACTGTTGGAAACGATATTTGGATTGCGCTCGCTTGGTGCGTAGGTATAATGGTCATCTCTTACTTTTTCGCCAGTAAAGCATTTAAACGTCAGTTAGGGTAAGAAACGAGATAAACGAAACCTTCAGGAATAATATATATTTAGAAAAGCACGGGAGATTTTCCGTGCTTTTATTATTTATCATGCTCTCATTGTAGTAAATGAAATGGTATTTAAAAATAGAATAATTGTCCAGTGATAAAGCTTAATATTTGAGGCTCACTGCTTATGGAATGTATAAGCACACTCGTTTTTGTAAATCTGCTAATACTTCATCGGGTATTTCTTTGATTTTAATATCCTTCCCTAGAAAAAGCAGCCAGTTTATTATTTCCGTCACTTCATCGGGATTGTTAACATTAATAAAAGTTTTTAAAATGGCTGTGGATTGGTAAGGATTAGTATAAGATATTGAAATTTTTAAAGGATGGTATTTTTTGAACTGGGCAATTGCTGTCGGACCAAGTTCAAGTACAAGGTTAATTGCTTCAGCCTTCTTACTTAGTTTTTCTAAAATCTTTTTCTTATTGAGCCTTTTATTCGTCGTGTATGGTTCGATATTGATGAGATCATCGACAGGAAACATTAACTTCTTTTCTTCTTTTAAGTCAAATCCTTCAATAATCCAATGGCTTTTTTCTTGATAAAGGTGTAATAGATAAATTGGATAAGACTTAATTTCTTCATCTTTTTTAATGGTAATCAATAAATGGTTATCCAAAAGAAGGATTTGAATGAGTTTTTCTAACATAGGATGGGGGAGATCAGAAAGCTCAAGTAGATCGGGATTATAAGGATTAGTTCCTTGGAACAGCAAGAGTTGATTTAAAAGAACAAGGTCATCCTGCTGGGTTTCTGAGATGAGTCCTAGTAGTTTTTCGGCTAAAGATTGACGACTCTTTAGGTAGGGAAGTTGTTGATTCCTCGTAGCCATAAAGGCAATAAAAAGAGCTTTCACTTCATTATCAGTAAAGCGAACAACGGGCAGGATAGAATTATGCATAACAAAATATCCACCCGTTCTCCCAACTTCAGCGACAAGTGGCATTCCCATAGCTTCAATTTCTCTAATGTCTCTAATAGCTGTCGATCGTGATATGTTAAATTCTCGTATGATTTCAGAAATTGTAAAGTGAGAGCGGTTGTTAATATATCGCATAATTGTATTAATCCGTTCAACTTTTTTCATTTTGGTCTCCTAAACAGTATCATTTTTTGACATGGTTTAAAGATATTATAAACGTATCAGATGAAAAGATAAATCGTTTGATTAATAAAAAAAGAGGCAGGTTTTGTATATGAAAAATTATACTATAGAAGAAAAAGATAGCTTTATTGTGTTAGGTATTGGAACTGAAATTAAGAGTGAGTACACAGACTTTGCTGGAATAAATAAAGAAAAGGAAGACTTTTGGTCGGCTGTTAAAGAAGATGGAAGGCTGGACACTTTAAAAGCTTTAGCGACAAATGAATACATTTTTTCTGTGAGCGAAGCGGTGAATAACAAAATGATGTATTATGCGGGTGTCATGACAGAAGCACAAATAGAAGAAGAATCTAGAGTGATTCAGTTTCCGAGGGGAGAATACTTAGTAGTAAAAGGGGAAGACAAAACAGCTGAAGAGTTAAGTAATAAGTTGACTGGCATCGCCTTCGGTCAAGCTTTACCAGATGCAAATGAGTTTGCTTATGTTGGTGGACCAAATACAACGGTTGAGATGGGGAAAAGAAACGGCTTAGTGTTTGGTGAAATGTGGATTCCAGTTGTTAGGAAGTAAAGTGATAAAAGGTACGAATATGGGGAGTAGAGGCTAACAATCTTGGATTGTTGGCCTTTTTAACATGAATATAATATTCATGTGCTGCTACACAGTATGTTCTGATAAAATCGAATGAAAGGGAATTACTGTAAGGTGGTGGTGGGGTGAATAAAAAAAGGCTATTTGAGCTATTCATAGTAACGTTTGTTTTTCTATTCCTTCATGTAAGTACATTTACAAATGAGAAGTTTAACGATAAATTGGGTGCTTTTACTTACATTGTTTTATTTCTTATGCTTACTATCAATGCTATATTTATAGAAAGGTATTTTGGTGATATACAAAAGTGGATTCGAAATATTACATGTTGCTTTGCTTTATTCGTAGTGGTTTTAGTAGCTCTATGGATAGGTTATTTTTAGTCCTTACTTAAGAGAATGAGAAATATGTGATTACACTACATTCGATCCGATAATATTACTTAGCTGCATCGGTTTATATTAATTTTTTCTCTCCCCAATCATGATAAAATGTATAATAGGAAATTTTATGTAACATAAAGGGGGAAGGTTTATGGTCAGCTTGAGTACCTTGATAGCTTTTGCAATTGTTTCGCTTAGCATGGTTTGTTCACTTGGGCCTAATATGATTTATCTCATTTCCCGTTCCATTACGCAGGGACGTATGGCGGGATTTATTTCTTTATTGGGCATCATGCTCGGATTTGTAATCTATATAATCGCAACTATGTTTGGACTTACAGTTCTATTCCTTGCGGTTCCCGCTGTATATGAGGCAGTAAAGTGGGCAGGTGCTGCTTACTTACTCTGGCTAGCTTGGAATTCGATTAAACCGGGTGCTATATCTATTATGGAACCTCGTACGATTTCTAATGAACCACCACGGAAATTATTTTTAATGGGACTCATGACTAATCTTCTGAATCCAAAGATTGCTATTTTGTATGTATCACTTTTACCTCAATTTGAAGATCCAGAGAAGGGATCGTTGCTTTTTCAAGGTGCAGTTTTGGGCCTTACGCAAATCACTGTTAGCTTTATAGTTAACCTTCTAATTGTATGTACAGCAAGTAAAATTGCGAAATGGTTTGGCACACGTCCAACGTGGCTGCGAGTGCAGCGTTGGCTTATGGCAAGCGTATTGACAGGTCTTGCAGTACGTTTAGCTTTTGAACGTCGACAGTAAGAGTATATAAAAAAATTAAAAATGCTTTTTAATGAAGAAAATAAATTTTATAGTGATGGTACAACAAGTACAGAAGCGAATCCTACCCACGTATATGGAGAAAAAGGAACATATAATGTGGAACTAACAGTGGAAGATAGTAGAGGAAAAGAAAAGAAAGTAAAAAACAAACAAAAGTTACTGTAAAACAAGAACTGCAAACAGGTGGATCCCTCGAAGAGGAGAAGGACTTCCAATACGCTTGTAAAAGGGAATCTGATTACTCCTGATCAGACAGATGTTTAAACGTTTGATGTTATAGTTCTGAAAGAAGTAGTTATTTCTGTGATAAATGAACAAAATATTGGGATGACATGGGTACTTTATCATGAATCAGACATGTAAAATTACGTAGCTTGTGGTAAAGATGAAGGAAATACTATAAAGGGAAAACTCGTAGCGAAACAAGGAAAATATTATTTGAATGTGTATAAATCCAATGATAAGAATGGTGAATATTCATAAAGTATACTTAATATCAGTAATTCATATAATTAGGAGTGGTTTCTATATTTAGAGAAAATACAAAAAGGATACTTCTGTCATTAGTAACAAATCCAATACTAATAATTGTATACGGGATTTTTTGTTATGAGTTGGCCTTATACTGTCAGTACGGAAGAATGAATTATAATATTTACATTTTGTTATTATGTATAGTACTTTTTATATCCATAACTACATTTACTACAATGCGGGTGATAAAAAATAGAGAATATGAATCTAAAAAATTAACAAATTCAATAGCATGGAGATCCATTTCTATTATCATTATTGTTGCAATTACATCATTTTATGGGATGCAGATTTATAAAAGTGCAATAAATTACAATGGCAAATTGGCATGGTTTATAGAAAAGTTAAAACATGAAAGGTCAGTTAAACTTAAACATAATAATATATATAAATCTGGAGTAGAAGGTATTTTTGAAGATATCAATAAAAAATATCCTTTGCCAAAGAAATTGTATATGGCAACTGATTTTGATCTTACATTTCATTCAGATGGAACAATCACAGCGTTTGATACATTTGTTTATGGGAAAAATGTTGATGGGAAAGAAGAAACTTATTTAATCTCTTATAATAAGAAGAAATCAGAAGATATTACTATAATACGAGATGGATATGCAAAGCCTGATTATAATGATGATAAATTAGTAGAACCTTTAATTAAAACGGTTAAGGCGATCCCAGTTAAGCAAACGGTCAAAAAATGGAATGAAAGTAAGTATGGGTTGATTTATTATGGAAAAAGAAATTGGGGATCCAATACAGAGGGAATTATTAATATTACTGAGGATGGTAAGAGGCAGAGTGTTAAAGAAGCAGCTTCTGATATCATTGGATATACTGTATCTATATTTGTCCCTGGAAAAGAGAAAGAGCTGGTCCCTGCTAGATATAATTTAATAAGTGACGCAAGTTGGAGTAAATCAAAGACGCCTCCAAAAGAAGATATGCTTAAAGAGAAGGAACAACAAGATTTAAAGAATGAAAAAGAACAGTTTTTCCTATCGAAAGAAGTTGGTTATAAACTAAATATGACAGATAAAGCATTAGGGAGCGCCTTTTATTCATTAAGCAAGACTAGTGATGAAGGGAAAACATGGGAGGTTATCAATCCAGACCCATTTAATGGGGGGATTGGTAGTGTATCAGGAATCATTTTTATAAATGATAAACTTGGGTTTTTAGGAGCAATTAGGCCTTCTGGTAATGAAGGAGAGTTATATCGCACAGATGATGGGGGAGTATCTTTCAAAAAGGTAGAATATCCGCCGCATGAAGTGAAATTAGATCATACACAGTCCACAATAAGTCCTTTTGATTCTCCTAGTATGCCATATGAGAAAGATGGGGTTTTTAATATGTTAGTTGGACAAGGGGCAGATGGAGACTACAATGGCGATAGTAGTGCACTTTATCAATCAAAAGATAACGGAGAGACATGGGAATTTGTAGAAGAAGTGAAAAAGAAATAATCAGAATGTTTTTTTTAAAATAAGGTAACTACTCAGCTATACATTTCATGACGGACAGGAAGAATTTAAGAGTGAAATAATTAAAGTTCTTTCTCATGCTGGAGGTTGGTTAATATGGTCTACTATTCTTGCATCTTCCATCATGTATACTGTTACTTTATATAAGAATCATCCAGATATCAGAAAAATTATACATGCTCGTTTTGAAGAAATAAAGCAACGAATAAAATATTAATGTAACTAATAAAAAACGTTATTCTTTCTAGTAATTTTGCTTATTTAGAAAGAATAACGTTTTTGTTTTTTAATACTCAAGTAATAGTTTACCTACAGTTCCTATCATATAATTTATTGAATTTTAATATACGTTATGTATAACAGATATTTACCTTATAAAATAAGGGGGGAATATTATGACTGAGACAAACGAATCTTTAGGAGTTAATTTGAAAAAAGATGTGAAGTTTTCTATTATAATTCCTGCGCATAATGAAGAAAAGTACATTAGAAAATGTTTAGATTCAATTGCAAAGGCATCAGAGGCATATAAAGAGCAAACGGAAGTTATAGTTGTTTTAAATCGTTGTACAGATAAAACAGAGGAAATAGCAAAATCTTATAATTGTATTACATTGAAAAATAACGATAAAAACTTATCTAAAATTCGAAATGCAGGGGCTAAAATAGCCAGTGGAGAAATAATCGTTACTATAGACGCTGATACGATAATGACAGAGTCTATGTTGTTTAATGTAGATAAATATTTAGCTTCAGGTAAATACATTGGTGGTGGGGTGAATGGGAAGTTTGAAAGAATATCTTTAGGAATATTTCTCTCCGCAATGTTAATCATAATCCCTTTACTTTTTAAGTACGGAGCTATATCTGTAGGGATTTTTTGGTGCTATAGAAAAGACTTTATGGCAATCAATGGATTTAATGAAAACATGCTTATGGCAGAAGATGCAGATTTCGCAAAACGTTTAAAAGAGTGGGGAAAGAAAAATAATAAGAAATTCGGTACTATTAAAAATGGAATGATAACTTCATGCAGAAGATTTGATACATATGGAGACTGGACTTTATTTAAAAATCCAAAAGTAATTTTAGCTTATCTAAAAGGAAATGATAGAAAATACGCAGATAAGACATATTATGATAACCAAGAAAGATAAAAGTGGAGAAAAGCGGCAGAGGATAGCTAGTACTTTTTTTAGATATGATGAGAATCCAACTTAATTTAATAGATACTATAAGAAAAACATCAATTTGATTACCCTTTTTCAAATTGATGGTTTTTATTTTTGAAATAAATATGTATTTTTTTATAAAAATATTTTTTGACCCCCATAAAACTTTGTACTCCTCCGAATATGTATAGTGGAAAAAATAAATAGAAGAAAAATGACTATGAAAGAATATAGAAGTATTAATAAAATTACTAGATTAAGTGGGCATCCAAAGTAAAAGGATTAAATTACCAATTATATAGAGGAGAGTTATTCAAGGATTGCAGATAAAATAGAAAAAGAATAAGCAAAACGAACGGTAGAAAATAAGAAAGTAGATAAAAATACAAACTTAACTGTAGTGCCGAGAGAAAAGAAAAAATCATTAAGAAAACGTTAGACTCTAAAAATATAACTAACAGCAAGAAAACAAGACCGAAGAAAAGTACCAAGAAAATCTGGTTAAATGGTCACTTGTGTAGTGGCCATTTTACTATTTGAAGGAGGCTGGGAGATTACAAGTGTTGAGTTTAGTAATGAAGATCTTAAGAAAACCGAAAATAGAAGATATCGTATGTAACATACAAAATAATGAAGAAGATAAAGAAGCGTTTATCGTACAGTATCAACCTTTTATTAGAAAATCAATCTCATCTGTCTGCCGCCGATATATTACAGAACAGGATGATGAATATAGCATTGGATTGTTTGCGTTTAACGAAGCAATTGAAAAGTATTCCTATACAAAAGGAAAATCCTTTTTAGCGTTTGCTGATCTTCTTATAAAAAGAGATGTAATTGACTATATACGTAAGGAGTCTAAACATAACTTTGTCTTTTTAAAAGAAGATGAGCAAGAGGAAATGTTAGAAATGCAAGTGTCGCTTACGGAGTATATGAAAGAGATGGAAAATAGTAACCGTAAGGAGGAAATTCTTCATTTTCAAAGTGTGCTAGCTGAGTTTAAAATCACATTCTCAGAGCTTGCTAAAGAATCTCCTAAGCATCGTGATACGCGTGAGCAATTAATAGAAATTGTGAAAATTATTATAAAAGAAGAGGAAATGATGGAAGAGCTGTTCCGAAAGAAAAAGTTACCGCTTAAACAGATTGAACCGCGTGTTAGGGTAAGTCGTAAAACGTTGGAACGACATAGAAAATACATTATTGCAATGTGTATTATTTTTGCAAACAACTATACATATATTCTGGATTACATAAGAGGGGAAAAGCATGATGACTAAAGGAATTGTGATGGATATAAAAAAGCATAGCGTAGTTGTTTTAACACCAAATGGAGAGTTTATTACGTGTAAAAGAAAAGGGGATTCTTGCATAATCGGGGAGGAAATCTCGTTTGATGAGCAAGAACAAAAAGCATCGCATTTTTCGATTCCTTTCTTTTTAAAGCCTGCATCAATACTTGTTGCTTGTTTTCTATTTGCAGTTTTGTTTTTCTACAACCAACCAGAAGAAAAAGTATTTGCTTACGTCTCAGTTGATATAAATCCAAGTTTAGAGGTGAGCGTAACGAAGGATTTTCGTGTTATAGATTTGCAGGCTTGTAATGATGATGGAAGGCGTATTTTAAAAGAATTGAAGCAATGGGAAAATAAACAATTACAAGAAGTAATACGTACTATTATAAATCAAAGTCAAGAGGATAAGTATTTAACGAATGATAAGCAAGTTATGCTAACAGCTGTTGCAAAGGACAAGGCACTAGAACCACTTTTGGAAAAGGCAATGAAAGAATTAAAGAAAGAATATGAGCTAAAACATATTACAGTTGAATATCAAAGTAGCACAATGCAAATACGAGAGAATGCTAGAAAAGCTGGAATTGGCACAGGTGTCTATATAAAGCAAGAGAATGAGAAGAACAAATCACTTACGCCTCCTGTCACCCCGTCTAATCCGGTGAAAAACGAAGAAGAGGTGCAATCACAGCCGGAGTCATCTCCTGATGCAACACTCGATTTGTCTCCTGTAAAAGAGAAAAAATATGAAAAGCAAGAGCAGAAAGAACAAAAGAAAACAGAGGAACAGCCATCGAAGCAAATAAAAGAAAACAATGGAAGAGGATCTCAGCAAGAAAATAGAGGGAATCAACAGGAGAATAACAGTAGAGAAGCTCAACAAGGAAATAATGGGAATCAGCAAGGGAATAACGGAAGAGGATCTCAACAAGGGAATAATGGAAATGGGCAAGGGAACAACGGAAGAGGATCTCAACAAGGGAATAATGGAAATGGGCAAGGGAACAACGGAAGAGGATCCCAGAAAGAAAATGATGGAAACGAGCAAGGGAACAACGGAAGAGGATCTCAACAGGGAAATAACGAAAACGAGCAAGGGAACAATGGAAGAGGGTCTCAACAAGGGAATAATGGAAATGGGCAAGGGAACAATGGAAGAAATCCTCAACAAGGAAATAATGGGAATCAGCAAGGGAACAATGGAAGAGGATCCCAGAAAGAAAATGACGGAAACGAGCAAGGGAACAATGGTAGGGGGTCTCAACAAGAAAATAGAGGCCACCAGCAAGGGAATGAAAAGAAGAATCAATAGAATATGGAAGTGAGAGATTCATTTCAAAGCTAAAAGGATTTATTCCGCTATTTGCTGGGCAGCCCGATTGGTGAGGGCTGATGATTAGTGGGGGGTGAACAAAACCCCCACTGATTAAAGTTGCACTTTAATATTCTATAGTTCTATTAAGAAGGAGTATGTGAAAAATATAATGGAGAAAAACATTCAACAAGATAAAGAAAAACCTGTTTTTTATGATCCGAAAGGAAGGAGAAACATAGCCTTTATTTGGTTTCTATGTATCTCAATAGTTAGTGTAAGTGTTGTATTTTATTTTTTCTTTCAAAGTATTTTTTCAACACCAGAAATTCCAAATATGAATACCGCTGTACAACAAGATACTAAACTTGTACCAATTAATCAAAAACTTAGTGATCAGCAGTTAAAGAAGGAAGAATTTAACCCAAATACCGAAACGAAGGATAATAAAAATTTGGTGAATCCGCCGAAGGATAGTAAACATCCTAAAGAAGTGTATGGTTTTTATGTAAACTGGGATGAAAATAGTACCGCTTCTTTAAAAGAAAATATCGATTCATTAACTACGTTAGTACCAGAGTGGTATCATTTAAAAGCAGATTTAACGATTAGAAGTGAGATAAAACCTGAGATTGTAAAACTAGCAAAAAAAAATCATGTGAAGATTATGCCGTTACTTACTAACTATACAGAAAAAGCTTCTGGCCCTGATAGTGAGCTTATCCATAAGTTACTGAATTCGCCGAATGATGTGAAGACGAAATTTATTAATAATTTAGTAAGCGAAGTTAAAAAGAGTCAGTTTTCAGGTATTAATATTGACTTTGAGTCCGTACCTGAAAGTGATAAAGAAAACTTAACAAATTTTATGAAAGAACTTACTAAGGAATTTCATGAACATGATTTGCTCGTTACACAAGATGTTCCAGCTAATGATAAGGCTTTTGATTATAGTGCGTTAGCAAAAATAATAGATCGAATGATTGTAATGATGTACGATGAGCACTATGGAGCCGGGGAACCAGGACCAATTGCTTCAAATAAATGGTTCCAACATACATTGAAAGAACTGAATATTCCGTCTAATAAACTTATAGTTGCTTTCGGTAACTATGGATATGATTGGGAAGTAAATAGTAAAGAAGCTGCAAAGTCTATGACTTTCTCAGAAGTTATGGCAATGGCTCATGATTCAAATATAAAAATTCAATGGGATAAGATGAGTGGAAATCCGTATTTTAGATATAAAACAGGAGAGAAAGAACATACTGCTTGGTTCTTAGACGGTGTTACTCTTTATAATCAAGTGAAAATCGCAATGGACAATCATGCAAAGGGGTTTGCGCTATGGAGATTAGGAGCAGAAGATCCTACAATATGGAAAGTTTTAAAAAATCCTATTGAGGTACAAAAAAATCCTAATGTATTACATAAAATCAGTAGTTTAGATGAAGTGAATTATTCTGGACAAGGTGAAATTTTACAGATTGAGAATGAAAGAAAAAATGGATTGAGAGATTTTAAAGTAGGCAAAGATGAGTATATTACAGATGAAGTATATAGATCCTTACCATCTGCATATGAAGTGCAACGATATGGAAAACCAAATGGGAAACAAGTAGTATTAACATTTGATGATGGACCAGACCCGAAATATACGCCAGAAATATTAGATATATTAAAAGAGAATCAAATAAAAGCTGCTTTTTTTGTACTTGGTGAAAACGCGCAACTAAATACTAGTATTGTAAAAAGAATATACGATGAAGGGCATGAAATTGGCAATCATACTTTCAAGCATCCTAACATAGCAGATACGTCTTTACTACGAACGAAAGTAGAACTTAATACGACGCAACGTTTAATTCAGGAAGTAACTGGACATTCTACGGTTTTATTTAGACCACCATATGAAGCGGATGCTAACCCAGATTCATCAAATGAAATATTGCCTATTTTACGTGCACAAAATATGAACTATACAATGGTAGCGGAAAAAGTTGATCCCGAAGACTGGGCAACACCATCAACAAATGAATTAGTAAAGCGTGCTCTTAATCCCATTTATAAGGGAGAGGGAAATATTATTCTTCTCCATGATGCGGGAGGGAACCGTACACATACAGTAGAGGCGCTCCCAATCATTATTAAAGACCTAAAAAAGCATGGATATAGTTTTGTAACAATTTCAGATTTAATGAATAAAGAACGAGATGAAATTATGCCTCCTGTTTCTTCTGAGGGGAAGCAATATTTACTTTACAATAAAGCTGTCTTTTCAGGGGCAGGATACTTTAAGCATATATTAACAACTATTTTTTATATTGCTATTGGATTAGGGATTTTTCGATTTTTATTCTTAATTTATTTTGCATGGAAGCAGAAAAGAAAAACGTTATCTCGCTATATTAATTCGTCCTATCAACCTTTTGTTAGTGTTGTCATAGCAGCATATAATGAAGAAAAGGTGATAGTCAAGACAATTCACTCAATTTTGGATAGTAATTATAGAGAATTTGAAGTTATTGTTGTGGATGACGGATCGACAGATGGTACGTCAAAAGTAATGAAAGAAACATTTTATAAACACCCTAAAGTTCGTCTCATTCAGAAAGAAAACGGCGGGAAATCATCGGCAATGAACCTAGGGTTTCAACAATCGCGAGGAGAAATCATTGTCACTTTAGATGCGGATACTATTATTGCGCAAGACGCCATTTCTCTAATGGTTAGACACTTTGAAGATCAGAATGTAGCTGCAGTTTCAGGTAATGTCAAAGTGGGGAATAGACGGAATTTGTTAACTACTTGGCAACATGTTGAGTACATTACAGGGTTTAATTTAGAACGTAGAGCTTTTGATGAGTTAAATTGTATTACAGTAGTTCCAGGAGCTATTGGGGCGTGGCGCAAAAAGAATGTAGTTGAATCTGGATATTTAAGCGAAGATACGTTAGCAGAAGATACGGATCTTACTATTACATTTTTACGTCAAGGGCATAGAATTGTATATGAAGAAAAAGCGCATGCTTTTACGGAATCACCTGAAGATGTGAAAAGTCTCATTAAACAGCGGTATCGTTGGTCATATGGTACACTTCAATGTCTTTGGAAACATCGAAAAGCGTTATGTAATCCAAAGCATAAAACATTAGGATTTATTGCACTGCCTAATATGTGGTTATTCCAATATGTGCTGCAATTCATTGCTCCTTTTGCAGATATATTAATGATTATAGGACTATTTAGTAGTAATCCGCTAAAAGTTTTAGGATTTTATCTTGTTTTCTTTTTAATGGATCTTCTCGCTTCTCTATTCGCATTTAAATTAGAGGAAGAGAACCCAAAACCATTGGCATGGTTAATTTTACAACGCTTTATTTATCGTCAATTTATGACTTATGTTGTCATTAAATCTATATTCTCATCAATTCGAGGAGTAGCGGTAGGGTGGAATAAATTAAAGAGACTGGGGAGTGTTAAACATTCCACGGAACATAAGGAGGCATCATAAAAGGGCAGACTATCTGCTCTTTTTTTCATTGGTTTTAGTTAGTTGAATGTAGAGGTGTAGTATAAAAACTGCTGCTTCTATAATGAGATTCCTATTCATCATTAATGGTGAGACATTATGTTAAGCTAATCCTTTAGTTTCGGATTAAAGTTTTTTTATATTTTTTTAAAATGACGGACACAAAAACGCATATACCTTCGAATTATATATATGGATAACATAAATATGTATATAAAAGGGGAGAAATAAGATGAAAGAAAAAAAAGAAATGTTTCAAGAAATCGCTGAGGTGTTAAAGGTATTGGCGCATCCAGTTCGTCTATCTTTAGTAAAAATAATGCTTGCAAAAGGTCCTACTAATGTAACAACAATGTATGGGGATTTACAAATGCCTCAAAGTACAATTAGTCAACATTTATCTAAACTAAAAGCTGCTAAAATGGTTACAGGTACTCGGAAAGGATTAGAAATTTATTATGAGGTAACTGACAATCGCACAAAATCAATATTAGCATGTTTAGTTTAAATGATGATTTCTATTTCAAAATAAAAAGCGCTATTCTTTTCTATGATTTTACAGAGAGAATAGCGTTTTTATTTTTAAGGAGTATCTTTTTATATGCCTATAGAATGGAGTGAAAGGTTTATGGGTTTAAATGTACCTACTATTACCTTAGGTTCTAATGCGTCTAATAATGAAAAAATTCTCGGTTTAGGGGTGCTTCTTTATAGCTTACGTACAATTGAGATTAGAAAAAGTAGAGCGAGCGTTTAATGAGGCGGAAGTAGTGTTTATATGCGAAACTTTATAGAAATCTCATTTTTCTAATTGTATCTTTTTAGATTGATGGATGTGGGGTCACGTCCATCAATCTAAGAAAACAAGTTAGCTAAAAAATGATGAAAATAAACTTTATAGAAATAAAAAATATGAACGTAGAGGATGAAACAAAGTATATAGTGCTTTTTTAGTCATGTAATCTTTTAATCTGATGATCTTTTCCCCATTCAAACAGATTATCCATTATTTGCATTAAAGATTTTCCGTATTCACTTAGTGTGTACTCAACCTTTGGTGGAACTTCTTGATATACGGTACGATAGATAATCCCATCAGCTTCAAGTTGCCGAAGTTGTTGTGTAAGAACCTTTTGTGTAATGTTTGGGATTTCTCGTTTAATTTCATTTGTTCGCATTTTTCCATCTGACAAAATACATAAAATATGAACTTTCCATTTTCCACCGATTACATCGAGTGTTGTTGCAATTGGGCAATTATCATTTTGATTCATATAACACCTCCACAGGTACTTTAAGGTTCCTATAGCACTTTAAAGTACGTACTTTTCAATTATATGTGACTCATTCATACTAATACGTAAAGGGTTGAATAATTTATAAAGGGGATGAAAAAAGATGAAAACACTTGTAATTGTAGCACATCCTGATATTGAAAAATCAAAAATTAATAAAAGATGGATTGAAGAACTTGAGAAATATTCGGATGAAATTACGGTGCATGAATTGTATAAAGTGGCACCGAATTGGGAGTTTAATATTGAAGAAGAGCAAAAGTTATTAGTAGAACATGACAGATATATATTTCAATTTCCGCTTTACTGGTACAGCTCACCACCATTATTAAAAAAATGGTTCGATGATGTATTAACATATGGATTTGCGTACGGATCTAAAGGAGATAAAGTGAAGGGGAAAGAATTTGGTGTAGCTATTTCTATAGGTGGATTAGAAAAAGACTATGAAAATAGTGGGATTACAATGGATGAGTTGACGAAACCATTCCAAGCTACATGCTTATACACAGGTATGGAATTTATACCTTCCTTTTATTTATATGGTGCAGAATATAAACTAGGTGATGAAGAGATTGATAAAAGTGCACCTGAGTATGTGCAATATGTGATGAACAAGAAGTATTCTAATATATAATGGGAAATATCCATTTACTTGTAAAGTAAATGGATATTTTATATTCTTCTTATATTCACTAAGTGTAATCTTTAGTAAATTAATAGTTAATCTGGTAAAATAAAAAACCTAACATATATAAAGGGGAGTTTTACTTGAGAACGATGCGACAATTATTACAAAAGAGAGCAATTCAATCACCAAATTTGGAAGCGCTTGTAGGGGGGACGAAAAGATATTCGTTTCAGCAATATAATGAACGAGTAAATCAGTTTGCACATTATTTGTTACATAATGGTGTGCAAAGAGGAGATCGTATAGGAATACTATGCAAAAATAATCACCCATTTCCAAGCGTTATGATGGCAAGTTTAAAAATTGGAGCGGTATTTATTCCGCTAAATCATCAGCTGACTGTTTATGAATTAGAAACGATTGTAAAAGAAGCGAAATTAAAAGTGTTAGTTATTGATGAAGAATTTAATGAAGTGTTATTAAAGGTTGATGCTGTTAAAGAAATTCCTTATGTAATTCAAACAACAAAAGAAGACTTTGGTTCATTTGAATTAGAGTTGCAAAAACAGCCAACGACAGAACCGAACGTAGAAGTTCATGAAGAAGACGATGCCATTTACTTGTTTACATCAGGAACGACTGGACAGGCAAAAGCATGTGTAATTGGACATAAAAACTTACATCATTATTTTGCTGAAATTGCGGGACAAAGAGAAATCCCAGCAGGTGAACGCTTTTTATCTGTGCATCCATTGTTTCATATGAGTGGCGTGCTTTCTATTTTAAATTGTATTTATCATGGCGTTACGATGATCTTCTTAGCTAATTCGAATCCTGCTCTTATTTGGGATAAGATTGAGGAAGAGAAAATTACTACGATGCTTGCTTTCCCAGCCGTTTATAGTTACATGCTTGATGAACTAAATAAAAAAGAACGTAACATTTCAACCTTTAAAGTAGCACAAAGCGGTGGTACAAAAGTGCCAGAAACACTCATTCAAAAATATATGGAAAAAGGCATATATATGGTGCAAGGCTATGGTAGTACAGAAGGTTGGGTTGTAACCTCATGGCATCCAATGATGGGAAAAGAAAAGATGTCTTCTGTAGGAAAGACCTTGAAAAATGTAGAGGTGAAAATTATTCATCCGGAAACAGGACATGAACTAACAACAAATGAAGTTGGAGAGATTCATGTGAAAAGTCCATACATGTTTAAAGGATATTGGAATAATGAAAAGGCGACAAAGAAGGTAGTAAAAGATAACTGGTTTAACATGGGTGATGCTGGCATGATAGATGATGATGGATTCCTGCATATTATGGGAAGATATAAAGACGTTATTATACGCGGTGGTGACAACGTATATCCAGATCAAGTAGAAGATGTTATTCATGAAATACATGGTGTTTTAGAAGTTGCAGTAGTTGGAGTTCCAGATGACTTTTGGGGAGAGGTTCCGACAGCGTACATTGTAAAAGACATGCAAACGTTTTTAACGGAAGAAGAAATTATACAGTATTGTAAAGAAAAACTAGCAAGCTATAAAATACCCAAAGTTGTATTTATGAACAAATTACCGAAAAATGCTTTAGGGAAAGTATTGAAAAGGGAATTAAGAGAAAATATACTTGTAAAATAAAAACGATTAAATGATGAGGAATCCAGTTATGTACAAAGCATAACTGGATTTTTTGTTTATGGTTCTGTTAGTAGACATCATAAAGATTTTAAAAATTTTGTGTTTTTGGTGTAATATTGAAAATAAAGGGATCTAACTAATTTCAGTACAAGGGGGAGAAAAGATGGCTATAAAATTAGAAACTGAGCATTTATGTATAGAACCTTTTACCAATGATGATGTTTTTAGAATTAAAGAATTGGCTAATGACAAGGAATTAGCTAATATTCTTGGGCTTCCGCATCCATATAAATTGGAGTTCGCGCAAGATTGGGTTGATATGCAACCAGAACTTATTAGGAAAGGAATTGAATATCCTTTAGGAATTGTCTCTAAAGAATCAAGAGAAATTGTAGGTACAATTACACTAAGAATTGACAAGGGTAACAATAGAGGTGAACTTGGTTATTGGATTGGTAAGAATTATTGGGGAAAGGGTTTTGCAACTGAGGCTGTAAACAGAATGATTCAATTTGGCTTTATCGAATTAGGTCTAAACAAAATTTGGGCATCTGCCATTTCCAGAAATAGATCGTCGATTAAAGTATTAGAGAAGTCGGGTTTACGTAAAGAAGGCACATTGAGACAAAATAGACTTTTATTAAATACATATGAAGATGTTGATGTTTATGGAATATTAAAGACAGAATACAACGTTTTAAATTACAGATAAGTTTGGTAGTGTGATGACAAAAGGAAACCCTTTAGAACAGGGTTTCCTTTTTGTATTTCTCAAAAATTAATATTGTAGTTTAACAGGCCCTTGTTTATCAAAAACATAATAATTTACTAGATTTTGTATTTTGTGTAAGATAATAAAGAATATTCAAATATTAATCAAGGGAAGAGATGTAAATGAAGCTGCCGCTATTACAAATAGAGACAGAGAGACTTATGATCCGTCCGTTTCAAAAAGATGATTATGAAAGTTGGTTAGATGGATTTAATAAGAGGTTACCATCTCAGTATAAATATGACGATGGTTATCAAGTTATGGCATCATCAACAAAAGAATGGTTCACGGAATGGATAAGAGGCTTTGATGAAGCAGCACATCGAGATGAGATGTACGTATTAGGTATTTTTCGTAAAGAAGACGGAGCTAATATTGGTAAGTTAGAGCTTATAAAAATTTTACGTATGGACTATCAGTGGGCAATGATGGGCTACTCTATTCATAATCAATATTGGAAAAATGGATATGGGATAGAAAGTGTAAAAGCCGCGTTACCGTTATTTTTTAATCGTCTTCATTTTCATAGAATCGAGTTACATATACATGTTGATAATGAACCATCCGTTCGTCTTGCGGAAAGAGCAGGTTTTTCTTTTGAATGCAAGAGAGAGGCGTTTTCATTAGAGAATGGTAAGTGGATGGATTTTCTTATTTATTTTAAAAATAAGGAGATGAATATATGAGAGTGCTAATTACAGGTGGAAATCGCGGATTAGGGTTACAGTTAGTAAAAGTGTTTCATGAAAATGGACATATCGTTTATCCGTTAGTTAGAACTGAGGTTGCGTTAACACAATTGAAGAAAATGTTTAGTTGCAGATGTTTTCCTATATTAGCAGACTTATCAGTTGATGAGAGTACGGAGCAAATGAAAAACCAGCTTGAGGAATATGCAGAGTATATAGATCTAGTTATCAATAACGCAGGAATTACTGGAAAGGAGACTGAGGCTTTACATACAAATTCAGAAGAGTTAACGGACTTATTTAATATTCATTGCTTAGGTGTAATTCGAGCTGTAAAAGGTACATATATGGCTTTAGCTAAATCGGATCATCCGAGAATCATAAATGTGTCCTCTCGGTTAGGTTCATTGCATAAAATGGCGAACAAAGAGTTTCCACAAGGTCAGTTTTCATATTCATATCGAATTGCTAAAGCTGCACAAAATATGTTAACGCTCTGTTTACAACAAGAGTTTGAGGATAAAGGAATTCATGTAACTGCTATTCACCCAGGAAAATTAAAGACTGACACTGGTGCTTTTGATGCGAATATGACTCCGGCTGAAGGAGCAAAAAATATATATGATTGGGTAATAGATTCAAACGAGCATGTTTCAGGGAAGTTTATTGAGCCAGGTGTAGGTGAAATAAAGTGGTGATATACGATCTTGCAATCATTCAGAATTTGTTTGGCCCTTCTAAAAAAGTCTTAAATGGCTTACCAAATGCAGTAACGATTGAAGAAATCGAAGAAGACGTTTTGTATAACGTACAAACATATAAAGAAAAGATAAGTAGATTTGAAGAGGTTTGTTTTAATTGGGAGTTAAAAAGAGCGAGTATTGTATTAAACAAAAGGTTTAGTAGTCATAACTCAAGCGCAAAAGTGTTACTTGATGCCGGTTTTTCTTTGTATGCCGCAAAGATAGAAGTATGTAGAGAATTGAACAATGTAGAAGAGCTTGAAAGACAATATACATATTGATCAATAGCAGAAGGAACGTTATCGGAAAAAGATTTTAAATATATTTGGGAACAATGTATGTCGGGTTCAGGGAATCAAACTTCAATTTTAACTATCGATGAACATTTTTATTCTGTACAAACAGAGTTAGGTAAGGGTTGGGAAAAGTCATGTATTGTTTTTTATGATAAAAATGAGCCGATTGGTATGTCCATACCGCATATAGAAACTGGAACAGAAAGTGAAGGACGATTATTTTATTTTGGGGTAATGCCTTATTATCGTGGGAAAGGAATTGCTTCCCGGCTGCATCTTCAATCTTTACATATGTTAAAGGAAATAGAGGCTACTTATTACATCGGAAGCACACATACTTCAAATGAAAAGATGCAGAGAATATTTTGGAGAAATAATTGTTCGTTGAAAACGGAGGTAGAGCTTTATTATAAAATTTTTAAAGAAGGTTAGGGAAAAAGAAAATGAAGACTATAAACGTATTTCATTACGACGCATTTACGAATAAACCAAATAAGGGAAATCCAGCAGGTATTGTATTAGAAGCAGATGGATTAACGGAAGAGGAAATGCAAATTATTGCTGAAAAAGTTGGATATAACGAAACAACTTTTGTTCTTTCCTCAGAAGTAGGAGATATAAGAATGCGCTATTTTACACCTGGTTTTGAAATGGAGTTATGTGGTCATGGGACAGTAGGGACGATATATGCCTTGCGCGAAAAAGGTTTATTAGAAGAGAAAAGTAACCTTATGATTGAAACGAAGGCTGGGATTTTACCGATACAAATAGGTGTAAATGAAAATGGAGAAACCTTTATTAAAATGAGACAGGCAGCACCTCAGTTTAAAGAATTTACAGGTTCAGCAGAAGAATTAGCTCATAGTATCGGTTTAGAAGTAAATGATTTAGATGTAAGTTTACCGATTGTATATGGAAGTACTGGTAATTGGACTGTAATTGTACCGATTAAAAATCTTAATGCATGTGAGAGAATGAAACCTAATAATGCTGCATTTCCATCAGTATTAAAAGAAATACCTAATGCTTCTATTCACCCAATTTGTCTAGAAACTTATGATGAAATAGCACAAATGCACGGCCGTCATTTTTCATCAGCTTACGCTGGGACGATTGAAGATCCAGTGACAGGAACAGCTTCAGGTGTAATGGGAGCGTATTATGCGGAGTATTTAGAGAAAGGTTTTGAACATGAATTGAGTTTAATCGTTGAGCAAGGACAGGAAATAAATAAAGATGGTCGTGTAACTGTTTATGTAACGAAAGGGATAGAAAACGAAAAGTTACAAATAGATATTGCTGGAACAGCGGTGTATGTGAAAGAGTTTGAAGTTTCAATATAAAGTGAAACTTTAATCAGTGGGGTCTTACTGCCCGGTGAATAGCGGGATAAAAAGAAAGCCCGGAATACATCCGGACTTTCATTATCTGTTCAATACTTCAATGTACGAAGCATTTCCAGTTGTTCTTAAAGCGGAGCGGAAATTATTATTTTCTAACGCCTTAGCAACTTGTTGTAACTGCTGTGCATCATCATGATGAATAAGTAAGCTGTCAGCACCGCTTTCCTCTATATGAATGTGTTCGACATTTCCGATTGCATCATGTACAGCTTTTAAAAATTCAGGTTTCATATTGTCCTCCTATATGTATGTAACGTTGTAATTTAGTATTTCCTTATTTATGAAATATAAAAGTAAATGAAAGGAGAAATAAAAATGAATATAAAGCAGTTTAATGAACATATAACATCACTATTTGGAGAGCATCTTCATAAATATGGCGATGATGAATATGGTTTTACTTATATAAGTAAAGATGAATTTCACAAAATCGGTTACACAACAAATTTAACGTTAGAAACTATTGAAGAAGCGTATCGAAATGGAGTCGATATGATAGTTACACATCATGCGCCGTGGAGTTTTTTATTTGGTATGGAAGAGGCTTGTATTGAGAAATTGAAGCAATATGAAATGAATCATTTTTGGATTCATTTGCCGTTAGATTTTGTAAAGTTTGGCACGTGTACATCGTTATTTAACGCAATTGGGATAGATACAATACTGGAATATTCAACCTATGAGGAAGAAGAACTACCGGGAATAGGAGAATATAAAGAAGCGATTCCTTTTTCAAACTTAGTTGGAAAACTTGAAGAAAAAATGGAAGAGAAAGTGAAGAGCTGGAGAAATCACGATAAACCAGTAAAACGGATTGCGATCTTAACCGGTGCAGGAAACAATACAAATTTGATTGAACGTGCATTAGAAAAAGGATGTGACACGTACATAACAGGTGAAAAAACATTATATACAGTGCAACATGCGAAATTTAAAGGAATTAATTTAATTGTAGGCAGTCATACGTTTACAGAAGTGTTTGGTGTAGAAAGTTTGGTTCTTAAGTTAAAAGAAAGAGATAATTCAATAGAAATTACTAGATTAAATGAAGATCATTTGGAGTGAAGAAATCACATCGCATTACCATAAATGGAATGAACTTTATGATGGAATATTGAAGGAAGCAGTTGAAATGAAATAAAATTATCTTTTGTTATATTAAGATTTTTAGGAGGAATTCCCTTATGTTTGTCAAATAATAGTAAAGTTGTCTTTTGAATTAAGGAAATATTCGGAGTTGAAGGGTGAGAGAATGGACATTTCAATAATCACTGCACAACTAGTTAAGGAAAAAGTTATTTCACATTATCCAAATAGCGTAAAAGCATTAAACGGGGGAACGACAAGTACTATATATTTGTTAGATGAACAATACGTTATAAAGTTGAATGAATCGGATGTCATACGTGAAGAAGCTTATTTTCTTCAGTTTTATAAAAAGGACGAATTATTTCCAAAGCTTTTATATAAGGAACCTTTAAATCGCTACATTGTTTACTCATTCCTTGAGGGCACAACTTCTTGCAAACTAGGCCATAAACGGAGTGTTCTTAGTAAACTTGTAAAGGAAGTTATCAATAAGTATGAAGTAGCTACAGAGGTTGATGGCTGGGGATGGAAAGAAAGCCCAGTTCAATCTTGGAATGAATTTTTAACGACAAATGTGATGGAAGCTCATGAAAATGTAAGACGTTACATAAGTGAGGAAGAGTATAGAACGGTTTTTAAGTTAGCAAATAGTCCAAGTAGGGGGACTGGAATAAATCAGCCATTTTTATTGCATGGTGATCTTGGATTTCATAATTTTATATTTCAAGGGAATAAACTGCACGGTGTAATTGATCCTTTACCAGTGTTAGGAGATCCTATATATGATTTGATTTATGCGTTCTGTTCAACCCCGGAAGATTTAACAAAAGAAACAATCGATTATGCGATGAAACAATGTGTATTTTATAAAAAAGACCGTGATTTATATGAAGAAATAGTCATAGGATTATATTTGCGTATAGATACATGTTTACGGCACCACCCGAAAGATTTAGAAGATTATTTAGCAGCTTGGCGTTATTGGATGGACGAGGTTGAGGTGACTTTATAGTACAAATATTTTGGGGGAGATAGTGAGATGAATGTTGCAGAAGCCAAAAAGGATTTACTGTAATTCCATTGTCAGTTACAGTTGTTTATTTACTTACTTTTATAAGTTTATTAATTGGAAATGAAAAAGTAGATTATTATCAACAAAAATCAGTTTAATAAAAATATAGGGATAGGGGGAATTATGATGAAAAATTACGTTTGTACAACGTGCGGTGTGCAGTATGCAGCGAGTGTAGAGGAACCGGTGAGTTGTCATATTTGTGATGAAGAGAGGCAATATGTGAATCCGAAAGGGCAGTCTTGGACGACTTTAGAAAATTTGCAAACAGATGATACATATAAAAATGAAATAATCGAAGAGGAAAATGGACTTTATAGTATTACGACAAAACCAGGATTTGCGATCGGTCAAACGGCATTTATAGTGAAAACAGAGTCATATCGTTTACTATGGGACTGCATTACGTATTTAGATGAAACGACAATTGCGAAAATAAAAGAGCTTGGTGGATTAGATGCGATTGCATTGTCTCATCCTCATTATTATTCAACGCAAGTAGAATGGGCAGAGACATTTGATGTACCAATTTATATACATGAAGATGATAAAGAATGGGTGATGCGCCCAAGTAGTCGTATTATTTATTGGTCTGGTGAGTCTTTACAATTAGCGGATGGGATTACTGTACATCGTCTTGGAGGACATTTTAGTGGTGGTTCTGTATTGCATTGGGAAGAAGGTAATGATGGAAAAGGGATTTTGTTAACAGGTGATATTATTCAAGTTGTAGCGGATGAGCGGTGGGTAAGTTTTATGTATAGCTATCCAAACTTAATTCCATTACCAGCGAGAAAAGTGGAAGAAATGGTGAACCGAGTGAAGCCGTTACAGTTTAATCGTTTATACAATGCTTTTCATCGAGTAGTAAAAGAAAATGCAGATGAGGCAGTTGAACGTTCTGCTGAAAGATATATAAAAGCAATAGAAGGAAAGTTGTTTCATACGTAAAAGGAGAGTAGCTTAATGAAAACGTTAGTATGCTTTGGAGATAGTATTACAGCTGATGAAACATTTTTTGATGGAATGCCGAGATTAACACCACGTTTGCAAGAGATGTTTCCGAAGTGGAAAGTAGTGAATGCAGGTGTTCCAGGGGATAATACATTCGATGCGTTAAATAGGATTGAAGAAGATGTAATATCATATAAACCAGATTTCGTAACAGTTTTTCTTGGTACGAATGATGCGGTTTCTTTTTCTCAAGTGTCATTACAAGCATATAAAGAAAACTTAGAGAAGATTGTGAACCATATTTCATCAGATAAAGTACTACTGATTAGTCCTGCACCAGTTGATGAAGAAAGACAGCGTAATAGAACAAATAGAGTGCTTGGTCAGTATGCAGACGTGGTGGAGAAAGTGGCGAGGGAAACAGGAAGTTATTTTCTAAACGTATTCGCTGAAATGATTCAAGAACGGGATTATAAAAGATTTGTAGAAAATGGTGAAAAAGATGGATTACACTTTGGACCAGAAGGCTATGAGTATGTAGCGAGGTTAATTGGTGAAAAGTTAAAAGGAATTTTATAAGGAGCAAAGCACTTAGTGTTTTGCTTTTTCTTGTTTTTTTGCAGTCTATAAACTTATTCACCGCTGTAATTTGCACAGATAATTTGTTTTTTTATATGCGTAAAAGGTTAGCTCTGTTTTAAAGTAATATAAATTTATTTTTAAAAATTTATATTTCGTAGTTGAAAATCAATAAAGGTGTAACTATAATAGTTACAGTGAGTTTGTTATTTTGAAATATACACATTGAATTACAAGAATGAAAGGAGTTTTTATGTAAATCAAAAAGTTATAAAAATCTATTAATTTTTATAATAAGATAAAAAGCTTTTCGGTTCATACACATTATTAAATATGTTAATTCTAATAGAAAACTAGGGGTGGAAAGATGAAAAATTTTAAAGGTATGTTGATATCATCACTTGCAATTACAACTTTTGCTGGGGTAGGTACGACATTTGTAACAAATACAGTATATGCTGCTAATGACAATTCTAGTAAAATACTAGTTCGTTCTAATAAGAGTATAAATACAACAACTAGCTCGAGATTGCCTGTATTATCAGTCAATCCTTATGATGAACCTAGATTTTCGAGACAGGGATATCTTGAAGAGGCACCTTTAGGAATTAATGCTCCTTATGCTTGGGGAATTAAAGGAGGAGATGGTCAAGGAGCAACTTTTGTAGATTTGGAAGAAGGCTGGTTATTAAATCATGAAGATTTAGTCGGTCAAAATATTGAATTTATGTCTGGAAAAATGAGTAATGATCTTTCTCATGGTACTTCAGTTCTAGGTGTTGTTTCTGCAGCTGACAATCGGATTGGGAACATTGGGATTGCACCAAAAGCAAAGGCAAAAGTAATTTCAGTGATCCGAGATAATGGGAGAATCGATGTAAGAGATGCTATTTTAAGTGCCGTAGATTCTTTACAGGCTGGAGATGTTTTATTAATAGAGGAATCCTTTAAATATGATGGATATGGAGATGACCCTTTACCAGTAGAAGTATACCCGAGTATATTTAACGCAATTCGCAAAGGTACAGATAAAGGCATTATTATTGTAGAAGCAGCTGGTAATGGTGGGATTGATTTAGATGAATTTAAAGACCGTAATGGTAAACAGATTTTAAATCGAAATAGTCCAGACTTTAAAGATTCAGGAGCTATTATAGTTGGAGCATCTACTGCAAGAGTTCCTCATAAACGTTTAGGTTTCTCTAACTATGGTAGTAGAATTGATGTATATGGTTGGGGAGAGTATGTTGACACATTAGATACATATCAAAATCAAAATAGTAAAGGACAAAAAGTTACAGATCAGAGTATAATGAATCGTTATACTTCTAATTTCCGTGGTACTTCTAGCGCTTCGCCTATAATCGCTGGGGCTGCTGTATCAATTCAAGGGATTGCTAAAGAACATTTAGGTAAGGCATATACACCAAAAGAATTGAGAGCAATTTTAAGTAATCCTAATACAGGCACAAAGTCTAATAATCCATCATCTGATAAAATAGGGGTTTTACCAGATTTAAAAGCGATTTTGTCTAACCTTGGTTTTCATAGTGATTTGACTACCAATGATTCTATGGTATTTCCAGATAACGTAGAAAAAAATGAAGGAAAAGAAAATTCAACTTTCGTATTTCCAGGTGAAGAAACAAAAAAAACAGGGGATAAAAATTCAACTGTAACCTTCCCAGAAGAAGATTTAAAACAGGAGGAAAAAGAAGAGGGATTAATTGTTTTTCCTGATTAATAAAAAAATACTACCTTCCATTTGGAGGTAGTATTTTTTATTTCTTGTCATTAACAAGCAGGCATGAAATTTGTATTTGTTTATCTTTCATAATGAACTTAACCACAAAGTCGAATGTTTGACTGTTAATTAACTTTTTCGTCTCAATCAATTACATGAATCAATCTAGAAATGCTTGCTGCAATGCTTTCAGTCCATCGCTGTATATACCATGAAACAGATTTATTGCCTCTTCATCACTAACCGCAACAGGAGTGAACGTACCAGACCACTCTACTAACGATGTGTTACTTTCAGTACCTTCTTTAACTTGGATTGTAGATAAATAATTAGTGACCGGGAACGGTGCATTCATGATTGAATACGTGTAGTAGCGTTCCTTATCATTGAATACTTCTAAGCGTTCTATAATTGTTTCACCATCTGGATTAGCTAGATGACGTACACGACCGCCTTCAGTTAATTTACTGCTAGGTATATAAGGTAACCAGTCTGGAAGGGAGTTGAAACCTCCGATTAATTGCCATACTTGTTCAGTTGATCCGAAAATTTCCATAGATATAGTAGTATATGCCATGTTCATTACGCTCCTTTTCATCCCGGTATTTACGGGTAAATAATCAGTAGAGAATAAATCGCCCCACTGATTAAAGTTTCACTTTATAGGTCCATAACTTATAGTGAGAACGAATTTTATCGTGGATTTTTTATTTAATATATAATTATAAAGTTAAAACTATATACTTTTAATAATTAAATTATATAATAAATATAGAAACGAAAATTTATGAGCAAGGAAGTTGAAAAATATGACATTAACAATGGGCTTTATTGGATTTGGAAAGTCAGCTAACCGCTATCACTTACCTTATGTAAACACGCGTAATAATATAAAAATAAAAACGATTTTTGTACGTCAAATAAATGAAAAATTAGCGGCTCCATATAAGGAAAAAGGTGTTTACTTCACTACTGATTTGGACGAATTGTTGAATGACAAGGAAATTCAAGTGGTGACGATCTGTACGCCAGCACATACGCATTATGAATTAGCAAAAAAAGTTATACTTGCTGGAAAATCAGTTATCGTTGAAAAACCATTTTGCGATACAGTGGAACATGCGAAAGAATTATTAGCTTTAGGACGAGAAAAAGGTGTAGTAGTTATGCCTTATCAAAACCGCCGTTTTGATGGTGATTTTTTAGCTGTGAAGCAAGTAATTGAACAAGGATTCCTTGGTGATATTATTGAGATTGAATCACATATTGATTATTTCCGTCCTGGTTCAATCACTCATGAAGCTCCAAAAGAAGAAGGTTCATTTTACAGTTTAGGTATTCATACGATGGACCGTATGATTTCACTATTCGGCCGTCCAGATACGGTGACATACGATATTCGTAATAATGAAATGGAAGGTGCGGTTGATAACTATTTCGATGTTGGTTTACATTACGGAAATCAGTTGAAGATTAAGCTGAAAACGAACCATGTCGTAGCAAAAGATTATCCACGCTTTATCGTTCATGGAACAAACGGATCATTTATTAAATATGGTGAAGATCAGCAGGAAAATGATTTGAAAGCGGGGATTATGCCTGAGAGTGCAGGGTTTGGTGAAGATTCACCGATGTACTATGGAGTTGCTAAGTATCGTAATGCAAATGGTGACTGGATTGAAAAACAAATTAAAACGCCACTTGGTGATTACGGTCGTTTCTATGATGCCGCGTATGAAACAATTATAAATGGTGCACCAAAACTTGTGAAAGACGAAGAAGCGGTAACGAATATTGAAATCTTAGAAAATGGATTTGCTGCCCCATCACCTTCAGTTTACAAACTTGAGGCTTTACATTTGAATGAATAGAAGAGAGTTTGCAGTATAAAGGAGGTATGAAAATGGCAAGCGGATCAACACAAGTAAAATACCTCGGCATTTATCAAAAGATTAAACAGCAAATTTTAGGTGGTGAATATAAAATCAACGAAAAAATTCCGAGTAGCCCCGTCCTTGCTGAAGAATTTGGTGTTTCAGCCCTTACTATTAAGAAAGCGCTGGATCTATTAGTTAGAGATGGCTACATCATCCGCCGACGCGGAAGTGGAACAGTGGTGCAAGATTGGCGTCAACAGGAAAAGGCACGAATGATTCAAACTTTAACGGGTACGAAAGCTGTATACGGCAGTGAGGTAGAAAGTAAAATTATCGAGTTTGCGATTGTTGGGGCTGATGAAGTAGTTGCTGAGAAATTGGGAGTTTCAATCGGTGATTTCGTCTATAAAATCATTCGCCTCCGCATCATTCACAGCATTCCGACGATTATGGAGCATACATGGATGCCAATTTCGGTTATCCCAGGTGTTGAGGCTTCTGTTTTAGAGGAGTCGATATACTCACATATTCAAAATAAACTTGGTCTTGAAGTAGGGACATCTGTTGTCAGGGTTAAAGGAATTCGCCCAGATGATAGGGAAAAGCAGTTTATGAACTTAACAAATCAGGATTTCCTAATGCGAGTTGAACAAGTAGCTTACTTAACGGATGGACGAACTTTTGAATATTCTTATGCAGATCATCTACCCGAAACATTTGAGTTTGAAACAGTCATTACTGCAAAAAATTATAAAGAGATATAAAAATCGGTTGAGGCAAGTATTGTCTCAACTGCTCCTATTATACGTTAATAGAATGAATCCAAGACTTAACATTTGATTTATAGAACTGTAAAGTTTAAAATTACAGTATAGTTTTTAGAAGTGAGTTGTTATCGTCTGTAAAATGTAGATAAATTAAATATTCTCGAATAAATAATATTGCTTGTATTTGATTCTAAACTGTAATTTTTTTTAATACATTTCAATAACCGATGTTTAAAATGTACGTTTCATAACATTAAAGGAGTGAGTTAAATATGGTAATTCTATATACAACAGCAAGCTGTGCCTCATGCCGAAAAGCGAAAGCATGGCTTGAAGAGCATCAAATTGATTATATTGAAAAAAACATCGTATCAAATTCTATGACAGTTGATGAGCTGAAATCAATTCTTCGTTTAACTGAAGAGGGGGCTACTGAAATTATTTCAACTAGATCCAAAACTTTTCAGGACTTAAATATAAATATTGAGGAGCTCTCGCTCAATGAATTTTATACATTAATAATTGAGCATCCACTAATGTTACGTCGCCCAATTATGCTGGACGAGAAAAGATTGCAGATTGGTTTTAATGAGGAAGAAATTCGTAAATTTTTACCACGTAGCGTTCGAACGTTTTTGAACATTGAATTGCAAAAATTGGCCAATTAATAAGTAGTATTTTTAGAAAAAGTTTTTTGAAAGGAGGAAGCAGAAGATGATTGAAGTATGTGTTACAGTTAATTATAATGATAGAAATTATCAAACAAATGTTATTGTGAGTAAAGATACGATTTGGACAAAAATTAAACAGTTGGCAGAAGAACAAGTGAAGAAACAGTGGAGTGTTTAATTTTATTTTCAACTTAAAAAGCTAAATGAAGTTATCAGATATAGGTGGGACCGGATAGAATATAAGAGAATTAATTTTTTATGGCAAGAAGTATTCTATATGTTTTAACGTTCTAACCTATCTGTAATATTTATGGCTACAGTTAATATATGAGAAACAATATTTTTGATCGTAGGAGGAAAATCATGAACAGCGACTTTACCTTGGCCATACACAGTTTAACTTATTTAGCTTTACAGCCAGATCGGATGTCAACAAGTAATGCTATTTCAGAAAGTGCAGGTGTACATCCAGTACGCATTCGGAAAGTACTAAGTTTGTTAAAAAAACATAAGTTTATACAATCGAAAGAGGGGACTGGTGGCGGTTTTATTTTCGCTCGCGATTTAGATGAAATTAATCTTTGGCATATTTATCAGATAACCTCTGAAGGTGCTTTGCAGCCGAAGTGTCCAGAATCAAACAATCAGTGTGTTGTAGGTTCGAACATGCGAAAAGTTCTTTTCGCTATTTTCTTAGGTGCTGAAGAGCATCTAGGTGAATACTTAAAGAATTATACAATGAAAGAAGTTGTTGACCTTATCAATCAAGAGCGTTAAGCGGCTTAATTATTATATAGCCGTGAGTTCTTAACACTTAAATGTAATGAAAAATATTACAGTATAATTGTTTTTATATCTTTTTTATCGTCACAAAAAATATTTATAGGAAGGTGAAACGGTATGATGTCAAATAATAATCATGTTTTAAAAGTAGGAGATTGGGTTCGTGGAATATCAAATGAAGGTGAATTAATAGTTGGTTATATTGTATCACTTGATGATGTAGAGGATATAGTTACAGTTAGTATTGTGAAACGTGACGGCCAGTACACAATAAACGAAGCGATTTTACTCTTTAGTAAACACGTTAACAAACTCCCTGAATCAAAGGTAATAAATAAGGAACAAATCCTTTATCTTATAGATCTTGCATTATTAACAGGGGATGAAGAATGGTTTATCGAGCTTTCTTCAAAATTAAACTCGATAAAAGAGCTAGTTAATGAGGGATTTTAAAATTTAAACTTTTGAGGGTGCACACAATCCGCCTTATGAAGAGGACACAATTACTTTTCGCATAAAAGGAAATGATGTAAAAACAATGCATTACAAACATAGAGCTATCCCTGAAGAAGAGCCGAACAAACTACAATTAAGATGATATTGAAGTGATTTGTTTGTGTATTCCTGATAACGATAATTATGTAAATGAGCTGTCCATATGGGGCAGCTTTTTTGCTTTTTGCTCAGTGTAGCTTTTTAAATTGTATATGAATTCAATATTAATAATATATATCCTAAAATTTGGTTTTTGTATTTTGGGATTTTTTTCTTTTTACCTACATTAATTATTTATTAGAATATCTTTTATGTTTAAAATAAGATTTTTTGATAAAAGGGGATATAAGTATCTTTATAATAAGTCACCTAGAAAAACAATGTATTATTATATTTTTTTACTAACTAATTCAGCTTTAAGCGATAAAAACAATGGCTACATGCTAACTGTAAAATATTATCCATATAAAATTATTCCTCTTTAATATTTCTGAAAATATAAAAATATTAATTTTATAAATATACACGTTATAATGAGGGCGTCGAGAGAAATTTTATTATCTCTGGAGAAAATATAAAAAATGCGATTATTAGTAAGAAAGGTGTGTGATTAGAGGCGAAATGTATGTAATGTGCTTCAGTGGCTTGTGTAAGCAATATCATCAGTGCTACCGAAGTTATGAAGGTAATGTATAGAATTGAGAAAGAAATGCCTCGCAAATGAAGAGAGGCCGGTTTAGCTAAAATTACTGTTAAAAGTAAAAAAGAGAAACCATTAAAGTAATACACTGTTATTAGAAATGTTGCAACGTATTTATGAAGTCTATTCTATATTGTTCTCTTAAGGGGTCTTTATATAAAGAGCGGATATTACGAGTAAACTTTTTTGTGAACGCTAACAATTATATTAGGACGCTAATTAGTGAATGTTTCAATTTGGATTTATTATGATGAAGGACATACAATGTGGGGCAACTTGTAAGGAATTCATTTTCCAGAAAGGGAATATTTGTTAAATGTAAAGAGAGATGCAGGAATAGATACAAGGGGGAGTTATTATATGAACGGGAATACTGCAAAGAAAATAGAAGTTCAAGCTGAAAATACCGCACCAAAAAATGAGCAATATGCAGATCCGAAAAAGTGGCATAAGCAGGATACTACATGGGCACTGAGTCTATTTGGAACTGCAATTGGAGCAGGGGTGCTCTTTTTACCGATTAATGCAGGTTCAGGTGGTTTATTATCTTTACTACTAATTACATTACTTGCATATCCAGTTATGTACTACTCACATAGGGCGCTTGCTAAAATGATATACGCTTCTAATTCTGCTGATGAGGGGATCACAGGTACAATTAGAGAGTATTTCGGAAATAAAGCGAGTATCATTTTTAACATCGTATATTTCGGTTCAATTTATACAATCGTACTAATGTATTCGGTTGCGCTTACAAACACTGCAAGTAGTTTTATCGTGCATCAATTGCACATGCCAGAACCTCCAAGAGCTATTTTATCACTTGTATTAGTTCTTGGTCTTATCGCTATACTAAATTTTGGTCAAGATATTACTGTAAAGGTAATGAGTATGTTAGTGTATCCTTTCATAGTTTCTCTACTTTTTATTGCAATATCTTTAATTCCACAGTGGAATACGTCAATGCTTAGTTTTTCAGCTGTTTCAACTGCTTCAACAGGAACAGGCTATTTTGGGGCGATATTGATGATTCTACCAATCATCGTATTCTCATTTAATCATTCACCTATGATTTCATCATTTGTTGTGAAACAGAGAGCTACGTATGGAATCGAAGCCACTGATGCTAAATGTGCGCAAATACAAAAGGTTTGTTATATCATGACATTCGCTGTTGTTATGTTCTTCGTTTGGAGTAGCGCATTGAGCTTGACTCCAGATGATATAAAAATGGCAAAAGAACAAAACTTATCAATTCTTTCATATCTTGCTAATGAGCTTAATTCGCCTGTAATCACTATTGCAGCTCCAATTATTGCTTTTGTGGCTATTACAAAGTCTTTCCTTGGCCATTATATCGGAGCATTTGAAGTAATGCGTGACATGATTATTAAGTTCGGTAAATCACGTGGAAAAGATATTGAAGAAAAAACAATTAAGACAATAATCCTTACTTTTGTTGTATTATCATGCTGGTTTGTTGCTTATACAAATCCAAGTATTCTTGGACTTATTGATTCTCTAAGCGGTCCTTTAGTTGCTGCTATCTTATGTCTATTACCGATGTATGCGATTCAAAAAGTTCCAGTACTAGCTAAATACAAAGGGAAAATGAGTAACGTATTTGTTATTATTGTAGGTGTACTTACTGTCTTAGCAAGTATTAAATCATTATTCTAATTCACTACTGTTGGTTTTAGTATCAAAATAGTTGGATCTGAGAAAAGAAGGAGCAAGTTTTGAATAGTTTTTTTCAAAACTTGCTCTTAAAATATTCTAATGAATTAATTTTACAAATAAGTTTATTCATATTAGTCATCTAGCATTTTGGTTATATACTCATCCAATATTATCAAGACCTAAATCGAGAAATTTTAAATATCAAGCGCCTAACGTATTATATATCCCTAATATGTTAGGCGCTTTTATTTTGGATAATAAATTTTGAACCTGAATTTGAATAGTATCTCTATTTGATGCTTATTTAATATTGTAAAATTTTTATTGAAAATTCGAGGTTTTAAAAGTACCATATACATATTCAAACATTTGAAGATGTATATGGTACTTTTGAAAATTGAGGAAAAGTAACGGAGGGATTTCAATGGGAAACGAAATGCAACAATTTAAAGCAGATTTCTTTAAAGCCTTAGCACACCCTTTGCGAATAGGTATCTTAGAATTATTGTCAGAAGGTGAAAAAAGCGTAAACGAAATTCAAGATATTCTAAATAAGGAAGGTTCAGCTGTTTCTCAGCAATTAAGTGTACTACGTTCAAAAAACATTGTTGTTGGTAGAAAAGATGGAAAAAGAGTTTTATATTCTTTACGAGACCCTATTATTGTGGATTTATTGGTGGTTGCACGGAAGATTTTTAACAACCATTTAATCGATACGATTTCAATGTTAGAAGAGCTAGATGGAGCAGAAAGTGAAATGATGGCTAAGGAGGGATAGGTTGAGTATTGAGGTTAAGAAAGAAGATATCATCCAACATGGGATTGAAACATTTCGCTCATTAGGAGCTCATTACGTTTGTGAAGTTTGTATAAAAAGTGGAAATTCTTGTTGTTTTTCATGCCAACATTTACAAGATGGAGTTGGATGTCGAAAAAGAAATACTGCTTGTACAGCTTGGTTATGTGGAATTCAAGGTTTTTTATTTGATCAAATAGGATTACTGGATGAATGGAATCGTTTTTGGAGTGAAATTCCAGGACAAATGTTTCGTAGAGATATTACTCCAGATAAGGTAAGGATTAGATCGTTTATTGATACGAAGAAGCTAGATAGTCGAGCCGGAGAACGTCTAGCAGAAAGATTGAAATCCTATGTACAACAAGGTGGAGATATAGGTGAATTGGAGTGTCATTTAAGTAAAACATATAGTAAATATTAGGATGGTTTTTCTTTTTGTGAAAAGGACAATTTTCTGTATAAGGGACCGAGAAATACATTTGTAATCCAGATCTATTAAAAATAGAAAAGAAGGGTTTGTAATGAGAAAGTTATTTACAGGAAGGTTTGAAGGATATTCATTAGCACATTTTCAAAAGGATCTTCTTTCAGGAATGATTGTTGGAGTTGTTGCGATTCCACTTGCTATGTCTTTTGCTATTGCCTCTGGTGTTAAGCCAGAGTATGGGATTTATACAACCTGTATTGCTGGAATACTCATTTCACTGTTTGGTGGTTCGAAGTATCAAATTGGAGGACCTACAGGTGCTTTTGTTCCGATTCTTTTAGGAGTTGTAATTACCTATGGATACGAAAATTTACTACTCGCGGGTTTGTTAGCTGGAATTATTTTATGTCTTATGGGAATCTTCAAGCTAGGCTCTTTAATTAAGTTTATTCCACGTCCTGTAACAATTGGTTTTACTTCAGGTATTGCTGTTATTATTTTTACGGGACAAATTGCTAGTTTTTTAGGTTTAACAGGTATAAAAAAGCATGAGGAATTTCTAGCGAATTTGAAGGAACTCTTCACTCATATCAGTACTACCAATTTTTATAGTGTTATAACTGCTTTGATTTGCTTTTTTGTTATACTCATAACACCAAAGATTTTACCAAAAGTGCCTGGTTCATTAGTAGGTGTTGTTATTTCAACTGTAATTGCAACTGTATTTTTCTCAGGTTATGTACCTACTATTGGTACAGCATATGGTACGATTCCAAATACACTTCCTCATTTTGATATACCAGAAATCACATTAGAACGTATAAAGCAGTTAATTGGTCCTGCATTTGTTATTGCGATGCTCGGTGGAATTGAATCACTTTTATCCGCTGTCGTGGCAGATGGTATGACAAATAGTAAACACAACAGTAACAAAGAGCTTATCGGTCAGGGGATTGCCAATATTGTTACCCCGTTATTTGGCGGAATTCCGGCAACTGGAGCGATTGCACGTACAGCAACTAATATTAAGAGTGGAGCTGTATCTCCGATGGCGGGTGTTATTCACGGAGGATTTGTGTTATTTACACTTCTACTGTTAGCGCCATATGCTTCACATATTCCACTTGCTAGTATGGCCCCGATTTTAATGGTGGTAGCTTGGAATATGAGCGAGCAGAAACATTTTTATCACATACTTAAAATGAAGACGGGAGATTCTCTTGTATTATTGGTAACATTTTTACTTACTGTATTTACTAGTTTAACAACAGCTGTAGAGATTGGTCTTATATTAGCTATTATTTTGTTTACAAAACGTATGAGTAATATGCTTGTCATATCAAAAGTGCTTCCTGATCATACAAAAAGAAATGAAAAATTGCTACCACATGTGGTAAATAAAGCTCATGATTGCCCACAAATTAGCATTTATACAATAGAAGGGCCATTATTTTTTGGGGCTGCTCAAACATTTGAACAAAATATTTTAGCGACTATTCATTATAAACCTAATGTTTTAATTTTACGTATGGGAAAAGTTCCTTTTATTGATACCACAGGAGAGTCTTACTTTAGGAATATTGTTCAGCACTTCAAAAAACAAGGTGGCGTACTTCTTATTTCTGGAATTCAATCAGAGCTAAAAGCCAATCTAGATAAGAATGGATTGTACGCTGAGATTGGGGAAGAAAACTTTTTTAATCATACCGGAGAAGCAATTAATTGTGCTTTAGGACATCTGAATACAAAAAAATGTATAGGGTGTAAGCATTTTGCTTTTCATGAATGTACAGGGCTTTCTCAGCAATCTCAGGAAATCAATACAATAAAGAATAAAGAAAATGCATTAGATTTTTAAAAATTTCACTTCACATACAAAGTTTGTTTGAGTTAATCTACTTTTTTAATCATTTTATTAAAAAAGTAGAGAAGAAGAAAGTTTGCTTTGGAGAATGTGGAGAAGATTTTTTACAAGGTGTGAACAAGTAGTTTTTTTATACATTCAACAAATAAGTATCAAAAAGCAAGAAGAGAATATTTTCCGTACATTTAAACGAAAAACGAAAAACGAAAAACGGAAATTAAAAATAATATTTATTTAATAGAATAAACGAAAACGAGTGGAGGAAATAAAAATATGCCTAATTTACCAAATTGTCCAAAATGTAATTCAGAATACACTTACGAAGATGGGAATCTTTTTGTTTGTCCAGAATGTGCTCATGAGTGGACTTTAGAATTAGAAGCTGAAAATAGTGAAGATACAAAGGTAATTAAAGATGCAAATGGAAATATTTTAAACGATGGTGATTCTGTAACAGTAATTAAAGATCTTAAAGTAAAAGGAACTTCATCAGTTGTAAAAATTGGTACAAAAGTAAAGAGTATCCGATTAGTTGATGGAGATCATGATATTGATTGTAAAATTGATGGTTTTGGAGCTATGAAATTAAAATCTGAATTCGTTAAAAAGGTATAAATACAAATTTTGTTACATCAAAATTAGTTTGAAGTTAATGAATATACACTGTTTTTCAGCTGTACCCCGTGCCCGACAACTTAAGAATTTCGAATTACCCCGAAATGATAAAATGAACTTTTTGGTTATGATTCAGCAGATTTTTTTTGAGTACCATGAAATTTTAGCTTGCTAGCGATATAGTACTGCCGAAATATTTGAAATAGCTATAAGACTATTCTTTCGATGGTATGATGAAAGATGTGGAAAAGGAATAGGTCTCAATCAGACCTCAATATTAATCTTCACCATTAGCAACAAAAAACCACCTCTCATAAAGGTGGTTTTTCAGTATTAATATATTTTAATTAATCACGTCTAAATGGACCTTTTGGAGCAATTAGCTCTAAATTAGTACTATCTGAATCGGGGGAAGTAGGCAATTCCTGTACCAAATCCAGTTTTCTAGCCGTCTTCTTGAAAGATAATTGGTTCGTCATCTGGGTGCTATCCTATGCCCATCAAGCTAACAAAATGGATTGCCTCTGAAACAAAAATGATTTTTATTACTATAAAAAACGTAAAGTATCTGTTTTTAGAAAAAATTAATTTTTATAAATTGATGGAGATATAACTCAATTCTTTTATATATGTAGTTAAATATGATTGTCAGAATGAACTTAAAGTAATTATGATTTCTAGAAATACGAACTGATGTTTTGAATTGGTTTAAAGTTGCTGGAACAAAATAAAACCAATTGAGCAAAAAACTTGCAAAAATAAAAAGAGAGATGTATATTAATTGATGTATCAATAATTGATACATCAATTAATATTTTAACAAGAAAGAAAAGGAACATTTTATGAAGGAAATGTTCGTAAATATCAGTGGAGAAGAACGCAAAATACTTATTCATGTTCTATTACAGATGCAAAAAAATGTAGAGAATATTAAAGAATAGAGAGTGTAGGGGGCAGAATAGTGTGGAAATAATCGCAGCTATTTTAGTCGGGATCGTAGCATTAGAACATTTGTTTATCATGATCCTTGAAATGTTTTTTATTGATTCAAAAGTAGCGAAACGTGCTTTCAAATTACCGAAGCATTTAGAAGGAGATCGAAACGTAGCCATTATGTTTGCAAACCAAGGTTTATATAATGGATTTTTAGCGGCTGGTCTCATTTGGGGACTTGTACTTGGGCTCAATCCAATTGGTTATATGGTCCAATTATTTTTCGTGATTTGTGTGGTGATAGCAGCTATTTTCGGAGGTTTCACATCTAATAAATCAATTATTGTGAAACAAGGACTTCCAGCTGTTTTAGCATTGGTTGCCCTTTTATGTATAATATAGAATCAAAGTTTTTCAATAAAAGAACTCATTTTTGAAAAGAATACGCTATTCTTTCTTTAGAATTATAGGAAAGGATGGCGTTTTTGTATGTCTATTTCTATATGTAGTGAATTATAACTATTCTCTCAAGGGACTCAACTGCTTTTCAGCTTTTGGATATATTTTCATCCATCTTTGTTTCCTCCTATTGTTGGATAGTGTAATAATTGATAAAAATTTTGATGAAATTGGATTATAACGATTGATCAAAAAAGTTAGTGATTAAAAATATTATTCTTTAGTACATACATTTTTAAGATGTTAAATATATTTCATAATAGTCTCTGTAAGATAGGGATAAGTAGAATAGTACTTTTTATAACTTTGAATGTCATTCATAATAGCACCAGTAAGAAGAAAACAAGCTTTACGGTACTACTAGTTACCAAAGATGTTACAGTAGTTTATTTAGAATCAGATTGATTGAAAGGTTGTACTATATGGCCTAATAATTTCGAAAAAATGTCGGTGTGGCATAAAACAATTATGGAGGTTAAAGATATGAGTACTTCAAATTTGAATGAAATAAGTAAACAAATTTTAAAAGAGGAGGAAACACTTCAATTTTCCTCTTTTACAAATGATGATGCCTTGCAACTAGGTTTATTTATCGTTGAAACAGCAAAGCGAGAGGAGAAATTGATTGCTGTTGATATAACGAAAAATGGTGTGCAATTATTTCATTTCAAGATGACAGGGACAAATGAGGAAAATACGAAATGGATTGAGCGTAAAAAACGAGTCGTTTCCCTGCATGATCGTAGCTCGTATTATATGCAGATACAAAGTGAAATAACTGGGGTCTCCTATAATGAAAAATATCTTTTAGATACTTCAGAATACGCTGCGTTTGGTGGATGTTTTCCTATCAGAATAAAAAACGTAGGGGCTATTGGAATGATAACAGTTTCAGGATTACCACCAGAAGAAGATCACGAATTGGTAATAAGGGCAGTTAAAAATCATTTGAAGCAATAGTAAAAGTAAATGTGATGGTTAAGTAAAAGCCAAGAATGAACATATTATTGTTCGTTTTTGGCTTTTTATTATTTTTTCTTATAGTCGGCTAAGAGGGTTCTTTTACAGGTAGTACTTAATTGTGCAATGTTCTTTAAATTGCATCGTTTTGTTCGAGTGAGCGAAATTGCTGTAATTGAAGATGCTCTAAATTAATGTGAAATTTGGTGATTAAAGTAGCTACATTTCATCTTTGTGTAAATATGAAACAAGCAGGATACATGAATAGAGAATGGGTAAAATAGTACCGAATGATGATTAGATTTTATGAATGATGTTATAAGGCTTTTTTTAGGAAAACTGAAGGAAGCAGTGTGTTTAGATTTAGAATGACTGGCAATGGGTGCTAGGAAGTTCAATGATTCAAAAATGAACTCATTTAAACGCATATTATCTTCGAGATGTATCATTTTGAAGAATATTAAAACTTAGGAGGAACGTAATTATGACAAAAGATTTCTATACTGCACTGAAAGAAAGACGTACTTACTATGGGATTAATAAAGAGGTACAAGTATCGGATGAAAAAATTAAAGAAATCGTGGAGTTTGCTGTGAAATATACTCCATCCGCTTTCAATTCTCAAACTGCACGATTAGTTGTATTATTTGGTGAAGCTCATGATAAATTATGGGATATTACCACTGAAACATTAAGAAAAGTAGTTGGAGATGGAGATTTTTCAGGAACGCAACAAAAAATGGATTCTTTTAAAGCTGGTTATGGAACAGTATTATTCTTTGAAGATGAGGCTATCGTTAAATCGCTTCAAGAAAAATTTGCTGCATATGCTGAAAACTTCCCAATTTGGTCACACCAAGCATCAGGTATGCACCAATTAGTCGTGTGGACAGGTTTAGAAGCAGAGGGATTAGGGGCATCATTACAACATTATAATCCGTTAATTGACGATGAGGTAAAACAAGAATGGAATGTCCCTGCTAATTGGAAACTAATTGCACAAATGCCATTTGGTAATCCAACAGCTGCACCAGGTGAAAAAGAATTCCAACCACTTGAAGAGCGTGTGAAATTTCATAAGTAATATTCGAATGTAATAAAATCGAAATTTAATCAGTGGTGGTCTTACTGTCCGCAAATAGCAGGGGAAGCTAACTGTATTGTAAAAATAAAACTGTTTATTAATAAAAAAGCTTATTCGTTTTTTTTATTAATCGAGTATGTATGAATAAAAGATTTTAAAACACTATTTTAATCTGTAAGGGAACAAGGTGATCGTTTTGATCACCTTGCTTTATTTCTTACATTTTATTTATTAAAAAACGCTAGCTTTTCATAAATGCTTGAAAAATTAGCGTTTTAATAATAGGTATCTGTAATTTGATTACTTAAAACTATATACGAAAAAGCTTTTATGTTATTCCTCAAGTTCTATCCATTCCTGTGACCATTCTTCTATTCCGCGAATAATAGCTTCTAAAGCAAATCCTTTTTGAGTTAAAGAATATTCTATACGAACTGGTGTCTCAGGAAAGACTTTACGTTCGACAATTCCTTCTAGTTCTAATTCTTTCAATCTTTCTGAAAGTAATCTTCCGCTAACAGGAAGAGAAGATTCAAGTGTACAAAAGCGCTGAGATCCAGAAAAAAGTTGGTAAATAATTAGTGCTGTCCATCGTTGACTAAAAAATTTCATTCCTTTTTCAAAGCGAGGGCATAATGTAGAATCATTCATTTTCCTTCACCTCCTAAAATAAATTATATAACATCTTACTATTAGTAACAAATGTTTTTATAATTAATTACTTGACGTAAATTGATTACGAATGTATACTCACTTACATAAAGTAACTAAGTTGTTTTATGTAACTAAAACTCTTTTCTTTAAATGGCCAAAGTTGTAATGATACATATTGCATATAAGCTGAGAGAAAAAAGAATAGCATCTGTAAAAACACTTACGTTGTGTAAGTTAAACAATAAAAAATATAACAATGGAAGAGAATTTTAGAGATTCTCTATACTAGGAGGTACCTAATGGTTACAACAGATACAATTCATATGTTAGAAGATAAAATTCAATTTATACATCAAGATGGAAAGGATATTTATTTAGTAGGCCCTATCAAATTGCCAATTAATTTATATGGGGAGACTAAAGTTTTTCAATGGTATTCTTGGTTACAATGTAGTGAGGTTACAAATAGTGTAGAAGGAATTATCGAAAAACTCTCATCTATTAATTTAGCTGATATGCAGCAATCTAGTGTACTTGTATATGGTGATTTTGAGAATTCTGAAGATGCCCTAATTCGTATGCATAGTATTTGTCACACCGGTGATATCTTTGGTAGTAAACGTTGTGACTGTGGATTCCAATTAAAGCAGTCTTTACAAATGATTATAGAACATGGTTCAGGTGCTTTATTTTACTTAGCGAATCATGAAGGAAGAGGAATTGGCTTGTTTAGTAAAGCTATGACGTACCTCTTGCAAGAAAATGGGTTAGATACAGTAGAAGCTAATCTGAACCTAGGTTTTGAAGATGATGTTCGAAACTATGATGATACAATTGAAGTATTAAAAGCGCTACGCTCAAAACCTGTAAAACTTATTACAAATAATCCGAAAAAATTAGAAGCGTTACAAAAAGCTGGATTAAATGTTACGAGTCGTGAACCGTTATGGGGTGATGTCTCAGAGTTTAATGAGAAATATTTGCAAACGAAGATTCAGCGTTCTGGACATTTTGAAGGGGGACACTTACATGCTTGAGCATGAATTGTATATGAAGCTAGCACTAGAAAATGCCAAGGCTATGAAGGGACAAACGACTCCAAATCCATTGGTTGGATCTGTAATTGTAAATGATAATCGAATTGTAGGGGTCGGAGCACATATGAAGGCCGGAGAACCACATGCCGAAATACATGCGATACGTATGGCTGGAGAACAGGCACGTGGTGGTACAATTTATGTAACTCTTGAACCTTGTTCTCATCATGGTAGAACAGGGCCTTGTGCTGGAGCAATTGTACAAGCAGGAATTAAGAAGGTAGTAGTTGCTACACTTGATCCAAACCCGCTTGTTTCTGGACGTGGAATTAAAATTCTACAAGATGCAGGTATTGAAGTACTTGTAGGAGTGTGTGAAGAAGAATCTAAAAAAATGAATGAAGTCTTTAATAAATATATTTTGACAAAGCGCCCATTTGTAACGATTAAATCAGGAGTTACATTAGATGGGAAAATCGCTACGTCTTTATCGGATAGTAAGTGGATTACATCTACAGAAGCAAGACAAGAAGTACACCAAATACGAAACGAAAATGCGGCTATTTTAGTAGGAGCGAATACTGTTCAAAAGGATAATCCATCATTGACAACGCGTATTCCAAATGGCCGAAATCCAATTCGAGTAATATTGGACTCGACGTTACGCATACCGATGGAAGCTAACGTTGTTACAGATAGAGAAGCTCCTACCTGGATATTTACAACAAGTAATCATGCAGAGGAAAAAAAGAAAGCATTAGAAAATGCAGGAGTTAAAGTATTTGTTACTAGCGGAGAAAAGCATATAAACTTACATGAAATGCTTGATGTTTTAGGACAAAAAGGAGTTTCCTCCCTGCTTATTGAAGGTGGTGGAGAAGTAAATGCTTCGTTTATTGAAAATAAACTAATGGATAAAATTATTTTATATTTCGCACCTAAAATTATTGGAGGTAGATTGGCGCCTAGTTTTGTAGAGGGGACTGGTATTACTAAAATGAAAGATGCAATTGAATTTAAGGATATATCATTTACCCAGATTGGAAAAGATTATAGATTTATTGGCTATCCAGCATATCGGAAAGATGAGAAATAAGGGGAATAAAAACTACTTATATGTTCCGGTAAATGGATTGCAGAAAGGAGCGATGAAGAGTGAAGTTTGGATTTGATATCGATGATACATTAATTGATTTAAGGCAGCATGCTTTTCATTTATATAATAAGAAATTAAACAAAAAAGTAGGGTTGGATGTATTCCATTCTTTAAAAACAATTGAAATTCATGAAGCATTTGGCATGACTTCGGAGGAAGGCGGTCATATGTGGAATAGTTTGCTGGATGAGATTTATTATACTTCTTGTTCACCGTTTCCGTATGCTGTAGAGACATTGCAAGAATTAGAAAGACAGGGACATGAAATTTACTATATAACGGCGCGACCTAAAGAGCATGGAGAGCAAACAAAAAAATGGTTAATAGAAAAAGGATTTCCGGTACATGAAGATCGCTTTTTCTATGGAATGAAGGATGAAGAAAAAATACACTTCATACAAGAAATAAAATTAAACTATTTCTTTGATGATAAGCCGGCTGTTTTAGAAACGTTAATAGGAAAACCGATAAATGTATATGCAAAAACTACTTCTTACAATCAATATCTCAATATCCCGCGTATTACAAATTGGATGGAGTTAGGAGATATTATAAAGAAAGATATGTGAGGATTTAAATGGAAAATCAAATAGAGCCAAGAGCATATTGAGTATTACAATTTTAGAGGAAAGACATACGTATTATGTCTTTCCTTATTTTTTAATACTATCGTTTTTATTAGTGTGATGTGCTAGGAGTACTTCTAATAGAGGGGAAATAGAAAAATGAGCAATAAGAAAAATATTTTTAAGCTAGTCTTGTATGGAAGCGTAATTTATATATCATACCAGTGATGGTTTTCCCTGGTGCCACAGTATATGCGGATATTTTGGGTAAGAAGTTCAAGAATTAATGAGATGTGTTCATGATCATGAATTTTTGGAAAACGAAAATTACAATGTTAGGTTATTTTGAATCAGTAGTGGACGATATGCAAAATTACATATTACAAAATAAACATCGTAATTTTTGGATTCTTGGTATAAAATACATTATTTAAACTATATATTAGAATGGGGAAAGTGAATTGGAATTATTAAGAAACAGTAAGATTGGTACAAAACTAAACATATTAATAACTATATCAAGTATTGCATGTATAGTATTATCCCTAATAGGGTTTTGGGGGTTAGAAAGAGGGAAAAGTACTTCCTCTAATATGTATGAGGATAATTTACTGCCAATTGAGTGGATTGGAATTGTAGAATCTAATTTTTATCACGTTAATATGAACTTTATGGAAATAATGTTATCAAAAGATGAAAAAAGAATGAACGAATTAATAAGAGAAATGGATGGGATTCGTAAGGAAAATGATCATCTTTTAAAGCAGTTTGAGGCTAAACTTATTTCTACTAAAGAAAAAGAATTATATAACACGTTTCATGAAACATTTAATGAATTAAGGACTCAAATGAAGAAAGCACAAGAATTAGGGAAGTCTAATAATGAGGAAGCATATGCATATTATCTAAAAGAGATTGAACCTAATATGCAAAAATCAATAAAATCAATTCGTGAATTGATTTTATATAATAGTAATAATGCAGAGCTTTTACAGAAGGAAAATAATAATAGTGCTCAAAATACAATGATAATGTTTGTTAGTATTTCGATTTTAGCAATTTTAATAATTATATTAATTGGATATGTTATTAAATTAACTATCCGAAAACCACTTGCATTACTACAAAATGATATGGAAAAAGTAGCAGCTGGAGATTTAACAACACGTACTCCTTATAAAGCAAATAATGAATTAGGGCATATTGTTCAGTCTTTTAATAGTATGTTAGATAACCTTCAACAATTAATTGCGAATGTTAAGATGACAACACAAGAGGTTATTTTTACTACGGAGGGCGTATTACAAGATACAAATCGAGCGTCTAGTATTTCAAATGAGGTTGTACAGACTGTTTTAGAAGTAAAAACAAAAATAGAAGGACAGGTAACTAGTATTCAGGAGAGCTCATCCTCAATGGAAGAAATTACAACCGGGGTGCAAACTGTAGCTGAATCTTCAGCAGTAGTCGCTGAGGTAGCAGTAACGACTACAGAACGAATAAATATCGGTAGTGAAGTGATAAATCACTCTATTCTTCAAATGAATAGTGTGCATGATGTTGTCGAGGAAACATCAAAAGTAATAAATAAACTTGTTACACGTACACAACAGATTGATACAGCTCTCGCTGCAATTACTAATATTGCCGAACAAACGAATCTTCTTGCCTTAAATGCCGCTATTGAAGCGGCACGTGCTGGAGAGAATGGGAAAGGATTTGCAGTGGTTGCCGCAGAAGTTCGAGACTTGGCTGAGCAATCTAAAGAATCTGCAAAAGAAGTTAATCATTTAATAAAATCCATTCAAAAAGATACCCAAGATACAGTTAATGTCATGCAAAAAGGACAACAAAAGGCAGTAGAAGGAAAAGAAGCTGCTTACAAAGCGAATCAAACCTTCTTGTCTATTATGAGAGATATTGATAAGATTACAGGTCAAATTCAAGAAGTATCCGCAGCGACAGAAGAGATGTCTGCTGGTACAGAAGAAGTAAATGCTTCTCTTTCGCTAGTTTCTGAAACTGCAACGGATGTGAAAAAGGAGACTCTTCAAACTGTAAATTCAATTCAATCACAGGCCGTATCAATTGAACAAATATCAATCCAATCCAACAAGATGAAAGAAAAGGTGGAAGAATTAACGGAATTGGTTTCAAAATTTAATATTACAGAACAAAAAGAATGAGTAAATTGTAAAAGATTAGGTACGGCTATCAGCCTAAAAATAATTGATTTTTTACGATTAAAAAGATTTTAGTAATTAATTCAATCACAAGTGTAATAACATGTATAAAAAACATGAAGACTTAAGAGTCTTCATGTTTTTTTTATTGAATAATGTCTGAAAAAATATTGATAATTATACGATATTTTGGAATTTATCACAAAATATTCATATATGCAAAATTACATACATTTAATGATTGATAATCACGAGTTAATGTAACTATAATAATTACACTGATAAGTAACTTATTGACGACAGTTATAAGTGAAGAAGGAGGGCTTTATTGTATTTTGTATATAAAAAAATAGAGAAGGAGATATGCAAATGAAAAGGTTACTTGTTATAGGCCTAATGTATACAATGTTTTTCCTCATAGGAAATATACACTTACATGCTGATGAACGAATAAATGCAAAAAAAATTACTAGTTTAGAAGAGCCTACTTGGATATTTCAGGCGGGCATAAGTAAGGGGAAATATCATGACCGACAAGATTTAGGATTTATTTTGAGGAGAAATACACCATTAAAGGTAAGACAAACAAATCCTAATTTTAAAGACAAATTAACATTACGTTTATTGTCTAATGACTCAAAAAATGAAAAATCCATACAAGTAGGAAATGAATGGGTTACTATCCAAGGTGATACGTCTTTAGTTCCTTTCATAGATACTCCGTACGGTGAAGAGCACGCTGTACTTGAGTACCAAGTAGGGAATGAAAGTGCTACTAAACCCCTTCCCATTTATAAACAACAAGGAAGTGTATCTCAATTTTTTAGTGCATGGGATCAATTTGATGGAGAGTATGCGTTACTTCAAGGGGAGAGTTTTCAATTATTTGTACCTAAAAAAGATAAAGAGTTAGTAAGATCTTTAAAAGATTTTCAATCGTTGGATGAGTTAATTGCGTATTATGAAGATATTTTTGTGATGTATGATTCAATTATTGGTTTAGATGGCTCAACGTTTGAAAATAAAAAAAGTCAAAATCGTTATTTCTTAAAAGCAGATATATCTGGTGCTGGCGGTGCCTATTATGGCACAAATTGGACAGCGAATAGTACAGATAGTACAAAGATGTGGTTAGATAAACTAAGTTGGGGAACTTTACATGAAATCGCTCATGGATACCAAGCTGGTTTTGATAATCAAGGAATATTTACAGGAGAAGTTTCTAATAATCTATTTGGTGTTCAATATCAATATAGTAAATACGGCAAAAAAGCAGATCAAGTTGGTTGGTTGTTTAATTTCGGGAAAAAGGAACAGGTAGAACGGAATTTATATAATGCTCTAATGAAAGAAAATAAAAATTATGATGATTTAGATTTACGACAAAAACTTATTCTTTTAACGATGGCGAAACAAAAAGCTGGCGATGAAGCATTTGCAAAAATGTATCAAGGTTATCGAAAACTAGCTAACAATACTGCTTTCAAAAAAGGTGACCATTCTTTACCAGATTTAATGAATCAGTATTATAGTGAGAATGGACAAGTTGATTTTACACCTGTTTTTGAAAGGTGGGGTTTTAAGCTTAATCATAAACAAATAGAGATGAATAGGGCGAAAGGTTTTCCGGCTGTTACTTCTTTAGCTTATATAGTGCCTGAATCACAATTAGCGAAAGCAAGAGCTATAGTTGATCCTGATATTCCGATAAACTCCAACTTCGAAATAGTTACGAATCAGCAAATTGCTCCACTTGGGCTAAAAGGGAATTTGCATATCCATTTAAATACAAATGAAATAGATACATTAAAAGGAGGAAAAATTAAATTAAAAGAAGGGAATACAGTTATTCAAGAGAAAACAATTGAAACAACAGATATCAATTTACAAGACGTACCAAATGGAGTGTATACGGTTGAAATTTCAGGTGGGAAAACGAATAGTATGTACCATTTCAGTTCGTATTATGCCTATGTAAAAGAAAAAGATAATAGTCTAAAGATTGATATTAACGAAATGAAAGTGAGTAAGTTGGTAAATGAAACGATTCAATTCCTAGGATTAGGAGATGACCAGTTTGCCGTATTAAATACAGACTTAGAGCAAAATCGAGCTATTTTTACGATTACTACTAAAACGCCTCATAGCTATTATGCAGGTGAAAAATATGCATCGATAGAGGTCTTTAATGAAAAAGGTGAAAAAATTTATACGAAGGAAATGGAAGGAACAAATGTAACAATTGTAAAAGATATCATTCCACTAAAAGAGGGATATAGAATTAAAATCTATCATGATGAAATAAAAAAACGATTAACTAGTAAAGCTACTATTATTAATCCTATGAATAAAATGAATGAATTTATAATAACAAAATGGGGATTGAAAAATACTTCTTTGCAAAATAATCCAGAAGAAAATCTTATACAAAGAATTGATGAAGAAATGGAAGCGATTATAGGTAATCAGTTTTTAAAAGAGATACCAATGCAAAAATTAGAAATGAAAAAGAATGTGTGGATGGCAATAAATATGTTATCAGAACCACAAAAAATAACGTATATGAATAAATATAAAGATAGCTTATATAATGAATAATTTTTGAGAAATGAATTGAATCTAAAAAAGTAGCAAACCAATCTATTAACCTATGTATGTAGAGGTATGTAAAAACGATTGGCTATAGTTAAAATTTTTTATCTATGCTTAAAATTCTAAAATACATTTATTTAATTTAATAATACGATTATAAAGGGGTAAAAATATGAATAATTTCGTAAAGGTAGGTTTAACTACAGGAGTGGTGTTATCGGCGATTATGCCTTATGGAGGAGTACATGCGGAAACAGAAGATTTAAAAGTGGAAACAAAGGAAGATACGTTCCGAACAGGTAATTTAACAGCACCTTCTCAAAATTCGGCAGAAAATGTAGCAAAGGATGCACTAAAAGGAAAAACAGAACAAGCATTATCATCAAAGCAAGTTAATACGGAATCCAAAGTTAATTATAATGTTACGCAAAGTCGTAAATCTTATGATGGTACTACATTGGTACGTCTTCAACAAACGTATGAAGGACGTGATGTATACGGATATCAACTAACAGCACATATTAATGATGATGGTGTACTTACGAGCGTTTCGGGAGATAGTGCCCAAAATTTACAACAACAGGAAGATTTGAAACAACCTATTACTCTATCAGAAGAGGATGCAAAGAAACAGCTTTTCAACATCTATGGAAATGATCTAACATTTATCGAAGAACCAGAAATTAAACAAGTGGTATATGTAGATGAAAATACAAATAAAGCTACAAACGCATATCAAATTACTTTTAGTGCATCTACACCTGAATATGTATCCGGTACAGTATTAATTGATGCTTTTGGTGGTAATCTATTAAAAGAACTCGTTCAAAAATTGGGTATACAAGTAGAGAGTAGTATTGTCCAATCTGCGACATCAAATAAATCAACAGATCCTTCAAAATTAACAGGTACAGGAAAAGATGACTTAGGTATTAATCGTACGTTTGGAATTACACAAAGAAGTGATGGAACGTACATGCTTGCAGATTATTCTCGTGGTAAGGGAATTGAAACATATACTGCTAATTATAAAGATTATAATAATTATAGAAGAAATGTATGGGGTTATCTCGATGATTTAGTAACAAGTAATTCTACAAATTTTACAGATCCTAAAGCAGTTAGTGCCCATTATTTAGCAACGAAAGTATATGATTTTTATCAAGAAAAATATGGACGTAACAGCTTTGATAATAACGGACAAAAAGTAATTTCTGTCGTTCATGGTTGGAACACAAATGGTACGAATAAAGGAAATCCTAAGCAGTGGTTTAATGCATTTAGTAATGGCGCTATGCTAGTATACGGAGATCCAATTGTTAGAGCATTTGATGTGGCAGGACATGAATTTACACACGCAGTTACAAGAAATGAGTCTGGACTTGAGTACGCAGGAGAAGCTGGTGCAATTAATGAAGCGTTATCTGATATTTTAGGAGTAGCCGTTGAAAAGTATGCCAATAACGGAAAGTTCAATTGGACAATGGGAGAACAATCAGGTCGTATTTTTAGAGATATGAAAAACCCATCATCTATCTCTTCTAGATATCCAGAGGATTATAGGCATTATAATAACTTACCTATTGATGCTGACCACGATCATGGTGGTGTACACACGAACTCTAGCATTATTAATAAAGTAGCTTACTTGATTGCTAGTGGTGGAAGCCATAATGGAGTAAACATACATGGCATTGGAGAAGATAAAATGTTTGATATTTTCTATTATGCAAATACGGATGAATTAAATATGACTTCTGATTTTAAAGAATTAAAAGAAGCTTGTATTCGTGTAGCAACGAACTTATATGGTAAAGACTCATTAGAAGTACAAGCTGTCCAACAAGCCTTTAAAGCAGCGTATATTTAATATTATTGTGATGAATTACAAACTCTTACATTTTAATATAGTGATTAATTTGTATTTATAGACAAAAACCTTGTAGAATTTTTCTGCAAGGTTTTTTTGAATGTTATCCCGCTATTTGCTGGGCAGTAAGACCCCCACCTCAAAATTTAGCTGTTATTTTTTTACTTGTTGTAAAGGATGGAAAGCTTTTAAGGTTGTGGCACGCCTTTTAAGAAAAAGATAAGGCGAAGCGATCTCGCTGTTATTTTCCAACAACAAACATTTGTTATTTGTATTATTTAGTGAAAGTTACCAAACGTTTTTCAAAACTATTTTACCTATTGCTTTATTTGACTCCAAATATTCATGTGCTTGTGCAACTTCATCAAACGTAAAAGGTTTAGAATCTAGCAATGGACGAAGTTTTCCTTCTTCTACAATTTGCGTTATTTTTGTTAAGATTTCTCCGCAATCATTACGCTTATCTGTATGTAATATTTTTAATGCCATAAAAGTAACGTGCAGAGAGAGTCCTTTTGCGTGTAAAGGAGAGAGGTCATGGGTTGAACGAGCTGCAATAGTTACGACAGTTCCATTGACCGCAGCAGCTTCAAAAGAATGATCAAGATTCTTGCCGCCTACTGTATCAAATATAACTTCAAATCCGTTTCTGTTCGTATGTTTTTGTACATATTCTTGAACAGATTCTTCTTTATAATTAATAGCTATATCGGCTCCTAAACGATGGGCTATTTCCATTTTGTTTTGCTGAGAAGCTGTTGTGAAAACTTTAGCGCCTGCCCATTTAGCTAGTTGAATGGCTACGTGTCCTACGCCACCAGTAGCTCCATGAATGAGAACATTTTGACCAGGTTTAATATTTGCACGATCAAATAAAGATTCCCAAGCTGTAATTGCAACTAATGGTAGAGCAGCAGCTTCTTCCATTGTTAAATTGTTAGGTTTGTGAGCAATTAATCGTGCATCGGCAAGCATAAATTCTGCAAGTGCACCTCCAGTTTCTTTAAAACCTCCAGCACATCCGTATACTTTATCCCCTGATTTGAATTTCGAAACACCTTCTCCTACTTCAATAACAATACCAGCTACATCGCCGTGTAATATAGCTGGAAACTCAGGAGCGACGGCTGAAACGGCCCCACTACGCATTTTTGTATCGATTGGATTTACACTTGTTGCTTTTACATCGATTAGAACATGACCTGGTAAAAGTTTTGGTTTTGAAACTTCTTCTAATTGAAATACAGATGAATCCCCAAAAGAATGGATAATTTGTGCTTTCATAGTTTATACCTCCTGTTTGTGGTTATAGCATAGCAAAGTACGAAAAATAAGTATAATATTTTGAATTTTGTTAGTGAGAATTTTATATAAAGAAGAGGAAAGTGCATGAAATGAAATAATGTAACGTACTTCTAAAAACTACTGTAAAGCTTTTTGAAGAAAGGGTAGATGTTATTTTTGCAGCATGATTTATTCATTATGTTTATTATTACTCACTTAGTATAGGTATTTTAAAGTGCCTACATCACTTTAAAGTACGTACTGCTATTCATGTTATGGCCGATTTATAATAACACTCGTAGCACAAAGAAAGTTATAACGATTACAATAGGCAACAATGTGGTGTTACAGTATTGCCTATCAATTTTGAGTAGAAATATGAAAAGTATAGATTTATATGAATGAAGGAAAGAAAGTGGATTGTGGGCTACAAAAAGATAAAATCGTCTTATTGTAGAGAAGCCTTTTGATTACAATGCGAAATTAATTGAAGATTTTGATGAAACTGATATTTATTATAATGATCATTATCTTTGAAAATGAATGGTAACTAGGAATACACTTAGAAAAGTATTACGAAATAAATCGTATGTAATTCAAGACATTTTTATTGACGATAATAATTTATGTGGTTAATATACTATACATAAGATTATTTAATTACTAAAAGTAATCTGATATAAAATGTTTTGTTGAATTCTATAAATAAGTAAGTTGTGGTAGAAATGCTTTGAATTGCCACTATTAATATTGGGGACAATTAGAAAGCGAAAGGTATAAAAAGAATTGGAATTTGATAACTCTTTGTTTTTTTATAAAAACAGGGGCTTCTGTACAATTCATTTTTAAAATATTGACAAGGATTATACAACAAGAGGGGGACTGAACTTGGAATCAATGACCTTTGTTTTATTTGGAGCGACAGGGGACTTAGCGAAACGCAAAATTTACCCCGCACTATATAACTTATATAGAGATCAAAAGCTTCCAAAGCAAATATCTGTTATCGGGCTTGGAAGACGTCAAGTATCTCATGAAGATTTTCAAGAAAGAATAAAAGAATCAATAGAGACGTTTTCTCGTCAGAGGGAAGAAGGTACTCCGGAACTCGAAGGCTTTTTAGATAATTTTCGCTATTGTCCATTAGATGTGAGTAAGCCGGAAGATTATGAGAGGTTATTACAAGTCGTTCGTGAAAGGGAAGAAGAACTACATATAAAAGGGAATAGAATGTTCTATCTTTCAGTTGCTCCTGAATTTTTCGAGACCATTGCTTTAAATATTAAGGAAAGCGGACTTGATAAAACGGATGGATGGAAACGTCTGATGATTGAGAAACCATTCGGGCACGACCTTACATCTGCTCGTGAGCTGAATGATAAGCTTAGTCGCACGTTTGAAGAAGACGAGATATACCGTATTGATCATTATTTAGGTAAACCGATGATTCAAAACCTTGAAGCATTAGAATTTGCAAATCCTGTTCTCCAATCAATTTGGAATAAAGAACATATAGCGAATGTGCAAATCACAGCGAGTGAAACAGTTGGGGTTGAAGAAAGGGCAGGATATTATGACCAGGCAGGGGCCATTCGAGATATGGTTCAAAATCATATGTTACAAATATTAATGATGACTGCTATGAATCTGCCGGAAAAGGTTAATGCATGTGAAATTCGAGAGGAAAAGCGAAAGGTAATGGAAACGCTTCGTAAAGTGAAAAAAGAAGACGTTCAAAGCCATATCATTCGCGGACAATACGCTGCAGGTGAGATAAAAGGCGGGCAAGTTGTAGCATACAAAGAGGAGCCAGGAGTAAATCCTTCTTCTAACATAGACACATTTGTTGCTGCTCGCCTGTGGATCGATAATCCATTTTGGACTGGCGTTCCCTTCTATATACGAACAGGCAAACGAATGAAAGAAAAGTCTACTCGTATTGTAATCGAATTTAAAAATACGTTAAAACAGCAATATCAAGATAATAATCCAAATGCAGCACCTAACTTATTAATAATTGAAATTAGCCCAGGTGAGAACGTTTCATTACAGTTAAACAGTAAAAATCCATTGAAAAATGGAGAAATTGAACCGATGCGTATTAACTTTACTTGTGAGCAAGCGGATGTGGGAGTACCTGAAGCGTATGAAAGACTCATTCATGATGCTGTGAGTGGAGACGCTACATTCTTTGCACATTGGAGAGAAGTTGAATTGTCATGGGAATGGGTACAACCAATTCTTGAAGCGTTCGAGGAAAACTTATTACCGCTTCATGAATATGAGTCTGGTTCATATGGTCCAGAAGCGTCTAATGAACTGTTACAAGAAAGTGGATTTAAATGGTGGTTAGATCAAGAGACGGAAAAATAAGTACTTTCTTTAATGAAAGCATTTAGGGGGACGATTACTATGACACAAAACATAAATCAATTAGCAGTGAATACACTTCGTACGTTATCGATTGATGCTATTAATGCGGCAAACTCAGGTCATCCAGGTCTTCCGATGGGAGCAGCACCAATGGCTTATGCATTATGGGCGAATCATTTAAATTACAATCCTAATCACCCAGAATGGTTTAACCGTGATCGTTTCGTTTTATCGGCGGGACATGGATCTAGTCTGTTATATAGCCTACTTCATTTAGCTGGATATGACGTTTCAATTGATGACTTGAAAAATTTCAGAAAGTTAAATAGTAAAACACCTGGACATCCTGAGTTTGGGCATACTCCTGGAGTTGAAGCGACTACAGGCCCGTTAGGACAAGGGATTGCTAATGCTGTAGGAATGGCAATGGCAGAAGCTCATTTAGCAGCGAAGTTCAATAAGGATGGTCACTCTATTATAGATCACAATACGTATGCTTTAGTCGGAGATGGTGACTTAATGGAGGGTGTCGCTTATGAAGCGATGTCAATGGCAGGACATATGAAACTTGGTAAGTTAATTGTACTGTATGATTCAAATGAAATTTCACTTGATGGTCAATTAGGCATTGCTTTCTCTGAAGATATTCAGAAAAGGGCAGAATCTGTACATTGGCAATATGTAAGAGTTGAAGATGGAAACGATGTTGATGCGATTACAAAAGCTATTCAATCAGCGAAAGAAAATACGGATCAACCTACTCTTATAGAAATTAGAACCATTATAGGTTATGGAAGTCCAAAAGTTGCTGGAACGAACAAAGCACATGGTAATCCGCTTGGAGTAGAAGAAGCGACAGCGACAAAACAAGTGTATGGTTGGGATTATGAGGAAGATTTCTTTGTACCTGAAGAAGTAAAAGCTCATTTTAATGAACTAAAACAAAAAGGTATTGAAAAAGACAATGACTGGAATGAGCAGTTCAACTTATACAGAGAAGCGAATCCTACACTGGCAGATGAATTAGAAAAAGCGATTACAGGTGAGGTTTTAATTGAAGCAAAAGACATTCTATCTTTTGATACTAAAAAAACGATTTCCACTCGTGTTGCAAGTGGGGAAGCTATTAATCATTATGTGAAATCGATTCCTTCTATTTTCGGTGGAAGTGCGGATCTTTCTCATTCTACGATGACAGATATAAAAGGTGAAGCAGTATATGCAGTAGAATCATATGCTGGACGAAATATATATTTCGGTGTACGTGAACATGCAATGGGCGCTGCAGCGAATGGATTGGCGCTTCATGGAGGAGTAAAACCTTTCGTAAGTACATTCTTTGTATTTAATGATTATCTTCGTCCGTCCATTCGACTGGCTGCACTGCAAAAGTTACCTGTTACTTACGTATTTACACATGATTCGATTGCTGTAGGAGAAGATGGTCCAACGCATGAACCAATTGAACAATTGGCAGCTCTTCGAGCAATTCCTGGTTTAACAGTTATCCGCCCGTCAGATGCAAATGAAACAGCAAGTGCTTGGGCGTATGCTTTACAGCAAACGGATGGTCCAGTCGTTTTAGTACTGAGTCGTCAAAATTTACCGGTGTTTAATGAAACGAAAGCGAACATAGAGAATTTCTCTAAAGGAGCTTACGTATTAACACAAACAAATGAAAATCCGGATGTAATTTTAATTGCGACAGGTTCTGAAGTATCCTTAGCTGCTAGTGCGAAAGCAAAATTAGAAGAAGATCAAGTTTCTGTTCGCATCGTTGCAATGCCGAGCTGGGAGTTATTCGATCGCCAATCGAACGAATATAAAGAATCCGTTCTTCCGTCTTCTATAACGAAACGAGTATCTCTTGAGATGGGTGTATCTCTCGGTTGGGAACGTTATGTAGGACAAGAAGGAAAAGTACTATCAATTGAAACATTTGGAGCTTCAGGAACTGGAGCTGAAGTCATGAATCTATTTGGATTTACGACAGAAAATGTTGTTCAAATTACAAAAAATGTGTTGAATTCTTAAGCTATGACTGTGAATACCTTTCTGTACATACTAACATTTCAGTGCTGAAAGGTATTCCAGATTGTAGTGATATGGATTTTTAATAAAAGATGATTTGAGGAGGAATTATATTATGCAAGTAGGATTAATTGGGTTAGGTAAAATGGGATTAAATTTAGGGAAAAATTTAATGGATCATAAACATGAAGTAGTAGCGTTTGATTTAAATACGAGCGCAGTAGAAGAAATGAAAGAGTACGGGGCAACAGGTACATCTAGTTTAAGTGAACTTGTTCAGTCATTACAATCACCAAGAATTCTTTGGGTAATGGTACCACACGCTGTTGTTGATTCTGTTATTGATGAGGTTACACCACTTTTATCAAAAGGAGATATTTTAATTGAAGCTGGTAATTCACATTATAAAGAGTCTATCCGCCGATATGAGCAATTAAAGAAAGATGGCATTCACTTTATGGATGCAGGAACTTCTGGTGGAATGGAAGGCGCTCGTAATGGTGCTTGTTACATGATCGGAGGAGATCAAGAAGCTTGGGACATCGTTGAACCTATCTTCCGCGATACTGCTGTAGAAAATGGATTCTTATATGCTGGAAAAGCTGGTAGTGGTCACTTCTTAAAAATGGTTCATAACGGAATTGAATACGGTATGATGGCTGCTATTGGTGAAGGATTTGAGATTCTAGAAAAAAGTGAATTTGACTACGATTATGAAAAAGTATCAAGAGTATGGAACAACGGTTCAGTCATTCGTTCTTGGTTAATGGAATTAACAGAAAATGCATTTTCTAAAGATGCAAAACTGGATGAGATTAAGGGTGTTATGCATTCTTCTGGTGAAGGAAAATGGACAGTAGAAACAGCATTAGACCTTCAAACAGCAACTCCTGTTATCGCAATGTCTCTATTAATGCGCTACCGCTCATTAGACAATGATACATTTACAGGAAAAGTTGTAGCAGCTCTGCGCAATGAATTTGGCGGACATGCAGTAGAAAAGAAATAAAGTGAAACTTTAATAAGTAGGGGCTTCATTCCACACAAATCGGGCTTTTACGGGATAAGCATATTAAACATGTAACTCATCAACGTTTAAAAACTGGAGGGAATTAATCATGAAATTTTTTATTGATACTGCAAATCTTGAGGATATAAAAAAAGCATATAAACTTGGAGTTTTAGCTGGTGTTACAACGAATCCTTCTTTAGTAGCAAAAGAGGGCATTAAATTTGAAGACCGTATTGCAGAAATTTGTCAGGCAGTTCCTAAAGTTGAATCTGTTTCGGCAGAAGTAACGCCAGATGCTGTTACAGCTGAAGAGATGATCGCCCAAGCAGAAGAACTGATTAAAATTAACGGTGGCGATGAAAAAGTTACAATTAAACTTCCGATGACGTTAGCAGGATTAGAAGCTTGTCGCTACCTTACTGAAAAAGGTGTGAAAACGAATGTTACACTTATTTTCACGGTGAACCAAGCACTTTTAGCTGCTCGAGCAGGTGCAACGTACGTTTCTCCATTTTTAGGACGTTTAGATGATATTTCTGAAGATGGTGTACTATTAGTTGCTAAAATTGCTGAATTATTCGATGTTCATCAACTAGATACACAAATTATTGCGGCTTCTGTTAGACATCCAGATCATGTAACTCGTGTAGCGATGGCAGGTGCTCACATTGCAACAATCCCTTATAAAGTAATTGAACAACTTGCTATGCACCCATTAACAGACCAAGGTATTGAGAAATTTGCTGCTGATTGGGCGAAAGCGCCTAAATTATAATGTTATGAAAGTGAAGGTGCTTTCCGAAAGTTGTTTTTCATGAGAAGACAAATCCTAAGTAACTTCATCGTTTAAAGTGGATACTGAGTTTGTAGTCTTACTACGTGAAAACAGCAAGAGAAGAAAGTGTCATTCACTTTTAAAAAAGGGAAAATTGATCGCGCGAAGCGTTTATCACAATAACATTATAATTATGGAAGAGAAATCCCCTTATCAGAGAGGTGAGTTAACATGTATCTCTGATAAGGGAGATTCTTTTTGTATAAATTATTATTTTGTGAAGATGATTTGTATATCGATATATAAATTCTTACTCATGAAAGAACTATATAGGTTCTCTTAATTGTATAGCAATTTTGAAAGGGTTTACATAAAGGGGTGGAACTGCGTATGAATATGTACCTTTTAATGATTACATTATTATCAATCGTAATTGTTATTTTAGGGGTATCGTGGTGGAGATGGCATGCATTTATTAGTTTAACGATTGCAAGTTTGTTTTTAGCAATTATGTCTGGGATGCCAATGGATAAAATAGTGAGTGCTTATGAAACGGGAGTCGGCAGTGTTCTCGGGCATTTAGTAGGTATTTTAGTATTAGGTACAATTTTAGGGAAAATGATGGCAGAGTCAGGTGCTGGAATGCAAGTGGCAGAGTTCTTTATTAAATCCTTTGGGATAAAAAACTTACCATGGGCGATGTTAATTGCAGGTTTTATTATTGGAATCCCGGTGTTTTTTGAAGTAGGCATTTTAATATTACTGCCGTTAGTAATTTCAATTCATAAAACAACGAAACAAAATATTTTATTGATAGCATTACCAGCAATTGCTGGGCTATCTGTCGTACACGGCCTTGTTCCTCCACATCCAGGGGCCATAGTTGCAATTGGTATTTATAAAGCGAATCTTGGGAAGGTACTAATGTATTCACTCATTATTACATTTTTTGCAGCGATTATTGCAGGTCCTATATTTGCGAAATGGATTCACAAACGTGTAATTCCTGAAAATGAGCCGGAATTGATTCGTGTAAATACAAAATCAACGAAATTACCAGGAATAGGAGTTTCATTTTTAGTTATATTGTTACCTGTTATGTTAATGGTTTTAGCTGCAGCAGCTCCTTATGTGCCTCTTTCTAATACTTTGATGAAGATTGTCACATTAATCGGTAGTCCTATAATTGCACTATTGATTGCATGTTTTGCGGCGTTCTATTTTCTTGGATTTCGTCAAGGTATCGATAAAAAAGCTATTAAGAAGATAACAGAAGATAGCTTATTACCAATTGGTTCAATTGTTGCGATTATTGGTGCTGGTGGGGGATTTAAGCAAATTCTCATCGATAGTGGGGTAGGGAATGCTATTGCTCAAATGTCTGAGCATTTAGCTCTATCTCCAATTGTATTAGCATTTATAGTAGCTGGGTTAATTCGAATTGCGACAGGGTCAGCGACAGTCGCTTTAACAACAGCAGCCGGTATCGTTTCGCCAATCGTTGAAAATACGACAGGTGTGAACTTAGAGTTACTCGTTATTGCAACAGGTGCAGGAGCGTTAATGTTTTCTCACGTAAACGATGCTGGGTTCTGGATGGTAAAAGAATACCTAGGCTTAACAGTGAAAGAAACATTTAAAACATGGACAGTATTAGAAACGTTACTTTCATTTATCGCTTTTGGAGGCGTTTTACTACTCGATATGTTTGTTTAAGATAAAGATGTTTCTATTTAGATAATTGTGGCATACAACGTTATCAATAGATAAAAGGAATGTATTTTTATGGTGGGATACTGTAGCAATTTTTTGTTAGGAGGAAGAGATGGTGAGCTCAAAATATATGATTGGTGTAGATATTGGGACAACTAGTACAAAATCAGTTCTATTTTCTACTGATGGATCTGTTATTGCTAGTCATGGAATTGAATATCCTTTATATTCTCCTACACCTGAAACAGCAGAACAAGACCCAGAAGAAATCTTTCATGCAGTAATAAATACGATTAAAGAAACTGTACGAATAAGTAGTGTACAGCCGAATGATATTCTTTGTGTCTCTTTTAGTTCGGCAATGCATAGTATCATTGCTGTAGATGAAAAGGGAAAGCCGTTAACGAGATGTATCACTTGGGCAGATAATAGAAGTGCAAGCTGGGCGGAGAAAATAAAGAATGATATGAATGGTCATGAAATTTACCTTCGTACTGGGACACCAATTCATCCGATGTCACCACTTTCGAAATTAGTTTGGCTACAGAATGAGCAAGCAGAGTTATTCGCAAAAAGTTATAAATTCATTTCTATTAAAGAATATGTTTTTTACAAGTTATATAAAGAATATGTAATTGATTATTCTATAGCATCAGCGACAGGAATGTTCAATTTAAAATCTTTAAAGTGGGATGAAGAGGCTTTACATGTAGCGGGAATTACAGATAAAAAGCTTTCAAAGCTTGTTCCAACAACGCACAGTTTAACAGGATTAGATGAAGAGTTTGCCAAAGAGATGAATGTACTTGTTTCTACGCCTTTTGTAGTAGGAGCGAGTGATGGAGTACTATCTAATTTAGGTGTAAATGCAATAGATCCTGGCGTTGTGGCTGTTACAATTGGTACAAGCGGTGCGATACGTGCTGTAACAAATCGTCCTGTAACAGATCCAAAAGGTAGAATTTTTTGTTATGCGTTAACTGAAGACCATTGGGTAATCGGTGGTCCAGTTAATAACGGTGGTATGATTTTCAGATGGGCTCGTGACCAATTGGGCACTTCAGAGATTGAACTTGCAAAGCGCTTAGGAAAAGATCCATATGAGGTGCTTACTGAAATAGCAGCAAAAGTGAATCCTGGATCTGATGGTTTATTATTTCACCCGTATTTAGCAGGGGAAAGAGCTCCTTTATGGAATGCAAATGCACGAGGATCTTTCTTTGGACTTGGATTGCATCATAAGAAAGAACATCTGATACGTGCTGTTTTAGAAGGAGTAATTTATAACTTATATACAGTTCTTCTCGCTTTAAAAGAACTAATTGGCGAACCGAAAAAAATTCAAGCGACAGGCGGTTTTGCAAGGTCGGAACTTTGGAGACAGATGATGGCGGATATTTTCCATCAAGACGTATATGTTCCGGAAAGTTTCGAAAGCTCTTGCTTAGGAGCTGCAATCCTCGGTTTATATAGTTTAGGTGAAATAGATACATTATCCGTAGTTTCTGAAATGGTAGGTGCAGATTTTCATCATGAGCCAAACATGGAAAGTGTGGAAAAATATAAAGATTTAACGCCAATCTATATCCGTTTGTCCCGTCAATTGGAAGAAGAATATGAAAGTATAGCAGCGTATCAAAAAAAGTGGGTTTAAAAGCTATTTACCAAGAAAATATGGTAACGTATAAAGAGGTACTCCGATTTTTTAGGATACTCTTTCAACATAAAATATTTTAAGAAGTATGATGAATGAAAAATATAGGGAGAGAGGGTTATGAAAATGAAGGATAACAAAGAGTTTATCGGATATATTGGAACATACACGAAAGAAAATAGTGAAGGAATATATAAGTTTATTTTAGACACGGAAGCAAAAAAAATTGGTAATGTAACGCTTACTGCTAAGCTGGATAACCCTACATATGTAACGATTAACCGAAATAATGAATATCTCTATTCCGTTGTTAAGGAAGGCGAATCTGGCGGTGTAGCTGCTTATTCCATTGACAGTCATACTGGAGAACTAAAAGCGAAAAATAGACAAGTAGTAGAAGGGGCTTCTCCTTGTCATATTAGTGTTGATAGTGGAAATCATACAGTAGTTACAGCAAATTACCATAAAGGAACGATTGAGTCTTTTGAAGTAAATGAAGAAAATGGAACTGTAAATCCTGCTTCATCTATTATGGCGCATGAAGGTTCAGGTCCGAATAAAGAAAGACAAGAAAAACCACATGCACATTACGCGGGATATACTCCTGATGAAAAATATGTAGTGGGCGTTGATTTAGGGATAGATAAAATAATTACGTATGAAGTAAAAGATAGTACATTAATAGAAGTGAATAACCTGTCTGTGAATCCGGGAAGTGGACCAAGACACATTGCTTTTCATCCAAATGGAAAATACGCTTATGTAATGACGGAGCTTAGTTCAGAGGTTATTGCGCTAACATATAACTCGGAAGAAGGATCCTTTACAGAATTACAGTATATTTCTACTCTTCCAGAACAATTTGATGAAAATAGTCAAGGCAGTGCTATCCATATTTCTTCTGACGGCCGCTTTGTATATGCAGGTAATCGTGGTCATAATAGTATCGCTGTTTATAGCGTAGATCAAAACTCAGGCCAGCTTACATTTGTGGAACATACATCTACAGAAGGAAATTGGCCAAGGGACTTTGTATTAGATCCTACTGAAAAGTTTCTTGTTGCTACAAATGAAAAGTCACATAATCTTGTGTTATTTTCAAGAGATGAATCTACAGGTAAGTTAACACTTTTACAATCTGATGTTGTTGTGCCAGAGCCTGTTTGTGTGAAGTTTTTAAATATATAATTTCAGATGCCTAAACAAAAGCAAAGCGATATCGCTTTGCTTTTTATTATTTCTTTTTCGGTCTACGTACTAATTCGCCGCCGCAGTTTGGACAAACGTTATGTCTTTCTTCTGTACATGGTGCGCAAAATGTACATTCATATACACAAATGTATGCTTCAGAATCTTGTTCGAGCGATTGATCGCAAATTTGACAGTTTGTTTTCATTTCTAGTGCCATAATAAGTCTCCTTTTAGTTAGAAAATTTATAATTTAATTATAATTCATTAAATAGAAATAGTCCTTTTCAATTGAAAGGAAATCGAATGATAAAGTTATGAATTGAAACGAAAGATGCCGGTTTATTTTAAAATTGATTATTTATTACAGTTGGAATATTATGAAATAGTCAAAAGACAACAGGGGGTATAGATTTTGACTAATCATAATGATCATTTAAAAGCAAACTGCGAAAAATGCTTCGGTCTATGTTGCGTTGCATTACCGTTCGCAGCATCGGTAGATTTTGCAGTGAATAAAGATGGTGGTAAACCATGTTCCAACTTACAATCAGATTTCAAATGTAGTATACATAAAAATCTTAGAGGAAAAGGTTATAAAGGTTGTACAGTATTTGAGTGTTTCGGTGCTGGACAGAAGATTTCTCAGGGTACGTTTAAAGGGATTGATTGGCGGAAAGATGCAAAGCATGCAAGAAAAATGTACGAAGCTTTTCCAGTTATGCATCAACTTCATGAAATGCTTTGGTATTTGAATGAGGCGATTCTTTTAAAGGCAACACAGCCAATTCATAAAGAGCTGGAGAACGCAATTGAGGAGACAGAGCGACTTTCGAATTTAAATCCAGATGAGTTAATGAAAATAAATGTTCCAATGCATAGGGCAGAGGTGAACATTCTCCTTTTAGAAACGAGCGAACTAGTATGGAAGGAAATGAATACTGCGCGTAAGAAACGAATCATACACCGCGGAGCAGACCTTATGGGAGCGAATCTGAAAAAGAAAAATTTACAAGGTGCAAATTTAAGAGGAGCTTACTTAATTGCGGCTAACTTAAATGGTGCAGATTTAAGAGGAGCAGATCTCATCGGAGCAGATTTGCGAGATGCAGATATTCGCGGGGCTGATTTTACTAATAGTATTTTTCTGACGCAAGTTCAAGTTAATGCTGCGAGAGGGGATAAGCATACGAAATTACCGAAATTATTGTCCCGTCCATCGCATTGGAGTGCGTAAAGAGTGAGGAGTGTTTAGTGTGGATATATTTCAGTATTTAGAAGAGATGCAAGAGGATGTCTTTTCGTTAGCAGTAGAGCAAATAGAAGCGAAGTATTATGATATATACCGATTTGTATTGGTTTTCATGACCAAGATCCAATAATGCGAACAGGCAGAGACTAAAAATCTCTGCCTGCTTTTTATTTCTTTTCAAAAGTAGTAATTAAAACGCTACATATAATAAGAATACCGCCAATGAAAAAGTTACTATTTAATGTCTCATTTAATAAGAGCCAGCCAAGTAATGATCCAACAATAGGTTGGAAGAAGAAAAATAAGGAACCGATGCTTGCATCCATTAATTCTAATCCTTTATTCCAAAGGAAAAAGGCACCTGCTGTTGAGACGATTCCTAAGTATAATACGCCTAATATTACGTACGTATTTACTGTTCCGATAGAGGATGTTTGTAGTTCCCATATCATAAAAGGTGTAATAAAAAAGAGTGAAAAGAATATGGCATACGTTGTAATAACTAAAGATGAAAATCGAGCTGAAGCGGTTTTTACATAAATAGATAGTAAAGCCCACGTAATAGCGGCTCCAACTAAAATGATTGTTCCGATAAAATAATAGCCAATTTCAATGTCCCATCCGATTACGATAATGACACCGATTGTCGCTATTATAGTAGATAAAAGTCTACGAGCAGTTAGTTTCTCTTTCAAAATGAGCGCTGCAAATATAACCATAAATGCAGGTGTAGCTGATGTAACTAACGAGCCTGTATGAGCGTCGGATAATTTTGTTCCGATAAATTGGCATGTGATCGAAATGAAATAGCCGATAAATCCAATCCAAGCGAAGAGGAGCCAATCTTTTTTGCGAATGGTTACTTTTTTCTTTTGCTTTTTCTCAGCTAGTTTTAAAATTCCATACAAAACAACAAAAGCGATAATAAAGCGTAGCCAAACGAGTTTTAGTGGTGGGATAAAATCGAGTACGTATTTGCTAACAACATACATACCGCCCCATATACTTGCTGCTAGTGATAAATATATAGCTCCTAAAATTGTTTGTTTCATGTAAAGTACCTCCGTCTATTTTTAGGGTATTATGAGTTCCCTAAGACGAGGCGTAGTGTATGTGTTATATGATTGCCCGTCTTAGTTTATAGACGGCCTACAGGTTGATCGTTTTCGAATGAAGTGTTGTAGTACATGCGTGCATTCCTCCTCTTTAAGTTATAATGATATTATAACTTAATTTTCTGATTATTAGAGGTTGTTATGAAATATATCGTTATAAAATCACATGTTAGCAATTATCCTAATCCAATTCGCTTAGAAGAGGGGGATGTAGTGAAAATGATAGAGAGTTACGCTGGTCCGGAAAACTGGGAAAACTGGATGTTTTGTCACGAAGAGAAGTATAACCGGAAAGGATGGGTTCCGGAGCAAATTATAAGAAAAGATATGAATGGAACAGGAATTATTATAAAACAATATACTGCGAAAGAATTAAATGTGAGTATTGGAGAAAGATTGATCGGATTAGAAGAATTGAATGGATGGGTTTGGTGCGAAGGAAGAGATGGTGAGAAGGGCTGGGTACCAAAGGAAAACTTACAAAAATATTAATAATAATATTTGATCAATAATTAGGAAACATATTTTTGCTTATGAGTATATTGGTTGTAGGATAAAAAGTAGATTAATAGAGAAAGAGGAGGAGATTATTATAACTACAACCGTTATTTCACATTTTTACAATGAAGAGTATTTATTGCCATGGTGGCTTATGCATCATACGAAACTTTTTGATCATGGTATTTTAATTAATAAAGGTTCAACAGATCGTTCCGTTGAGATTTGTAAAAAATTCGCACCGCATTGGGAGGTGCGAGATTCTGTAAATCCAGAGTTTGATGCATATGCGACAGATCATGAAGTGATGAGGATAGAACAAGAAGTACAAGGATGGAAAATGATTTTAAATACGACTGAGTTTCTTTGCGTGCAAGATAAAAATCAGTTTTGGAAATCGCTAAATGAATTGGGGGGGAGGATGTATTGGCTGGACGGGCTTATTATGGTTGATGATCCTAACTACAACTATCCGGACCTTAACTTTGGAATACCTTTAATGAAACAGCGATTTCATGGTTATTTACCAGAAGATTGGCCGTTATGGAGAAGAGGTAGATTTATTCATAATCATGAGCATGGAAGTTATACGGTTGGAAGACATTTATCTGCGCATGAATCGATGATTTATCCACCTCTTGCCTGTATATTATGGTTTGGGTTTAGTCCGTGGAACGATGCGATGAGAAAGAGAAAGTTACAAATTGGTCCGACTCTTTCTGAAGCTAGTAAGCATGGGGGAATGGGGACGCACCATATTATTACGTCGGAAAGATTAGGAGAATGGTATAAGGAATTAGCGAGAGGAACGAAGGATTTACGTTTTAATGATGCATATCGTTATGTTTTTGTATAAATGATTTCCACCATAAAATTGTTTCTTCAATTCCTGTATTTAGATCGTATGTTGGTTTCCAGTTTACTTCAGTTTTTAAACGTTCTACATTAACCCCGACAAATAAAGGTTCATCTTTAGAGAAAGGGATTGCACCTAGTTTAATTAAATGTTCTTTTCCTATCTTTTTAGCAATGATAGAAGCTAACTTTTTAATTTGTACAGATTGACCAGAAGCGATATTGATGGTGCCTGTAACGCTGTGTTCTAATATTGTTACGAGAGCGTCAGCGACGTCACTCACATGGAGGAAATCTCTCGATTGTTTTCCATGTGTACATAGTGCTTCCTCGTTTTTTAATAAGGAAGTGATAATGTTAGAAACGAGCCGATTACCTTGTTCGTGAGGTCCATACATATGAAAAATGCGGCCCCAACACATGCTGAGGCCTGTTTGTTGTGCATACGTTTCTAGCCAGGAGTGCAGTGCATTTTTACATAAAGAATACGGGGTTTTATAGGAAAGGAGCGGTGAATCTTCAAATAATACGCCGTTAAACCATTCGTACTCTGCGCCAGTACCTGCAACGACAACACGCTTTCCGCCGCATGTTGTGAAGTGTTGAATCAATGAAATACTAGACTTTAGCCAATAGTAATTATTAATAGATACATAGCATGCTGGTGGCACTGCTTCCCAAGCAAGGTGAATGAGATGGCTAGGCTGAACATCCGAAATGAATTGTTTTACTTCGTCATCGCGAAGCAAGTTTACTTTATGCCAATGGCAAGGGAGGTGAGAGGGGTTATTTTTATTATACGTGGCGTGCACTTCATATCCCTTTTGTATAAGTGAATGTACAACATATTTACCTATCCAGCCACTACCACCTGTTACAACAACTTTCTTCATGGCTCGATCACCTCAATTTCTGGAACCGTCACTAAAAATTTACCGCCCCATTCACGAATGAAAGAGCATTCTTTCATAATTTCGTCTTTCAAATTCCAAGGAAGTATAAGAATGTAATCCGGTTTTGTACGTTTAATTTCTGCTGGAGATTTTATTGGAATACGAGTTCCTGGTAAAAGGAGATTTTGTTTGTGAGGATTTTTATCTACTGTATAAGCTAGAAATTCTTTACCTATCCCGCAATAATTCAAAAGGGTGTTTCCTTTAGCTGGAGCACCGTAACCGATAATTTGTTTGTTTAAAGCTTTCGCTTCAATAAAAAACTTTAAAATATTTATTTTCAATTGTTCGATGCGTTTAGAAAAAAGGAGATAGCAATCTAAAGTATCTAACCCGTGGTCGACTTCTTTTTGAATTAATTTTGTAACATTGGAATGGATAGTTGATTGGGCACTTAGATGGTTTACAAAAATCCGTAAGGAACCACCATGCGTTGAAAGTTCTTCTACATCAACAATTTGTAAATGATGATAACTTAAAACTTTTTGAAGGCTTATAAGTGAGAAGTAGGAAAAGTGCTCATGGTAGATAGTATCGAACTGTTTAAAGGATATGAGGTTTAATAAGTGTGGGAATTCAATTGTTATCGTGCCATCTTGTTTTAATAACGTTTTTAAACCGGCAACAAAATCATGCAAGTTTGGAACATGTGCTAATACGTTATTTGCGACGATTAAATCAGCTTGTGGCAATTTTTTTGCTAAGTCATTACTGAAAAAATTTACATGAGTAGGAATTCCTTTTTTGATAGCAATTTCTGCTACGTTTTTCGCGGGTTCAATTCCCAATGTCTCGATATTTTCTTTTTTAAAGTATTGTAATAAGTACCCATCGTTACTTGCGATTTCAATCACTTTTGAATGTTTCGTTAAGTTGAAACGCTTAATAGCCATTTCTACATATTGTTTAGCGTGTAGTAGCCAACTTGAGGAGTAAGAGCTGAAGTATAAATAGTTATGAAAAATATTTTGTGGGGATTCAAATTCATCTAGCTGGACGAGTAAACAAGAGTTACAAACAAATGTGTGCAGCGGATAAAAAGGTTCCATTTTATATGAGCTTTCAGGAGCTACAAATGAATTAGCAAGAGGGGAAACGCCCAAATCTAAAAAAGTGTTGGTTAGTAATGAGTGGCAAAAACGGCATTTTTTCTGTTCCATTTTATAGCCCCCTTATAAATTTTTGAATGCATCGATTTGTTGTCGTGTGAAAGATTCTATATTTTCACCAGATGCATATTTTTTGTACCAATCAACAGTCCAAGCGATAGCATCATCTGTTGATAACTTAGGAGTCCAGCCGAGTTTGTTTACTGCTTTTGTACTATCGAGTGTTAAAACAGGTGATTCATAAGGAGTATTTGTAGAGGAGGAAATGATTGTTAGTGGGTTATTCCATAATTTTATTACAGATTCAATGACATCATGAACGGTTCTGTTAGGTTCATTCATTGGGCCGAAATTCCACGCTTCTGCATATTTAGCATCATTCCAAAGTTTCTCAGCTAAAAGGATATAGCCATGTAAAGGATCTAAAACATGTTGCCACGGACGGACGGCATATTTGTTTCGAATACACAAAGTATGATTGTGCAAATATGCCCGAATGATATCAGGGAATAATCGGTCTTCTGCCCAATCACCACCGCCGATGACGTTACCAGCTCTGACTGAGGCGAGTTTCTGGGTATTAGTGCGGAAGAATGATTTTTGATAGGATGTTGCCGCTATTTCAGCGCAAGCTTTACTAGCGCTATAAGGATCGAAACCTCCTAGTCGGTCATTTTCCACGAACGCTCGGTCGCCACTACCGTCATTCTCATAACATTTATCGCTTGTCACATTAATAATGGCACGTACGCTTTCGACGGACTTTGCTGCTTCTAGCACGTGGACAGTACCTAAAACATTCGTTTTGAATGTATCGATAGGATTTTTGTATGAAGCGGTTACGATTGGCTGAGCTGCTAAATGAAATATTATGTCAGGTTTATGCTGCTTCATGGCATGAAATAAAGAATGGTAATCTGTAATATCGCCTTTCATTGTCGTGCACTCTTTTGCTACGTTACCTTGTTCAAAAGTGTTAGGAATGGATGGGGGATGAGAAGAAAAGCCTACTACTTCTGCACCTAAAGAACTTAAGAAAAGGGTGAGCCAGGAGCCTTTAAATCCAGTATGTCCTGTAATAAATACTTTTTTCTTATTCCAAAAAGATGATGAAGCCATATTACCAAACCTTCCACGGAGCGTTATTACTTTCCCATAGCTCGACTAATTTATTTTTATCGCGCAATGTATCCATCGGATGCCAAAAACCAGAATGTTGATATGCGGCCAATTCATTTTTGTTTACTAACTGAACTAAAGTGTCTGTTTCAAAAACAGACTTATCTCCACTAATGTAATTGAAAACTTCAGGATTTAAAACGAAAAATCCACCGTTAACCCATCCGCCATCACCTAATGGTTTTTCTTGAAAAGATGTTACAGACTGTTTATCTAATATGAGAGAACCAAATCTACCAGGAGGTTGTACGGCAGTAACAGTAGCCATTTTTCCATGTTTTTTATGGAATGTAATAAGTTCTTTTATATTTACATTACTTAATCCATCACCATAAGTGAGGCAGAAAGGTTCGTCTCCGACATAATTTTTAATCTTTTTCACTCGGCCACCCGTTTCGGTATTTACACCAGTATCGATTAGTGTAACTTTCCATGGTTCTACACGATGAGAATGGCTAGTAATTGTATTATCGTTTAACTGTATTGTGAAATCAGACATGTGTAAGTTGTAATTTAGAAAGAACTCTTTAATTGCATATCCTTTATAGCCTAAGCAAATAATAAACTCAGTAATCCCGTAATGACTATACAAACTCATAATGTGCCATAGAATGGGCTTTGTTCCAATTTCAATCATAGGTTTCGGTTTTAAATGTGTTTCTTCCCCAATTCTTGTACCGTACCCACCAGCAAGAATAACAGCTTTCATTTTTTCCTCCTAAAATAAAAATTTATTATTTATACAGTATTCATGTTTTATGCAAATGAGATTGTTTTTGATTAAGTGAATGAAAATGTTTGAGGTGATGACGATGCAGAAAATATTACGGTTTGAATTTTGGGAATAATTCTTGATATTCAGGGTTATGACGGAGGTCTTGTGTTAGGTTACTAAGCTCTAAAAAACGTATGTCCAGTACTTCAGGAGATTGACCGTAATGTGTTTGAAGTCCCATTTGAACACCCCTTTTTGAAAGGGTAGGTGTAATTTGTAATTTTCTTGCCTTTGATTGTTCATTCCAAGGGCTAAAATAAAATTTTAAAATAAATGAAGGATAGTCATAAATTATATATCCGTGCCGCGAATGATGTCTACCAGGTAAATATGCACCGTCTAGATGATTGTGAATAAATCTCCAAGCACATCCGAGATTTGGGTTATAAGGGAAGACACCGTGGTATCGCTGTTCTACTAAGGGGATAGAATATCTAGGCTTTGAATAATTATAATTATGATTATCTATCATTAAAATCATTCTAATCGCATACATGTTTTGGCCTAGTGTATGAAGAGATGAAAAAAATTCTTCAGTATTATTACAACAAAAGAATTCAGTAGTATTTAAAACGATTTTCCAACCTGAAACTTCTCTTTCAATTTCCATCACTTCAATATCAGTATTAGTTGGATCAAACTCAAGAAATCTTGAATTTCGTACTTCCCAGTGGGGTGCTAATAGTTTACAAATCTCTACGGAACGATCTGTAGACCCTCTATTAATTAAAATGCCGTGATCGAATATTTTCGTGTGATGCATAAGCCACCATGGAAGTAGGTATTCTTCATTATAAAAATGAGAAATGATTGTCTTTTTCATATTAATTCCCTCCTATACAAGCAATCATTATTAGTAGGATATGCTTTTAAATAAGAAAGGTTAAAAGTGGCAGACAATGTAGTGATTAGGTAGTAGTTTAGTAATTTTATTGTATAAGTGTAGATTACTCGTATTGAATCATCATAGGAGGAGATTGGGATTTTGTATAAATTGTGAATAATAAACCGTCACGTTTGACTGTACAGTTTATGTATTGTATGATGTAAGTAATATAAACAAGGGGGGAAGATCGTTGGGAAGGTGTATCGAATCGGACAGTTGGCTCTCATGGCTCACGTGTCGAAACGAACGATTGATTATTATACGAATCTAGGTATCTTAAAAGCGGAGCGATCTCAATCTAATTATCGCTATTACGACGAAACAGCATTTGAGACATTACAATTTATTGAGAAGTGCAAAGAAATGCATATGCCGCTTTGTGAGATTAAAGAGAAAATCGAGGAGAAGAAGAAGCTGCTCGGTATCAATGAACACGTTTCGAAACAAGTGAATGAAGTGACAGACCATATTCATCAATTAGAAGTGGAGCTTACTGAGTTAAAGCCGCTTTTAGATGGATTGACTGATTCACAACGTGAAAAAATATCGAAATCTTTATCTGGTCAAACGACAGCTTTAATACAGACACTTGCTCTATTATTATAGAATAAGTGAAATCCGACCTCTTTAATTTTTGTATCGGGCTATGTTTTCTAACGAACAAATAAGAAAACATTATAGTATACAGGAGGTGGACACCTTAGTTTTTTAACTAAGGGGATTCATTGGAAATATTTAATTTAGTCATGGTTGCGATTTTAATCGCATTTACTGGATTTTTCGTAGCAGCAGAGTTTGCGATTGTAAAGATACGTTCAAGCCGTATCGATCAGCTTGTTGCGGAAGGAAAACGCGGTGCTTTAGCAGCGAAAAAGGTAACAACAAATTTAGATGAATATTTATCTGCTTGTCAATTAGGTATTACAGTTACAGCTATGGGATTAGGTTGGTTAGGTGAACCGACAATTGAAAAGTTATTACACCCGTTATTTGAGAAATGGAACTTAAATCCTTCTATTTCATCAGTATTAACATTTGGTCTTGCTTTTATGATTATGACGTATTTACACGTTGTAGTAGGGGAATTAGCTCCGAAAACGATGGCAATTCAAAAGGCTGAAAGGGTAACGTTATTATTGGCAGGTCCATTAATGATGTTCTATAAAGTAATGTATCCATTTATTTGGGTATTGAACGGTTCAGCTCGTGTGATAACTGGTTTATTCGGTTTAAAGCCAGCTTCAGAACATGAAGTAGCTCATACAGAAGAAGAATTACGTCTTATCCTTTCAGATAGCTATGAAAGTGGCGAAATTAATCAAGCTGAATACAAGTATGTAAATAACATTTTTGAATTTGATAATCGTATTGCAAAAGAGATTATGGTACCGCGAACAGAAATCGTTGGTTTCTACCTGGAAGATTCAGTAGAAGAACACATGAAAGTGATCCAAAATGAGCGATACACACGTTATCCGATTTTTGGAGAAGATAAAGATGATATTATCGGTATGGTCAACGTAAAAGATTTCTTTATTCGATATATGACCGAGGATCAAAAAGATTTATCATCTATTCGCTCGTATATGCGTCCGATTATTGAAGTGATGGAAACGACTCCAATTCACGATTTATTACTTCAAATGCAGAAGAAGCGAATTCCGATGGCTGTTTTATATGATGAGTACGGAGGAACAGCCGGAATTGTAACGCTTGAAGATATCTTGGAGGAAATCGTCGGCGAAATTCGTGACGAATATGATGAAGATGAAGCACCGCCAATTCAACATGTGAACGAGCAACATATCATTGTTGATGGAAAAGTGCTTATCTCAGAAGTGAAAGATTTATTTGGATTACACATCGAAGAAGATGATGTGGATACAATCGGTGGATGGATTATGATGCAAAATCATGAAATCGAAGAAGGACAACACGTTGAGGCGGAAGGTTATGAATTTAAAGTGTTAGAAAAAGACGCTTACCAAATTAAACGTGTTGAAATTCGTAAGATGGAACAAGAACAAGAAGAAGAGAAAGCAGCAACTGTGTAAGTTGCTGCTTTTCTTCTAAAGTACAAAAAATGAGAACTTAGGAGCGGATATTTTGATTCAAGAAGCCTTACGTGTATATCGATTACAATTGTATGTGATCTTTAGTGGTTTACTACTTATGTGGACGATTACTCCGTTTGGAAAACAAGTGACAGGGTTCGGTATTGGATTAGCAGTAAGCGCCTATTGTCTTTGGTTATTAGCTCGAAGAGTGGAGAAACTCGGAAAAAGTATCGTAATGAAGGAAAAGGCTCCTGGATTAGGAGTTTTAAACCGATTTGCAGCTGCTATTTTAGGAGCTATCATCATGTATGAAATTGAGCATGAGATGGAAATGTGGGCATTCGGTACAGGTATTTTAGGTGGTCACTTTTTAATGATTGCAAATTTAGCGTATGCAAATATGCAGTTAGTGAAAGAAGAAGAGAAGCAAAGGGAACATGCTTCGAAAAACATAGAGCTATGATGAAAGGGACCTAATCGGGTTCCTTTTTTATTTTAGTAATTTGGTACAAGTAACCAAATTAACGACAAATATAATACGCTTCTTTTTTGTGTTTTTCAATACTATGAAAAATAATAAAAATTTTTTAAAAAACCCATCGATTTCTAAAGGTTATGTATGTTATTATGACAAAAGACTTTTTGAAAGAGGTGGATACCAATGTTACAAGCGCTACTTATTTTTGTGCTTCAAATTATTTACGTTCCAATATTAACAATCCGTACGATTTTGCTTGTAAAGAATCAAACAAGATCCGCTGCTGGTGTTGGATTGTTAGAAGGAGCTATTTACATTGTCAGTTTAGGTATTGTGTTTCAAGATTTATCAAATTGGATGAACATCGTTGCCTATGTCATTGGCTTTAGTGCGGGACTGTTATTAGGCGGTTATATAGAGAATAAATTAGCAATTGGTTATATTACGTATCAAGTTAGTTTACTAGACCGTTGTAATGAATTAGTAGATGAATTACGTCACTCTGGATTTGGCGTTACAGTATTTGAGGGCGAAGGTATTAATTCTATACGTTATCGCTTAGATATCGTCGCAAAGCGTTCTAGGGAGAAAGAGCTTTTAGAAATCATTAATGAAATTGCACCGAAAGCGTTTATGTCTTCGTATGAAATTCGCTCGTTTAAGGGTGGATATTTAACGAAGGCGATGAAGAAAAGAGCGTTAATGAAAAAGAAAGATGAACATGCATCGTAAAAAAGAGGAGTAGTGCTGCATTAAAAGTGCGGTATAAGTCCAAATGTAAAAGAGAGGAATCTATTTTGATGTAGATTTCTCTCTTTTTTTATGAAAAATATTCATCTATTAATTCAAAAAAACTAAATCGTATAATTATTTTTTTTACTCATTCTCAAATTAATGATTAGCCATATAATTTGAAAAAATACCGGTATGATAAACGCAATTAATAAAACGATAAGTGATATTGATTTAATTTCAGGTGTTTGAATAACACCAGCCCCATCAACATCTCGTAGCCAAATAATAGCGGCCCATATTCCAAAAACGATAATCCAAAATATGTTACCAATCCACCAAGAAATCCATCGTTTTTTCATGTTAGCACCCCCTACATTTATCTACTGTTAAAAGTATATTTTCGTTCGTTACATTTATAATGAAACAACTTTAAAATCAGTTTTTAACTGTATATCTAACTTGTTTGAAGGTTACTATTTCTCCATCATCATTATCATCTTTCGTTTGCAAAAGTTGAACTTTTGGTTTGTAGTCTGTCCGATGAGCGTGTTCGATATCTTTAATGTTAAGCTTGTAGGATTCACCATTCTTTAGCTTTTGTTCTAACACTTTTTTATTAGCAACATAAATAAAAGTTACTTTATTTTCATCAATTCCTTCTGTCTTAATTTCTAACTCATTATCTTTTGCTGTGATCGTTGGTGTTAATAATTCCATACTGCCTTTCCCGCTTTCTAAAGAATTCTCTGCTATAGTTGAACATCCTGATAGTATGATTCCGGTGAATAGAAGAACAAGTAATTTCCTTTTCATAACATCCCCTCCGATTCTATGTGATTTTTGATTTTGGCATTGTTAGACTGCTAGTGTGGAGCGTAAATGTTTAGCTAGTACTCTTTTTATTGTACCATAATATGTAAATTAAAAAAGGCTGTATATCCAATGTAAGAGAGACTGAAAAATTTACTTATTGTTGTAAATTCGTGTGTTTTAGCTTCTAGTTCAATCGAAATGTAGACAGGAGAAAGAAATTTTTTGTGGGAATTACAATTTTTACATTTTACAATAATGATAGGGAATAGATGAATTCATTCACTTCGGAGGTAGTTATTTGAACATTAACGAGAGGGCAATTGAAATGTTTGAACAAAATAAATATGAGGAAGCAATGGAACTGTTTCAACAAGCAGTACATAAATCTAGAGGGGTACAATCTCTCAATAATCTGGCTTGGATGTACTTTTATGAGGAAGAGAACGATAAGAAAGCTCTTGAATTAATAAAAGAAGTTGTTAAGTTGAATCCTTCTTCATACTTTCCCTATAACATCTTAGGGGACATTTACATGAAACAAGAAAAATGGACAGAAGCGAAAGAAGCATTACAAAAGTCTATTTCGATTCAACCATCAGATGAAGCATATCATAATGTAGCTGTAGCGCATTATAACCTTGGAGAGCTGGAAAAAGCTTCAGAATTTTTCTTGCGAGTTGCAGGGGATTCGGACTATATCATGTATAGCTATGTAAAATGTTTAATTGATTTAGAACGAACGACAGAAGCAAAAGAGAAGTTAGATACTTTTAACAGGGAATCTGATAATTTTTTAGGGGAAATTAATGTAGCAGATTTATATGTTGAGTTGAATTGCTATAAAGAAGCAATTGAATGGTTCGAAAAGGGATATAAAGAATGCTGGAAAAGTCCTAATTGGATTGGTATATTTGTGTATGCTCTATATAAAACGAATAATTTCTCCCGTATAAATGAAGTTATACGGGAATCTATCGAAGCGAAAACAGCAGATATAGAAGATGTTCAGAATGAAGAAGTAGAAGAAAACTGGACAGAAAATGATAAGAAAGAGTTAATTGAGGAATATACAGAAGAGAATAATTGTTATAAAACAATGGTAGAACGTATCAAATCTGGATACGTTCCAGGATTAGAGTTTGAAACTGATTATATAGGCGCTTGCTATTTATTTGGTTGTAAAAGACATAATCACCTTGAATATGAAAAATAAAAAGATTCGACTGTCACATATGATGGTCGAATCTTTTTATTAATAGAAGAGCCTGAACCATCAAGCTCGTTTGATGGAGAACTAGCTGAGCCGTCTACGAAGTATTATTCTTTATATAAAGCTAGAATGGTGCCGACTACTTTTATTATTAAAGCTAGAAAATAAACTGTTTTTATAAAAGAAGCCTATCATTTCAAACAAATGATAGGCTTCTTTATTTTAATAAAATTCAGGTTAAATGTGTACTTTTCTTATAAAAATGCATTTCATATAAAAGGTGTAATTATTTTGGGGAAGGGGGATTGTTGTGCGTCATCATAGAAAGTGCAAAAAATTTGGAGTGGCACTGCCTCTTCCGCTTATAGGAGCAACGGGTCCGACAGGTAATAGTGGTCCAATCGGTCCAACTGGAGGGCATGAAGGTCCTGTTGGTCCTACAGGGGTGACTGGACCGACGGGAGCAACTGGGCCCCAAGGTCCTCAAGGTATCAGGGGGATACAAGGTCCCCGAGGGACAACAGGAGCACAAGGAATACAAGGGGTTATTGGTGATACAGGAGAGCAAGGTATAACTGGCCCAACTGGTCTCCAAGGTGCTCAAGGATTAATTGGTAACCAAGGTCTAATTGGTGATATTGGAGTACAAGGATTAGAAGGAATACAAGGAGCTACGGGTCCTGCTGGTAGTCAAGGTATACAAGGCATACAAGGAATACAAGGGGAAATAGGTGAGCGAGGACAAACAGGGGCACAAGGAATGCAGGGAGAGAGAGGCATAACTGGAGTCTCGGGTATAACTGGTCCACAAGGCCCTCAAGGTGTTCAAGGAATACAAGGAGAGCAAGGGGCTATTGGTATACAAGGGGAAGACGGCTTCCAAGGTATACAAGGAATTACTGGAGAAGAAGGCCCACAAGGAGCTCAAGGAATACAAGGTGAAGTGGGTCCAACTGGTTCTACTGGAATGCAAGGTGCCCAAGGTATAAGTGGAATAAAGGGGATAACAGGTGTAATAGGTTTACAAGGACCACAAGGTGTGCAAGGAATACAAGGTATAACGGGAGCAACAGGTTTTCAAGGGATAAAGGGAATAAGAGGTATAACAGGAGCGACGGGTAGTATTGGCACTCAAGGCTCAGAAGGACCACCGGGCGGTCCGACGGGAGTGACCGGTCCAATTGGCCCTTCTAGTGGGGTGACTGGACCAGCTGGCCCACCCGGTCCACCAGGAGGTCCAACAGGTCCAACGGGTGCGACCGGTTCAACAGGTGTAAGCGGAGGGATAGGACCAATTGGAGCGCAAGGAGTGCAAGGTATAACAGGTCCAACAGGTTCTCAAGGTGTAAGGGGAGCGCAAGGTTCCCAAGGTGTAGTTGGAGCAGTTGGAGTACAAGGAGCACAAGGTCCTCAAGGTAACCAAGGTATAACAGGTCCAACTGGTGCAGAAGGTTCTCAAGGAATACAAGGTCCGCTGGGAGTAACTGGTCCAACAGGTGCAGAAGGTCCTAAAGGTATTCAAGGTATACAAGGTGTGATAGGTCCAACAGGTGCACAAGGAATGGTGGGAATACAAGGGATAGCTGGTCCAGTTGGTGTTACAGGAGCGGAAGGAGCTCAAGGAACACAAGGAATCCGAGGAGCAACTGGTCCTGCTGGAGCACAAGGTATACAAGGAGTTCAAGGAATTCAAGGGGAAACAGGAGCAGCTGGAACACAAGGTCCTCAAGGTGTTCAAGGGATACAAGGGACTACCGGATTGACAGGTACACAAGGTGCCCAAGGTCCTCAAGGAGTGCAAGGAATAATAGGACCGACTGGAGCTATTGGTTTGCAAGGTCCTCAAGGATTACAAGGAATAACGGGTCCAACAGGAGCGCAAGGAGTGCAAGGAATACAAGGAGTGCAAGGAATTATCGGCCCAACAGGTGCACAAGGAATTAGAGGTCCCCAAGGAAATACAGGGGAAGTCGGTATAACAGGCTCACAAGGAGTCCAAGGAGCGCAAGGTAGTCAAGGCCCACAAGGCCCACAAGGAAATGTTGGAATTACAGGAGCAACGGGCGAAACTGGAGCCACAGGAGCAACTGGGGCAACTGGACTACAAGGTGTGCAAGGTGTTCAAGGGATTACGGGAATACAAGGAATAACGGGAACGACAGGCAATACAGGTGCAACGGGTCCGCAAGGAATACAAGGTATACAAGGGATTCAAGGGTTGCAAGGCCCAATTGGAGCAAGTGGGGTGACAGGTGCTAGTGGTAGTATAGGCCCAGTTGGAGCACAAGGTAGTCAGGGCCCAAGTGGCGTGGTGGGACCGACAGGAGCAACTGGTAGTGCAGGTTCAATAGGTTTCTTGGGAATAGCGGGAGCGACAGGAGCGACTGGCTTACCTAGCGGGGGAGGTTATTTCTTTTCTACTTCAACGAGTATAATTGCAGCGAATGCGTTAATACCAATTAATTCTGGATCTACAGTTTTTGGTTCTGATGTCAGTTTAACAAATGCAACAACTGTAACGTTAAGTACGCCGGGAATTTATTTAGTAAGCTATTATTTTCAAGGCGATCCAACTGCCGGAAATGAAACAATTTCAGTGAGGCTTACTTTAAATGGAATACAAGTCGCAGGGAGTTTTATTTTTTATGTTACAGGAGGTACTTTTATATTAGAACCAGCAGTTTCGAATACGATGGTCATTGAAGTTACTTCTTCAAATGCAACTTTGTCTTTACAAAATGGTCCGTTAGCTATCGGGCATGTAACGACATTATCTGGTGTGATAACAGCTAGTTTAAATGTATTAAAAATAGTTTGATACGTTAGTTATAACGGGGGAGATGCTTGTGAAGAATCAAGATAAGTGTAGTAAGTTTCAAGCACCTATTCCTTTTCCACCGCCAGGTATTACGGGGCCCACTGGTCCAACCGGTCCAACTGGTGCTTTAGGTGGACCAACTGGACCGCAAGGAATACAAGGCGTACAAGGTCCAATCGGTCCAACCGGCCCAACTGGTTTAACTGGACCACAAGGTTCTCAAGGTAATCAAGGACCTATGGGAGAACGAGGCCCACAGGGAATACAAGGTGTTCAAGGAATACAAGGAGAAAGAGGTCCGACTGGTCCAACTGGTATTCAAGGGATACAAGGAATTCCTGGCCCAATCGGTCCGACCGGTCCAACAGGAATACAAGGCATACAAGGAATGCAAGGAGAAATCGGTCCAACCGGCCCAACAGGAGTACAAGGAATACAAGGAGTGCAAGGGGAAATTGGCCCGACTGGACCAACTGGAAATACTGGTATACAAGGTGTGCAAGGTAATTTAGGAGGTAGTGGTTTACAAGGTGTAACCGGAATACAAGGAATACAGGGTCCGATTGGTCCAACAGGGCCAACTGGTTCTCAAGGAATTCAAGGGGAGCAAGGACCAATGGGTCCACAAGGGGAAACTGGTGTTCAAGGTTTACAAGGTCCCCAGGGAGAGATGGGGCAGGTAGGTCCAACAGGAATACAAGGAATACAAGGAGTGCAAGGTGTAATCGGTCCGACTGGTCCAACCGGTTTACAAGGTGATCCAGGTCCAACTGGCCCAACAGGAGCCACTGGGATAACTGGTCCGACAGGTTCTGCAACTGGCCCGACTGGAGCAACCGGTCCAACTGGTCCACCAGGAGGTCCAACTGGTCCAACCGGTCCAGCAGGATCACCAGGGGGTCCAACTGGTCCGACTGGAGCAACAGGGGCAACAGGAGCGACTGGAATTCAAGGGGTACAAGGAATCCAGGGACCGACCGGAGCAACTGGTGTAACAGGTTTGCAAGGAGTACAGGGACCAATGGGGGCAACGGGTCCAACGGGTGATCAAGGCATTCAAGGTCCACAAGGGATACAAGGAGTAACCGGTCCGACTGGTCCGCAAGGTCTACAAGGAATCCAGGGACCGGTAGGAGCAACCGGTCCTCAAGGTTTACAAGGAGTGCAAGGGGCACAGGGGCCAATCGGTCCAACCGGCCCTCAAGGGATACAAGGCATACAAGGTGAGCAAGGAGTAAGGGGAGCGACCGGTCCAACTGGTTTACAGGGGCTACAAGGAATCCAAGGTTCACTCGGTCCAACCGGTCCTCAAGGTTTACAAGGAGTGCAAGGGATAAGTGGTATAACAGGTCCAACTGGTCCTCAAGGAATCCAAGGAATTCAAGGTCCACAAGGAGATATAGGTCCAACGGGAGCGACTGGAATACAAGGAGTGCAAGGCCCAGAGGGTCCAACCGGTCCAACTGGTGCAACAGGCCCGCAAGGGATTCAGGGAATACAAGGGATACAAGGTCCAACCGGTCCACAGGGAATTCAAGGTCCGATTGGTCCAACAGGCCCGACTGGACCTCAAGGCATACAAGGTATAACTGGCTCGACGGGTCCAACCGGTGCAACTGGAGCAACAGGTCCGACGGGAGTAACGGGTCCTCAAGGTCCTCAAGGAATTCAAGGTCCACAAGGAGTAACAGGCCCAACAGGAGCGACCGGCTCTACGGGAGTAACAGGTCCACAAGGAATCCAAGGAATCCAAGGTTCGCAAGGGATAACGGGTCCGACGGGAGCAACAGGAGTGACTGGAATAACAGGCCCACAAGGAATCCAAGGAATTCAAGGCCCACAAGGTGTGACGGGAGCAACCGGCGCAACAGGAGCGACAGGAGTGACTGGTGCAACTGGACCGACCGGAATACAAGGCATACAAGGAATAACAGGAGCGACAGGGGGAACAGGAGTAACAGGCCCAACAGGTGCCACGGGTCCAACAGGCTTAACTGGAGCAACAGGATCATCTGCTATATCGACAGGTGGCGGATATTTCTTTTCTACATCAACAAGCACAATTGCAGCAAGTGCCAACATCCCAATTAATTCTGGATCCACTGTATATGGAACTGGTGTATCTTTAACTAGTGCTACGACAGTCACAGTAACGACGCCAGGAATATATTTAGTAAGCTACTATTTTCAAGGGGATGCAAATGGTGGGAATGAGACAGTATCTGTTAGATTGCTATTAAATGGAACGCAACTAACAGGGAGTTTTATACAAAACGTAACGACATCAACTGTAGTAATCGAACCAGCCATTTCAAATACACTTCTTGTGAATGTGACGAGTGCCAATTCAACATTAATATTACAAAATGGCCCGTTAGGTGTAGGGCATGTGACTACTATAGCAGGTGCGATTACAGCAAGCTTAAATGTAGTGAGAATTTTATAAAGAATATAAAAAACACAAGGTGTGTCTTACAAAGACATTCCTTGTGTTTTTTAATATTAAATAAACATTTTCTTTATCTTTTCGGTTGAAAAATATGCTGAAAGAAGTATTTGTGATGTAAGTTATCTACAACCTTATTTGCTTGATATGTGCGTTGTTTTTCAATTCGAAGTCTTTGCTCCATCATTTTAATTGCGTGATCAGATAAACGTAACATAATACATTCTCCTTTTCTATAAATATAGGTGACTATTTGATATCGATCCCATATTTATAATTAAGGAGGCAAAATGTGTAACATAGGCAAAAAGCACCTTCCTCTCCCATTACGCTTACGAGGTTAGCTGTCGGACTCGGGAAGTGAGAGTTTCCCTACTTAAAAAAGATTCGCCCCAAGTAGCATAGCTACAAAAATGGTTCCCCCGCTCCAAAATTTGGACTCAGCAAAAGGTTTTATAAAGTAAAAAATAACATAAAGGAGCGAACAAGTCAAATTATTTTGTGTATTCTGTCTTTTTTAATTGCGTAAGAATCATACCGTCAGGAAGTATTGTATCTGATACTGTAATGAATCCGTGTTTTTTATATAAAGTAATAGCAGGGGTATTCGCTTTACCTGTTTGTACAATGTATGTCATTGAAGAGGGAAACATGTTAAATATATAAATTAGGAGTTTCGTTGCGATTCCTTTTTGAAAAAAATCGGGCGATACAACTAACCTGTGGATATCGATTAGTTTTTCTTCTTGTACAAAAGAAATAAAACCGACAAGTTTATTTTCAGAAAAATATCCATAGAATGTTTCAACGCAATTTTGAATATCGTTTACAGTATCATATAAACGAGGTATGGCAGTACTATTTAAGTAGTCTGCTTCAACTTTATAAGCTGGAATTTGAACCTGTAAAATGGATGTTGCTACTTCAAAAGAAGTGGAATTTAACTTAAGAATCATAGATAATGAAGCCTCCTTTAAATATGGTATATGAATATAATTGCTTTATGGGTGAGTTTGACAATATTTTTCTTTTTTGCATATAATATATGTATCTCCATATGTAAAATAGTAGTAAATATATTTCTATAGTGAAATATGATTAGCAATGATAAATACATATGTTTGTATTAAATCATACAAACTATAATAGAAATGGAGGACTAAAAATGGGATGGATTATCACATTAATAGTTGGTGCTATTATAGGTGCAATTGCTAGTTCTATAACAGGTAAAAATTTCCCAGGTGGTATGTTCGGAAATATTATCGCAGGTTTATTAGGTGCTTCGTTAGGTGGTAGATTATTTGGATCCTTTGGGCCATCATTTGGTGGGATTCATGTAGTGCCAGCATTATTAGGTGCAATCGTGTTAATTTTTATTGTATCATTTGTAGTGAAAGCTGCAAAGAAATAGATATATAGATTATGATGAAGAGCCCTGAATAAGGGCTTTTCATCATTCGAAGAGGTGGTTTCATTGGAGAAAATAAATATAAGAAAAAGAGATAAGTTAAGAAAGTTTTTTAGAGAACAAAATTATTTGGCGGTATTACTTGGATTTGCGTTATTGTTCATTAATATTTTATTGCTAACAAAAATATCATTTGTTTTTACACCGTTTATCGTATTTTTAAAAACAATTTTCTTCCCAGTACTATTAGCAGGCGTACTATTCTATATTTTACATCCATTCGTTTCGCTTTTAGAAAAGAAAGGTGTTTCAAGAATCGTATCGATAGCTTCTATATATTTAATCGTACTAGGATTATTTGTATTTTTAGTTGTAACGGTTATCCCTATTATTAAAGATCAAATTGATGCATTAATTGATAACTTACCGTATTTTGGCCATGAGATTGAACAAGCAGCACGTAGATTCGGGGAAAGTAATTTACTCGGTAAAATTCAGGAGAATTTAAATATTAATGTTGCGAATATGGTAAAAGACTATACAGTTGATTTTACAAAGTCATTATCATCAGTAACTGGGAATGTAACTGGATTTTTGAGTACTATTACAGAGGTTGTTTTAACATTTGTAATGGTTCCATTTATATTGTTCTATCTTTTAAAAGATGGCGAACAATTGCCGAATCACTTCTTAAAGTTCATTTCAGAGCAAAGACAACCAGCAGCAATGAGAATACTAGATGATATGCATTATGCGATTAGCTCGTATATTAGAGGTCAAATTATCGTCAGCTTATTTATCGGTATTATGCTATTAATTGGTTATCTTATTATTGGTATTAAATATGCGGTATTACTTGCGATTTTAGCGATGATTGTAAATATCGTTCCGTACGTAGGACCAATTATCGCGATTACACCAGCGTTAATTATCGCATTCATCGACTCGCCAGCAATGGTGTTAAAAGTAATTATCGTTATGATGGTTGTACAATTAGCAGAAGGTAAATTTATTTCTCCGCAAGTTATGGGTAAAAAGTTAGATATTCATCCGATTACTATCATTTTTATCATTTTAACTGCCGGAAACTTATTCGGGATTATGGGCATTATTTTAGCCATTCCAGGATATGCGATATTAAAAGTGTTAGTTACGCACGGTTATAGATTTGTTAAGTTGAATACGTGAAAAAAAGCGCTAAAACAGTGGGAACTGTTTTAGCGCTTTTTTATTAACAATTACATTTGCATATTGGCGCGCCCATTGATCCGCTTACAATACGAGGTTGAAACGTTTTGATTTGTTGCTCAAGAAGATCGATATTATAATTTGCGGTTAAACCGACGATTTTGAAATGTTCAGGATGAGCTGAAACGACATCTAATGCAGATGTGCCGATGGATCCTGTGGAACCTAAAATGGATATATATTTTACCATGAAAAAACCTCCAAAGTTGTTTCGAATATTTCTGCAAACCTATATAATATTAGACAATTGAAGTGGAAATTCCTGCTATATAAAATAGAAAATTCGGGTTTGTTTGGAAGTGAAATGTGATAAACTGTAAAAAATAACGAAAAAGCAATGAAAGAGAAGAGTACATATTCGAAACTTTTCAGAGAGCTGATATGTGGTGAGAATCAGTAAGGGATGAATATGGAATGGACTCTGGAGCTTCTAACTGAAATGAGTAGGTAAAGACGGTTACTTCACGTTATTGAAGTATGAAGTGAGCTAATGATAGCTAATTAAGGTGGTACCGCGGGAGTCTCTCGTCCTTTTTAAGGATGAGGGGCTCTTTTTATTTTGCGAAAGGAGGAGTTAGTGTGAGTGAAAAAATAATGTTAACAGGAATTAAGCCGACAGGTTATCCGCATTTAGGGAATTATATTGGTGCGATTAAACCTGCATTACAAATGTCAAAGAATAATGAAGGAAAAGCATTGTACTTTATAGCTGATTATCATGCATTAAATGCTGTGCATGATTCAGAAAAGTTCAGCAGTTATACGAAAGAGGTAGCAGCTACTTGGTTATCGCTTGGACTTGGGGAAGATGTTGTTTTTTATCGGCAAACAGAAGTGCCGGAAATTCTAGAATTAGCTTGGATTTTAGCTTGCCTAACTCCGAAAGGTCTTATGAACCGTGCTCATGCGTATAAAGCGAAGGTGGAGCAAAATAAAGAAGCGGGGTTAGAGGTCGATGCAGGAGTGAATATGGGGTTATATACGTATCCGATTTTAATGGCAGCTGACATATTATTATTTCAAGCTACCCATGTACCAGTTGGAAAAGACCAAATTCAGCATATTGAAATCGCGCGTGATATTGCGACGTATTTTAATCATACATTTGGCACGACATTTACACTTCCGGAGTATGTCATACAAGAAGAAGGAGCTATTTTACCTGGTCTTGACGGAAGGAAGATGAGTAAAAGTTACGGAAATGTGATCCCATTATTTGCAGAGCAAGAAAAACTACGAAAGTTAATATTTAAAATCAAAACAGATTCTTCACTTCCAAATGAACCGAAAGAACTAGAAACCTTATTTACAATTTATAAAGAATTTGCGACAGAAGACGAAATACAGTCATTACGTGAAAAATATGAGACTGGAATCGGATGGGGCGATGTAAAAAAAGAGTTGTTTCGCGTTGTAGATCGAGAGTTAGCTGGACCTCGTGAAAAGTACGCAATGTATATGAATGAGCCGGATTTATTATATGAAGCATTAGAAAACGGTGCTGAGAAGGCACGCGCTATTGCAAAGGTAAATTTAGCGGAAATTAAAAAACGGATTGGATTTGAGAGGGAACGTTAAGCGTTCCCTTATTTTTTTTGATAATCTGTAATAATCCTCTCAATAACAGAGGGAAGATTATTAGGTAATTCATTAAGTGAAAAGAAGCGTAATTCTTTCGATTCACTTTGATCGCATACAAGTTCACCATGAAATTCTCGGCAAATATAAACAACGAGTACACCGTTTACTTGATCGCCGTTTGGATAGATTTGAAAGAAGTCTGGCCCTGAGTATGTACGGAATAGTTCTGGATTTTTAATAATAAGTCCAGTTTCTTCAAACACTTCTCGTTTTAAAGCATCTTCTAACGTTTCGTTATATTCTAGGGCACCACCAATAATGCTCCAGCGGTTAAAATCTGTACGGAGCTGCAGCAATACTTCATCTTTTTCATTTAATATAATGGCGTGTGATCCTATTAGAATAAGTGGATGATTTCCTACTAGATTTCTCATATCTTCAATATAACCCATGTCATTGCTCCTTGTATTTAATAATAGTTAGGAATTTCTTTTAACATTCTTTCTGTTTTACGTGCTGTAAAGGCTAAGTTATGGTCGTCTTTCGTTCTGAAAAATAATGTGCGTAAAAAGGTTTTAATGTTGGCACATAAAATACAATACTCATTAAGCGAAAGGCGTTTTCTAATTTGAGGAAGCCTTTTTATTTTTTTATGAATAATAGAAATTAACTCGTTTTGAGGAAAATCATGATACAGCATTGCTAGTAATGGCGTAACAATGCGCTCATCTTCGTTATTATGAAAAAGGTCAGATGGAATAAAGATTTTATTTAATAAACAATGAATTAATTCTTCGTACCATTCAAAAGTTGTATACGTATTATGAACAATTTCAGTAAAGGCATCAGATACGTGAGCAAGACAATGAGCCCATCCTTTATTTTCGATATAGCCCCGAAAATCTGTTTCTAAGTTTGTGTATGTAATGAGTTTATTTTTTATTTCTTCGATATCTTCCTCTGTACAAAAGTAGTGCGAATTAGCGAATTGGAGTATTAACGCAATTAACGAAACAGTGTAAGAACGTGTGAAAACCCCATCTGTATGTGGGGAGTAAATGTCACAATATAAATACTCATCACTTAAACAAGTTTGCAGAAGTAATTTCAGCTGATCGTCCATAAGGAATTCATGATGAATGAAATGCGCAAAACATTTATATATAAGTTGGTAACGAACGTAGCTATCAGTCGTTCCGATATACTGAAGCATGTTCAAAGTTAACTCATTTACGTCTATATGCTGTAGTTGCGTATAGTCATTTTGTTGTATAAGCTCTAACTGTTGTTGCAATGCTGTAATATCCACTGGAGAACCTCCTCCGCACTTTAAAGATGCGATCTTTTCTAGTATTCTATATATTCAAGGACAATCCTGCTCATGCAAGGAGAACGATTAGAAATTCGAGTATGATATAGATGAGGGAAGAATATGACGACGATAGAACAGTTAGAAAAACATTTTAAAATAAGAAGAAGTGCTTCTTCTATTATGATAAAAGAAAATAATGCAGAGATTTTTACAGAAGAGCAATTAGAGGAAATGATGCAATATTGCGTTGCTGAAGCTAAAAAAGGTGAATTAGAAAAACTACATTTTGAAATCTCTTCAAAAAGTCCAAATTATGATGTGTATAAAAAATGTTTTGAAACGTATTCATTTGAATATGTTACGGAAAACATGATTGTATTTAAAGATATATATGAAGTAGAAGATGTAGAAAGTGAAATGGATTTTAAGCTTATTGAAGAAGTTGGAGAAGAGGCTTTTTATTCACTGTGGAATGAAGCGACGGGAGAACCAGTCGCTCCTGATCAATTTGTGCATATGATGCTACAAGAAATTGGTGAGCAGTGGAAAGAACATTGCTTAACAGCGAGTGTAGGTGAAGAGCCGATAGGGATTGTAATTCCGCATATTGAAAGAGGTACGTTAGAAGAAGGGAAACTTATGTACTTCGCAGTTACTCCAAATATGCGTAATAAGGGATATGAAGCTGCATTATTTGCAGGTGCGATGTTTGTCTTAAAGGAAATAGGTGCATCTTATTATATTGGTGAGACAAATGTACAAAATGAATGGATGAAGGATGTTTTTGAAAAGAATGGATGTCAGCTGTTTAGTTCAACTGAGAGATATGTGAGAAAGTTTTAGGAGGATGAATGATGTATACTCTCGAACTCGTATAGCGGGAGGGGACTATATATGTTAAAGCAATCCATGCATTCATTCGTGTTATTGTATCCAAATGTATTGTTAGAAGGCTGGAATGTTGAAAAAGTTTCAGAACGTTATGAAGGTGAAAAGTGGGGAAGTTTTTGGTTTCAGGTTGTTACTCCAACTGGGATGTTTCGAGTAAAGGAATTTTTTCTCGATATAATGGAACCAGTATTTCCGGATAGCTGTATTTCTCAAGCAAAAGGAGATTGTTTTCATTATAAAGGGCTTGTGTATTGGAAAGGTATAAATTATAAAGGAAAAGAAAGTTACGTTACATCTATATGGAAAACACAAGTTGAAATTTCTGTTGATCATGGATATGTAAACCAAGACGAAATGGAACGATTTCTATTTGAATTACAACCAGTAAATATGGAGCTTGGGAAAACGATATTACATACATCATTTCACTTATTAAGCTTTCAAGCGAAGAGAAGTGAAATGGGTGAGATAGGAAGATGTAGAGAGTGGAATGCTCCAGATGACGTATCCTATGTAAATTTGTTAATTCATGAAAAACTAAATTGGAAACTTGAATCGGTCGGTTTCGGAAATGATGAAACGCAGTATGTATACTGGGACGAAGTTAATAAACTATATGCACTTTGGGTTTGTAGACATAAAAACAAAGCGTATTATCCTATTTCTTCATGGACAATGAACTATGGCCCAAAACAAATTATAAACGGGTTAGAGTTTTATCCGCACCGTAATCGCGGAACAGTTGTATACGAAGATTTAGGTAATGAACAAATCGCATACGTATTTCGCGGTAATCCATGTACAAATTTTGAACAAGTAAAAGAACTTTTCGCCTGTTTGTAAGATAAAAAGAAAAATGAGAACGACAAAATGGATATTCCCATAATACAATAGGGTAAGATTCAATTATAAGAGAAAGCGTTGGTGAAAGAATGGAGCAGCAAAGAAATTGGCTACAAGCAACTGTAGAGAGAAATGAAGATAATACGTTACAAATAAAATGGGAAAATAATATAGAAGAAGTTCGTATTTATTGGAGTACTTCACCAGAACATATTGAAGAAACTGGAGAATTACTTGCAACGGTAAATGGAGAATTATCATATACAATTGAAAACCCGAGTGAAAATGAACGTCCATATTTTAGATTAGTAGGAAGTAATGGACAAGCAGTAACAGTAGCTGAGCGTAGACTGCCATTACAAGGCGCGTTTAACTTCCGTGATATGGGAGGATATGAAACGACTGAAGGCCGTAAAGTAAAATGGGGCAAATTATACCGCTCTGAAGAATTAGCAGGGCTAACTGAATGGGATATTGCCTATTTACAAAAGTCTGGTTTAAAGTTAATTTGCGATTACCGTACAGACTTTGAAGTGAAGCATAAGCCGAATCCAGAAATTACGGGTGCTCGTCAAGTGTGCTTACCAGTTATGCAAGACTTAGCGAAAGACTTAAATATAAATGAGTTTTTCCAAGTTGGTGACCTTTCTATGTTAGGAAAACCAGGTGAGTATCTTGTGAAAATGAATCAAGATTTCGTAAGTGGTAACGAGGCATTCGTGAGCTTCTTAAACTTAGCGCAAAACCCGGAAAACTTACCGTTAGTAAACCACTGTACAGCTGGAAAAGATCGTACTGGATTTGGTTCAGCATTATTACTACTTTTACTAGGTGTACCAGAAAAAACAGTAATGGAAGACTACTTACTAAGTAACGGATTCCGTGAAAAGCTAAATGAAAAAATGATGGCCTTTTTAGGTGCGAAATTACAAAACGATGAGAGCAGAGCGATATTAGGTGCAATGTTTGAAGCACGTGCTGAATACTTGCAAGCTGCGATTGGTGAAATTCAAAAGCAATACGGATCAGTTGAAGCATACGCTGAAAAAGCTCTTGGCTTTACGAAAGAGTCGTTAGAGGAAATGAAAGAGTTATTGCTAGAAGATTAATAATGAGAAGGAGGCTGAGCGGATTAGCCTCCTTTTACTATTGTTGCTATAATTTTGTTAATGAGGATGTTGTGCACAGAGGAGAAAATGGATGAAAAGAACTTAAGAATCGGGGGATAAAATGATTCATACACGTGTAAAAGCAGAGGGGTTAAGAGAGAAGCTGGCAACAATACTAAGTCAAGAGTATAAGGAACTAGCTATTCAAGATTTAAAGGTGATTGGAACGGGAGTACAAAATATTGTTTTTCAAGGAGATTCAGAAAAGGGGTCTTTGGCATTTCGAGTACCGTGGGAAAGAGAAGTGGAAAATATAAATGAAGACTTATTTAACAGTCGGATTTCGTTGCAAAAGGAAGCGGAGCTGTCTAAGTATTGTCATTCAAAAGGTATTCCAGTACCAAGGATACACGGATTGCATCTTTCAACCGAACTTGATTTTTTAATTTCGGATTGTGTGTATGCTGATCATATGCCAATTTCCGCATGCAAAATAGGGGAGTTAGTGAGCAATCTTCATAGTATGCCAATTGATGGTTTGTATTACAAACAAAATATTAGAGAGCCCATTAGTAAGTATATAGCAGAACGAATTGTGAAACGGATAGAAGGGTTTAATACAATCACGAACTGCAAAATTAATCTTCCGGATACAAAAACAATTGAATATATTCTTAGTACAGCAGATCATGTAAAATGTTTATTACATATGGACATTCGACCAGCCAATTTAATCGGGTATAATGGAGAAGTTAAAGCAATAGTTGATTGGGATAATGCTTTAATTGGTCATCCATTGCTGGAGCTTATGAGAATAGCTGAAACAAATGAGGTTAGTTGGGATGAATTTAAAGATGGATATAAGAATGATAGTATCTTTAATGTTACTCCTCATATTGTTAGTTTATTTTATAGACTAGATACAGCAGTCATGCTAGCAAATTTATTTATAGCACATTTGAAAATAAAAGATAAAGGTGTATTCTATAAAGAGCGGGTTAAAGCGCTTCATCACGACATATATATAAACTTATAAGCAATGAGAACGAAGCTTTTAAAATAGGAATTGAGGAGAACATCATGAAATACAAATTTATATTATTCGACGTAGACGATACATTATTAGATTTCCCTGAAACGGAAAGACACGCATTACATAATGCGTTTGTACAGTTTGGCATGCCTACAGGGTATAATGATCATCTTGCAAGTTATAAAGAGATTAGTAATGGATTATGGAGAGATTTAGAAAATAAAATGATTACGCTAAGTGAATTAGCCGTAGAGCGATTTAGACAATTATTTGCACTTCATAATATAGCCGTAGATGCGCAGCAATTTAGTGATGTATATCTTGAAAACTTAGGAAAAGAGGTACACCTTATAGAAGGTGCAGTGCAATTATGTGAAAATCTTCAAGATTGCAAGTTAGGTATTATTACGAATGGATATACGAAGGTGCAACAATCAAGAATCGGAAATTCGCCTTTATGTAATTTCTTTGATCACATTATTATTTCTGAAGAAGTTGGTCATCAAAAACCAGCGCGTGAGATTTTTGATTATGCATTTGAGAAATTTGGAATTACGGATAAATCAAGTGTACTAATGGTCGGAGATTCGCTAACTTCTGATATGAAAGGCGGAGAAGACTTCGGCATTGATACGTGTTGGTATAATCCGAGTTTGAAAGAGAATAAGACGAGTGTTAATCCGACTTATGAAGTGGAGAGTCTTCTACAAATTTTAGAAATTGTAGAAGTGGCTGAAGAAAAGGTAGCTTCATTTTAATTGTGCTGATATTTGTCGAAAAATCGATATATTGAAAAAATCGTTGATATATTGTAAGTTGTGATAGATATATTTGAAAAATCGCTCATGTAAATTCATATACTAAGATATAGAACAAAAAATAGCGCTACTATACAAGATCATTCACGTGTTATAATGCGTGAATTAAATATGCGTATATAAATAGTTTCTCAGAGTGATGCGATGTCATGTATGATTAGTGTAACAACTAGAGGTGAATAAAGGATGTTAACGTTTTTATTTGAGTTAGACAAGAATCTCCCGCAGAAGGATGAGCCACGGTATGATGCTTATTCAAAGGGCTTTATCGAAGGAGATGTAACGATTTGCGCGAGTGACAGTGTATTTTTTCAAAAATCATGTATGAAGGTTGCAGAGCTGGGGATTTATTTAGGTCAGTGGATGGAACAAGTTCAACATGGGCAGAACGTGCCTATGAAATATGAAACGGCTGACCGTGAAGAGGTAATTCTTGGTTTCTTCTACGAAGAGGATTATAATCAATGGAATGTTTTTTCCAGCTGGCAAGAATTTGAACTTCAAGAGCGTATAGCTACTACAACATTAATAGAGAGCGTTCAACGCTATTTATATGAGTTAAATAAGGAACTGCGCATGATAGAATATCCTGTGACGTTTGATCAGTACTTAAGAGGAGAGCGAATGATGCAGCTCTCTTACAAACGACCGTGTGATAGCAAAGCAGATACGACGCCGATAGAGGTTTATAATGGAAGTGAGCAAGTAGGTGTAGTAAGGGGCTATTATAAAAATACGCTGATGAGAGTGCTGGATTTTATTCCGAAAATTGGTAGTAATATTATTTATGAAATAAAGGATAGTAAGGACAATATTCGCGTCATTGCAAAGGATGTAAGTAGGCAGCGCCAAAGAAGGATTTTAGTAACGTACAAAGATAATCATGATGCAGAGCATGAAATACTTGTATGTGACGGAAAGTTATTGGATGCAAATTTCTTATTTACCTTTACATATAAGGCAGAAGAATATGTTGTCCATAAAACTTCATTTGGAATGGGAAAGTTATTACGAAAGGGCTATGTAATTGCAGATTGGAATATTCGTCTTGAGGAAGATATGTATTACATTGAGATGAATGTATATGATGAAGATTACATGCAGGATCAATACTTACTATTAGGCGTATTTCATGCGGTTTTATATGGATAATCAATGAGAAATACCGTCATTCTTCTTGGAAAGAATGACGGTATTTTTTATTTATCCTCAAAAATAAAAATCTCATCAATCGTACTATGTAATGCCTTCGCTATATCGTAAGCAAGTTGTAAGGAAGGATTGTATTTACCTTTTTCGAGATGACTAATTGTTTCACGTCGCACACCAACGCTCTTCGCTAAATCTTCTTGTGTCATGTTCAATTTGGCACGGTATTCTTTTATTTTCGTTACGAACGCCATGGTGCATCTTCCATTTCATCAATTGGTTTATCGAAAAAGAACATAGAAAAGCCGAATGTAAGAATGAGTGTGCCGAAAATAAGAGCGATATCAATCTCTTGTAGCGTAGGGTTTGGAAATAACATTTCAATAAACATAATGATTGTGGTAGTTAGTAATGTAACGATAAAGGCATTGCGACACGATTTATTGACAATTTGTTCAAACAGTTCATCGTGTTGAACTGTTCTATACGATGTGAAAAAGGAGAAGAAACAGAACATAGTAAACAATCCTTTTTCATAAAAAAATCCGAGGAAACCGAAGAAACCGAGAAATCCTAAATATTTTATCCAAGTTGTTTTCATGATAGGTCCTCCTTATGTTGTTAGAAATAAGTCACGTTATGTTATAAATATATCGCAATTGGATAGGAATGGTAATAATAGTTTTCCAGTTTGCTTCATAATAATAGTAAAAAGAGGAAATATGCTGCGAAATAAAGAGGATAATATTGTAAAATGGTTGTAAGGAGGGGGAGGAAGAAATGCTAACTTGGATCATGATCGTTGTATTACTTGTAGTGATTACTGTCATTGCGACGGTGTTAATTGGGCGGAATGGTGATGCAAATTATAGCAAAGCGACAAAGGGGAATATTAAACGCTTAACAATGATTTATATTATACTAGCTGTCGTTTTAGTTGTTGGATTAGGGGTGTATATTTATTTTAAAGGTTAAATAAACTGAAAAATGTAAAAATCTTAAAATAGAAGTATGCTATAATATCAATATAGTTATTTGGTAATTAAGGAAAGGATTGGATGGAATGATTGAAATTACGAATGTGTCAAAAAGTTATAATGGGTCTACCTATGCAGTAAAAGACTTAAGTTTATCTGTACCTAGCGGAGAAATTTTTGGATTTTTAGGACCGAATGGTGCGGGTAAATCAACGACAATTAAGATGATTACTGGCATTCATGGGGTGGACAAAGGGACAATTACGATTAACGGTATAGATATTATGAAAAATCCGATGGAAGCGAAAAAGACGTTTGGTTATGTGCCAGATAGCCCAGATATGTTTTTACGATTAAAAGGAATTGAATATTTAAACTTTATGGCAGATATGTATGAAGTGCCGAAAGACGTACGACAAGAGCGAATTGAGTCTTTAGCGAAGAAATTTGATCTTTACAATGCGTTATCGGATCAAATTCAAAGTTATTCGCACGGTATGAGACAAAAAATCGTTATTATTGGTGTGCTCGTGCATGAGCCAGATATATGGATTTTAGATGAACCGTTAACGGGGCTTGATCCGAAATCCGCATATATTTTAAAAGAAATGATGAGAGAACATGCGGATAAAGGAAAGATTGTATTTTTCTCGACACACGTATTAGAAGTAGCAGAAAAAATATGTGACCGCGTTGCAATTATTAATAAGGGGAATCTTCAGTTTAAAGGGAATTTAGATGAAATGAGAGATCATTTTAAATCCAATGAATCACTTGAAAAAATGTTCTTGGAGATGACGGGCAATGAGTAAAATTTGGACGTTAACGAAAGTATTATTAAAATTAAATTATGCAGATTTTATAACAGATAAGAAGAAGCGATGGGCGTATGTATTTTCATTTGCAGCCATTTTATTTGTCGGCTTTTTACTATTTGGTTCTATCACGCACGCAATGTATGAGGGAATGATACATTTAGGGCAAGATCCAGGAATGATTATCGCAATGGGACTTGCGATTGCGAGTATATGGGTATTTTTAATGAGTATAACGAACATTTTAACTGTATTTTACTACAGTAATGACATTGAAATGTTACTACCATTACCATTAAAACCAGCCCAGATTATTTCGGCAAAATTTTTAACAGTATTAATAACACAATACGTAATGAGTTCATTCATTTTATTACCAATCTTTATTACGTACGGATTAAAAAGTGGCGCATTTATTACATATTACATATACATGATTTTTATTTACTTACTCTTCCCGATTGTGCCGTTAGTACTAGCTTCGTTACTGATGACAGTTATTATGAGGTATACAAATATAGCAAAAAATAAAGACCGAGGAAATATATTTATTGGAATTGTAAGTATACTATTTATTGTAGGAATTAATGTATTTTTACAGTGGAAAAATAAAAGTTCGTTTTCTGAAGATGCAATTGCGGATTACCTTGCGAACAACCAATCTTCTCTTTTAGTACAAATGACAAACTATTTTCCAACTACATATTTCGGAGCAGTGGCATTAGTAGAAAATGCAAATTGGAAGGGTCCTTTATATGTATTAATCTTTGCACTTATTTCATTTGTATTTTTTGTGTTGTTTTATTACATTGCAGAGCGTACATATTTAAAAGGGGTTATTGGACTTTCAACGAGTACAGCAAAAAAAGAGGTCATTTCAGCCGAAGGATTACAGAAATCAACGGTACAAAGTTCACATTTAAAAGCGTATGTGAAAAAGGAATTTAAAACGTTATTCCGTACACCACAATTTTTCTTAAATTGTATTGTACAAACTTTCGTTATGCCGATTATGTTGTTCTTTATTTTATTTGTGCAAGATGGGAATTTAAAGTTTATTACAGAGTATATTAACAATCCAGAGACAACGGGATTTGCAATTGGTGTTGGCCTTTGTGCATCGTTATTTTTAATGGGTAGTAACGTCATTGCAACAACGTCATTTTCGCGAGATGGAAGCTCTTGGTTTGTGAATCGTTATTTACCAGTAAAGGCTTCGGATATCTTTTTTGCGAAAGCAATCACTGCTTGGTTAATTAATGTGATCATTTTAGCGGTATTCGGTATTACGATGGCAGTTGTAGCTGGGATTTCTCCAGTCTTTATGATACTGTGGTTTTTACTAAGTGCGAACGGGTTGTTATTAATTAATTTAATCGGAACACGCTGGGACGCACAAACTGCAGATATTCATTGGGATACAGAGCAGAAATTATTTAAAAGTCGATATACCACTTTGTGGAATTTTTTGGCTAATATTTTAATAGCTTTAATTATTGTGGGGGGAGTAAGTGTATTATACTTCTTCCTTCATGTCGGACTATGGGTTATGTTTATCGTTTTATTTGTAATGTTTACGATTGTAAATTATATCTTTATTAAAATGTTAAAATTAGGTGCTGAACGTATACTGTCAAATATTCAATAAGAAGATAGATCCTCTGTATTCATGCAGGGGATCTGTGTATAGATGGAGGAGAAAAAGGTGAAGAAAATAGCAATTGTAACAGGGGCAACTCGTCTGAATGGAATTGGTGCAGCTGTATGCAAGGTGCTTGCTCAAAAGGGGATAGACATTTTTTTCACGTACTGGCCAAAGTATGATAAAGCGATGCCATGGGGAATGAGTGATCAAGAACCCTTTTTGCTGAAAAAGGAAATTGAAAGTTACGATGTTCGATGTGAAATGGCAGAAATCAATTTATCGCAGTCTTATTCGCCAAATCGTTTGTTTTATATGGTATCAGAACGGTTAGGTGATCCATCTATTCTAGTTAATAATGCAGTATATTCTACTCATACGAGGATTGAGGAATTAGATGTAGAGCAGTTGGATAAACATTATACAGTTAATGTTCGGGCTACTATGCTATTAAGTTCATTGTTTATAAAACATTATTCACTTAAAACGGGCGGGAGTATTATTAATCTTACTTCAGGACAGTCAGTAGGCCCAATGCCAGATGAACTAGCATATGCAGCAACGAAAGGGGCAATCGAAGCATTTACAAAGTCAGTAGCACCAGTTGCAATGGAGAAGGGGATTACAGTGAATGCTGTAGATCCAGGACCGACGAATACAGGATGGATTACAGAGGAGCTGAAGCATCATTTAGTATGGAAATTCCCGCAAGGTAAAGTAGGAGAACCGGTGGATGCTGCGCGCTTAATTTCTTTTTTAGTAAGTGAAGAAGCGAAATGGGTTACTGGGCAAGTCATTCACTCGAATGGTGGTTATTCATAAAAATATTATGTTAACAAATGTTGAGAAACAAAAAACAAAAGAAAATTTTATTTTTTTGTATAAATAAAATGTCAAGAAAGATAAAAATTTGATAGAAGAGTATATTGTCATATGAAGATAGTAATTCTTAATGTGACAATATACTCTTTTTCTTTTACTTGCGAGCAGAAAAATGAAGTAGAAGAAACTCGAATATTAAAATGAGTTTATCAGTTTTTGTACGTATTATTATGAAGATTACTGTCGGAAAGATGATAATTCGTATGAAAAGGGATTTTTTAAGGGGGAATCGAATCGTAAAGGGGAGGATAAATTATGTAAAACATAGGGGGATTTATATGAAAATGAAAAAGGTCGCTATCGCATCGATTACAATTGGTACAATGCTTACTATGGCAGCTTGTAGTCCTTCAGTAGATAAAGAAACGGAAAAGAAAGAGCAAGTAACTGCGCAAAATGATGGAGAAGCAAAAACGACAAGTGCAGATGAAGCGTCAAAAACAACGAAAGATACTGAAAAAGAAACAAATACTTCTTCAAATGAAAAAACAGATAAGGATGCAAAAAATACGAAAGAATCATCAGGAACAGAAAGTAACGGCAAAACGTCAACTCAAAACGAAAATGTAAAAACAAAAGAAAAAGAAACGACAGGAAAAACGAATGATCAAACGACTAGCGGGAAAACAGCAGATTCAAGCACAAGTACAAACAATAACGGAAAGACAACGAAAGATCCGAAGAAAAGTGTTGCTGTGAAAACGAATGTTAAAGAAGTTGTAGCATTAATTGATAGCTTGGACAAGCAGTTAGCTGCTAATCCGAAATTGGAAACAGTGAATAAGCTTGGCAAACAAATTAATGAAAAGTGGGATGTGATTGAAAAAGAGCTAGAGGCATCACATCCGACGGATTCTAAAACAATCGGTCAAAGTATGTATCCGTTAATTGTAGGAGCGGAGAAAGAAAAAATCGATATTAATAAAATGAAATCTTTAACGACGAAAACGAAAAAAGATTTAAATCAGTTATTGACGAAACTTTCGTAGTTTCAAAAGCCTACTCGTGTGAGTAGGCCTTTTTTGGTTGTTATACTGTGCATAGTATAACTTATTTATTTTCATTTTCAATTACGATGCGAAAAGAACTGAATGCTTGTTGACTGACATAATCTTCTTCGCTAACTTTAAAAGGAAATGGAAAAGCGACGAGTTGAAAATTACTTTCCTGATCCACTGAAGGCAATATGAAATTAAAGATTTGCCTCGTTTCAGGTGCAAGCTTAGTATAAACAACTTTTCTATTGTTAAATATTTCAACTTGTTTCCAATCTTTAAAAGCCACGATTGCGTAAGTCATTTCATCATTTGTTTCATTACCGTTTGATAGAATTAATTGCTTGCCTTCCTTTTCAAAGAAGACAGTTTGTAAGTTCTCTTCACGGTTCGTAACAAATAATGGTTCGTAAAGACCATCTTTTAAAATTGCATCTGGATTTATAAGGGAGAATTTTATTTTTTTGTTTTCTTTCTGAAGAGGATGTATTGAATATCGCATACTTAGAATATCTTCTAAAATAGCTGCTTTATTTAAGTTATTATCTTTTAATTTGTATTCAGGTTTTTTAATTATTAAAAAGGTTAATTCACTTGCATTAGGAGAAGTGTGTAAAGAGATTTTCGTAGTAATTGAACTGTTTGGTTTCATATCAAAAAAATAGTGTGATATTTCATTAGTAGTATCTTCTATTTTAAAAGGTTTTTGTTCGTAATCTTCTAGAACAATTAATCCATATTTTCGGTTTTCATTAATAGTATGTACGAATGATAATGTTACATTAATTTTATTATCCTCACTAGTAATTGTACTGCCATTGTTAATGTGTTGGCCTTGATTATCCTTCAATCCGTAAGAAATAGTATTGGTTTGTTGCTCTCGTTTATTTTCTATGGAAGGTGGATGAGGTTGTATGATTGAAGTATTGAACAAAATATAAATTGTAAGTAATGAAATAAGTAAAACACCGCTAATAATATATATTTGTTTCATAAATAGCACCTCAATATATGTAAAATATTAGAGAAAAAAGATATGCAAGATGCATATCTTTTTTCTCTTTCTTACCAGAAAGCTTTTGTTTCGTGATTCACATCATTATAACCACTTAATTTATAGGTATGATTACCGATAGCGTAATCATCTCCATAATAAATGCTTGTGTTGGTCGCTGTAGCACTTACAAAGGATGATTTTTTTGCACTATTACTTTTCGTATTTACTAATGAGCCATCGCCATTGAAAGTTCTTGCTTTTGCATAAACATAGTCTTCGGTCGTAGTTGATTTCGATTTAGCAACTGCATATGGGTTACCAAAAAAGGGAGTATATACGCTAATGTTAGAGTCATTCTTAGGTGCAGCTGCAACAGTCAAACTAGGAACACTAGATGTTTTTGTTGATTGAATTGTATCAAAGTCAACTAAAACGGGCTGCTTGTCTACAGTATCGATCTCTGAAGCACTTGCGTTATTAGTAAAACCAAAACCTAAAACCGCTAACCCTAAAGTTGTCACCGATAAAGATTTTTTCATATTCACTAATTTTCCCACCTTTTTAAATTTTTGAGTTCGAACTCAATTCATACAATATATGAAAATTTCGAAACTCTCAATGGTTTATCCCATACTTAACTTTTCTTTTACTTTCGATTCAACATGTCTTCATTTGCAAAAAAGCGAATATATCTTCTAATGCTTAGCCAGCAAGGGATACAGGTTTAATTTTATGAAATTCATGTAAATTTAAATCTATTCATGTCATAATCTCTGTTATTTTTAAGTTCATATGGGAAACTTATTAAAAAAAGGATGGTGACAAAAATGACAATCGATCGAATTTGTACAATTGGACCCGCAAGTAATAATAAAGAAACATTAGCACAGTTAATAAAGAATGGTATGAAAATTGTTCGACTGAATTTATCGCATGGCACGCATGAAAGTCATAAAGACATCATTCGTTTAGTGAAATCATTAGATGACTCTATTAAATTTTTGGGTGATGTACAAGGACCTAAAATAAGATTAGGTGAAGTGAAGGGAGGGCAAATTACACTTCAGGCAGGAGATTCTTTTATTTTACATACACAACCAGTTACAGGGAGTAATACAGAAGCGAGTGTTGATTATGAAGGAATACCGAATGATGTGAAAGTAGACAGTAGAATTTTGATTAATGATGGAGAAGTTGAATTAATTGTTGAAAAGATAAGTACGGACAAAATAGAAACGAAGGTAAAAACAGGTGGCAATATCTCATCCCATAAAGGAGTTAATTTACCAGATGCGGCTGTTCGTTTACCAGCTATTACAGAGAAAGATAAAAAAGATATTCAGTTTCTTTTAGAGGAGAATGTTGATTTTATCGCGTGTTCTTTCGTAAGAAAACCTAGTCATATAAAAGAAATACGAGATTTTATACAACAGTATAAAGAAACGTCACCTAATGTAATTGCAAAAATAGAAACGATGGAAGCAATCGAGAATTTTCAAGATATATGTAAAGAAGCAGATGGAATTATGATTGCAAGGGGCGATTTAGGAGTAGAGTTACCGTATCAATGCATTCCGCTTTTACAGAAAATGATGATTCAGGAATGTAATCGAATGAATACATATGTCATTACAGCAACACAAATGCTTCAATCTATGGTAGATCATTCTATTCCAACAAGGGCTGAGGTGACTGATGTGTTTCAAGCTGTACTGGACGGGACGAATGCAGTTATGCTTTCAGCTGAAAGTGCATCAGGAGAACATCCAATCGAAAGTGTGAGAACATTACGTCTCGTTTCAGAATTTGCGGAGCATGTTAAAAAAGATGGACCTTTTGCGATGAAAGATGTACTGCGATTACTGCGTGAGTCTCTGGATGAGTAATAAAAAGAGGGCGGATATACATCCGCCCCCGTGTTTTTCATTCATACTATTCTTGCTCTTGCTCATCCAAAATCTTTTCAAACGCAGCAGATACTTTATCAAACTCTTCATCATTTTCAATGTATGAAAACTCATTATCTTCTTCTACTTTTAAAAAGAAAATATCAATGTCTTCCTCAGTTTCTGTTTGGATATCTTCAACAAAGGCAACTGCAATATATTCTGCGCCTTCGACATCCATCGCTCCAAGTACTTCTACTTCTTGCTCTTCGTTATTCTCATCACTAAGAGTAAACACTTCGCCAACTTCAATATCAGACATATTCATTCTCCTCCTGTTCGACTCTAAAAAATAGAGTGCTCAAACTGCATACATACTAATATATCTTTCCATGAAAAACCAAATTCATACATAAGAAAAACGACTAATAGTTCTTTAGTATAAGTATCCAGCTATTAGGAGCATTATTTGTGTGTGCTATATTACTTAATCCATTCAACAATTGTATCCATAGTCTGTCTTGTTTTATCACGTTTTGGATCTTCTTTACGGTAACCAAAGGCAACCATAACTGATACTTCAAGATTATCGCCTTGTATAATGCCTTCTTGACGAAGTAAGGAGTCTACTTTCTCTTTATCGAATCCTTCTATCGGACAAGAATCAATGCCGATTTGAGCTGCGCTCGTCATCATATTACCTAAAGCAATATAAGTTTGTTTAGATGCCCAATCAAATACAGTACGATCGGATTGTAATAAGTTAAAATCTGTTTCCTGGAACTTTTTGAAGAATTCATATCTAATTTTTTGAGTGTCTTCAGGCAATCCAATAATATCGTTCATCATATATTTAATATACTCTGCATCATAATGCATATCTTTAATGTTTCTTGAAAGAACAATGACGAAATGGCTTGCTGTTGCAAGTTGCCCACCAGCGCCCCATGAATACGGTTGTAGTTTTTCTCTTAATTCTTTATTTTGTACGACAATAAATTTCCAAGGTTCATATCCAAAAGAAGAAGGAGATAATCTGCCTGTTTCTAAAATGAATTTAAAATCCTCTTCTGAAATTTTGTGCATAGGATCGAACTCTTTACATGCATGTCTGAAATGAAAAGCCTCCATAATTTTCTCTTTTGTAATTTCGTTTGTATTTGTCATAAAAGTTCCTCTTTTCGTTAATTTATTTTGTAAGTAAATTATATTTTTAAAGTAACATAGATACAAGTACGCACATTTATGTGTTATAGTATCAAAAAAGATACTATTGTTAAGGGAAGGGATTTATTATGGATTGTTCAAATGAAAAAAATATAAATTACCCATTTTTAAATAAATATTCTTGTCCAGTTGAAGCGATGGTAGAGGTGATTGGTGGAAAATGGAAAGGTGTTATTTTGTATCATTTATTAGATGGAAAAAAGAGGTTTAATGAATTAAAAAGATTAAAACCTAATATCACACAAAGAATGTTAACACTTCAGCTGAGAGAACTTGAAGCAGATGGCATCATACATCGTGAAGTATACCGTGAAGTGCCACCTAAAGTAGAATATTCGTTAACCGATCTTGGTGAATCACTACGTCCAGTGATTCTATTAATGATGGAATGGGCAACTCATAATATGGAGAAAGTTTTGGAGAGTAGGAATACGAAAAATAATAATTAAGAGTTGAAATTGTTATAGAAGAAATAATTGTAGAAATAAAAGGTGTTTCCATACGTGAAAACACCTTTTATTTTTAAATTTTTTTACTTTTTAACTTCAACTGCTGAAGTTGGAAAATTATTTAAGTTTGCAATTTGACCATACCAATCAGCGTGTTTAAAAACAACACCTTTTCCATATCCGTCCGTTGAAGTACGTTCCCATAGCGTTGTTGAATAGCTAGCAGTGGGGGATGCTGTACGTACAGAAACAATTTGATTTTGCCAACTAGCAGACAAGTTTTTATAACCGCTACTTAGAGAAAAATACTCGCTACCTTGATTTGTGTGTTTATAGAAGTCTGTACTACCAGGTCCGCTTCCACCAACACCAAGGGGAGTGATTGAATTATTCAACCTTTGTTTATCTTTTTCAATAAAAGACTCTAAACTTTCTTTGCTCGAAAATCCATAAGATAACCAGTCTCCATTTTGATTTTGTTTCGGTAGAACTAACGTTATTTTTACGTCTTCCTTTGATGGAGCACTCAATTTGTTAAACGAATCAACAGTCTTTTCATCTACAGTTACATATTCGAAAGAGGAAATCGAATAATCCTTTTCGGTACTAGCTGATACTAATCCCACTCCTCCAGTTAACGACGAAACAGTTAATAATGCACCTGCTATCAACTTTTTAAGCATGGATTCATCTCCTTAAAACTTAGATTTTTTACATAACTAAAATGTATGTTAATTTGAATGTTTTATAAATATTTAGAAATTTATAAAAATTAAACAGAATATTCTTTTATTATTCTGGAGTAAGGAAAGTAATTAAAAAGTAAACCCTTTTTGCTGACCTATTTCAAAACTCAATGGATTAAAGTTTCGTTTTATCCATCTATGAATCATAAACTTCTTTTGCATTCGTAGAAGGAGCATCCAATAAAAGGAAAATGGCTGCTATCATATGTAGAACGATTACTATATAAGGAAAGAAGGCAAAACTAGAGTAACGATAATGCCGATATAATGAGGGTACGTATTCATGTCTACTTTTTTAGCTAATAAAATAGTAGTGATATGTAACACAATCAATAGAAGTAAAGGTATCCCATATAGGTTAACAAGACTTGGAAATACATAATAACAAGGAAGTAATAAAAGATGATAGATCCCTGTAGTCCACTTTAGTGCTTGTATGTAGGTTTTCAAAGTGAATCCTCCTAAAATAATTAATATATATATCACCAAAAATAATAGGTAATTTGATATTATATATTTGTAGTTTTGAGTGGATTATAATTGTTTTATGTAAACTAATTATTGGTAGCTATAAAATAAAAAAACCACCCAAACGAGGGTGGTTCGTATTATAAATAACTACTTAAAGAAGAAAGGGAGACCTTCACTTCACTACCTTTTTTCATATTCCGCAGCATAGCGGTTTCTGTACTAAGTTCTTCTTCCCCAATAATAAGCACGTAAGGGATATTCTCTTTATTGGCATAATTAAGGGCACGTTTTAATTTGCGTCCTGCTAGTTCTAGTTCGACTTTTAAGGAAGTGGTGGAACGTAATTGCTGGGCAATTTGTAAGCATTGTAACTCTGTCCCGAGCGGGATGATAAATACATCCGCTGTAGATGATATCGTTTCTTTCTGTGATAGTGCTGTATAAATAACGTCTAAACCGAATGAAATACCGACTGTTGGATAGTTCATATTATCACTGCGGAATGCCCCAATAATATTATCGTATCGCCCTCCGCTACCGATGCTGGATGTAATTGATCCATCTTTTAAAAAGATTTCATATACGGTACCTGTATACATTGTGAGTCCTCGCGCTAAAAACGGATTAAATATCGTATTTTCATTTATTCCAAGGGCGATTAAATATTGCTGTAATTGTTGTAGTTCGTTTACTCCATCGGCAACGAGTGGATTATTGAAAGCTTCTTTAAAGTCAGCGATAGTAAGCTTTAGACAAGATAATACAGTATTACATATCGTATCAGCCATTTCTTCAGAAATTCCGCGCTCTAATACATCTTTTCGTACACCATCAATCCCAATCTTTTCGATTTTATCTAATGATAAAATGACGTCACTTGTTAACTCAGTAGGGATGTTAATGGCCTGAAGAATACCATTTAACAATTTTCGGTTATTATATTGGATCGTTATCTCTAAGTTTAACGTTCGGAACAGCTCAAACGCCATACTCATGAGTTCCGCTTCTGCCATGACTGATTCTACACCGACTATATCAACGTCGCATTGTATAAATTCACGAAATCTTCCTTGTTTAATTGGCCCATCTCGAAATACTTTCCCAATTTCATACCGTTTAAAAGGGAGGCGGATGTTCTGGTTCATTGCCACGACTTTTGCGAATGGAATAGTTAAATCGTATCGTAACGCAAGGTCACGTTTTCCTTGATCCTCAAGTGTATATATTTCTTTTAATATTTCATCGCCACCGCCGTACTTGTAAGACATAAGCTCATACATATTTAACGTCGGCGTTTCTAAAGGTTTGCATCCGTATCGTTCAAACGTATCTTCACAAGCTCTTTTAATTTTATTTCGCAGCACTTGCTCCTCTGGTAAATAGTCTTTCGTTCCTTTTACATTTCTCATTTCCATCATAATCACTCCTTTTTCAAATTAAAAAAAGCTATGCAGGTATAAAAATACCCACATAGCTTTATGAACGCTTCGTGGGTCAACAGGAAAAGCCCTGTACCCACGAAGAAAAAAATTTTCTTCGGATACACGGCGTTACGTATGATGATGAAGTTGGAAAGAAGTATTAACATTTCGCATTGCAAATCTCTCCTTAACGTAAGTTTTTCCAAATTATATCAGATGATTTTTGAATTATCAATATTTTTAGTTTTGAAAAATACGCGAAGTTATGTAGGAGAAATGGAAAAGGGTGTATAATAAAACTTAATAATATGAAATAACCTTTTAAGGAGAACGTTATGAAAAAAGATAAAACAAATGCGATGCGAATATTAGATAAAGAAAAAGTTGAATATTCGATGATGTCATATGATCCAGACGATGGGAAAATTGATGGCGTATCAGTAGCCGAGAAAATTGGACGAGAAGTGAGAGAAGTATATAAAACGTTAATCGCTCAAGGGAATAGTAAAAATTATCATGTGTTTATTATTCCGGTGGATGAGGAACTAAATTTAAAAGCTGCGGCAAAAGCGGTAAGTGAAAAGAAAATTGAAATGATTCCTGTAAAAGATATTACGAAAGTGTCAGGATATATTCGCGGCGGTTGTTCACCAGTTGGAATGAAAAAGTTATTTTCTACATGTATTGATGCGAGTGCTCAATCGCTTGAAACGATGATAGTAAGCGGCGGGAGAATTGGTATACAAATTGAGCTGAAAGTAGATGACTTGGCGAAAGTGACGAGAGCGCAGTTTGGTGAAGTAACGAAATAATGATACATAGGAAAAGAAGTTCTAGTTTTATCCCACTATTTGCCGGGCAGTAAGACCCTCACCTCGAAATTCAGCGGAAGCAAAGAAATTAGGTAGGGATTAACTGCAAGTAAAAGCTCGATTGGTGAGGGCTGATAATCAGTGGGGATGAATAAAACCCCCACTGATTAAAGTGTCACTTTATTGAATTTAGATAATAATTTAGAGGATAGTTAGTCCATTATGGGGCTGATTATCCTTTTTTATTTACAAATTGGATAAAGATTGAATGTTTAGTTTGATATAGGTATGTAATCTGAATTGTTTGTTTGGCTTTGAGAGGAGGTAAAGCCTCGATGCAAGAACTTTAAATAAGTTACTCTTAAAGATAGACAAGTGACGGGAGAGTGTTCAATGGGGGTTCAAGAAATACCCTAAGAAAGCAAGTATTGGGGGCAGTGTTTTTGCCCCCTAAGCTAAGAGTATGCAAGATTTTATACAGTTTTTGGCTAATCCAGTAACAAACAAGAGCACTAAAACCGCGTTAGGATAGGAATGTACAAAAAATGTATAGATTCATAGAACTAAAAAAGAAGTGTCACTTGTGAGAGCAGGGTTGTCCTTTTTCATTGCTACTGATAATGAGACGTTATGTTAACTAATTTTGAATATCGTATACAGACTAAAAACAGAGAAAACTTCCTGTTGTGTAGGGTATTTTTTCTGTTTTTTTGATGATAGTTGTTAACTAATGTCTCACATTTCAAAAAAACAACTTTTTTGTTTGCTTGTCCACACCATTTCACCTCTTTGTGAATTTTATAGTATTAAAGGAGGTGAAAAGAATGAATGAAGATATTATTTCAATTGGAGCAAATTGTATAGTGAGAATTAGAAACAGATTCTTTCTTTTAGTAGAAATTGAAGTGGAAGTTGGAAATGTAGCCATAGAGGAATTTGTTTTTATTCGAATATCTGAGCAAGAAGCTAGAACATTGTTAGCAGGGGGTATTCAACGTTGTACTATTTCCAATTGTATTCCTAGGTCTCATGATGATTTAGAAGTAGAATTCATTTGTGTTTTAATCGTAGGTGGGGAAGCATTTGCGGTTTTTGATGTAGAAGACGATGTTGATGAAGCTGTACTTGTTCCAATTTCATTAAGAGAAGCCGAGCGTTTAATCTGTAGAGGAGCAAGACGATGTACAGTTATTAATAGATAAGAGTAAGCCTTTTGGGTACTAAAGAGGTTTCATTTTGTGTGGCTTCTTGTAAGAATGATTATGGAAATATGTATATCCTCCAGAGTACTTAACTGGAGGATGTTTTTTAGACTTCTAGATGTATTAACTACTGATAATGAGACGTTATATTAATTAGGTTTGGATATTGTATACATCGTCTTTTCTTCAACTAAGAGTGCAGATTCATACAGTAAAAATTACTTTTTTAACTATAAAATAAGAAGAAATGAACCTATATTACTACTGATAGAGCTATGTTATAATGAAAATAAGGGTTTTATCCTTATTTTCATTATATAGGAGAGTGTTTAACATGATTATCAAGTTCATTCGTTTACGTTAATTTTAAACACAATTCGTTATGCCCGACTATTTTTTTTCAAAATGTGTGGGTTTATTTGGTTGTGTCTTTTTTTATTAACTAAATACGAATGAAATGAGGAGTTAATCATGACTGAACAGATTATTAAAATTAATAAAATTGATATATGTACAGAGAGCTTTGGCAATTCAGCAGATCCAGCAGTCTTACTAATTATGGGAGCCATGTGTTCAATGGTTTATTGGGATGAAGAATTTTGTCAACAATTAGCTGATACGGGCCGATATGTTATTCGTTATGATAATAGAGATGTCGGACGGTCAACTACTTATGAACCGGGGAGTTCCCACTATACTGTGGTAGATATGGCTGATGATGCGATTGGGGTACTCGATGCATATCATATTGACGAAGCACATATTGTTGGAATGTCATTGGGTGGAATGATTGCTCAAATTGTAGCCTTAAGGAACCCTGAGAGAGTTATAAGTATAACTTTGATTGCATCAGGTATTTTTGGTTCTGAAGATAACGACCGAAATTTGCCTCCGATCGATGAAAAGATACTCGCTTACCATACTAATGCGGCCAAACTAAATTGGTCGGATGAAGAATCTGTTGCAAATTACTTGGTTGCAGGATCAGCATTACTTTGTGGTTCAAAGCATAAATTCGATAAGAAGAGGGCTTATAAGCAGGTAGAAAACGAAATAAAACGGGCAAATAATCTACTCAGTATGTTTAATCATTCCCTTCTTAAAGGTGAGGATTCTTATGAGGGGAGATTAAAAGAAATCAATATACCTACTTTGGTTATCCATGGTACAGAAGATACAGTGCTTTCATACGAGCATGGTCTTGCTCTTGTTAATGAAATTCCGCATGCTGTGTTATTACCCTTAGAAGGATCGGGTCACGAGATTCACTGTGACGATTGGAATCATATAATCAACGCTATTTTGAATCATACTTCAGTCCTGTAATCATTATAGAAATCGTATAAAACAAAAAATATTTGGAAAAAGGGTTACAATCGAATCTGTAACCCTTTTTTTCTATTAAAAATCAATTTTAGAACTGTTACTCATTTAAAGAATAGTAATACACTTAGTTATTAGTATTTAATTTCAATAACGAAAATTATGTAAATAAGCTGTTCACTGGATTCCCATAGAAAACTGTGGTGAGATGAGATTTTTGATTTTGAAGTACTTCAAAATCTTAGCTAGATGCCTTTTTATTAAGTTTAATATCTATGACCTAAATATAATAGAATTTGAAGCTTCTTTTTATTTTAAATAAATTGAGTAATTAGGTTATAACGTTAATACGTATGATTGAATATTATAATAATATAATGGAGGTGATGTTATATGGCTCTTACTACAGGACCAATTGAAAACGTAGGAAATCAACCTGCTAATGCAAATAAAGTTAGGGTGAAGATCCTTAACCGTACTGCGGGCCCACTTACTGGAGTAGCTAGAGTTTTTAGACTTGACGGTTCATTAGTATTAATTGAACAGGTAAACTTCAATGTGAATTCTAATGCTTCTACTTTTGCAACTCTAAGTTTAGTTCATCCTACTTTTGGACAAGCATTTGAATATGAAGTTCAAATTGTTCCTAATCAACCTGGTGGACTATATAGTGTTTATGGACTAACAGCTGAAAATGTTATTATTACTGCACAACGTGTTGTGAACTCAGAATTGACACAGTTTCTTTAATTAAAATAGATTGGTGCCTATATGGTATCCAATCTATTTTTGTACTTATTCTTTAGAGGAAGAAGGGCTTTACACAAAAATAAAGACTGTTATGGAAAAAGGAAAAGTCGAACTATCATCTTGATTTTTATTATTTCTGTCTTAGACTGTATCTGTTTTGTTGCACGGTTTTCTTTGAATGCTTTTTATTCAAACTGTTTTTTTAAGTATTTATCAAATATGCATTATTGCATAAATAAATTTAAATTTATAAGTTAATATTAAACTACTTTTAAATTGTAAAGAATATTTTAATAATCTTTATAGGAGAAGGATATTTCTTGTTAAAAGTGAAATTGTTTGGAATGTGAATAAATAAAAAGTTTAGAAGTGATACAGACTGGATAGAGTCTTGTATTAAATAAACAGAAAAGGGGTAGGGGTTTCTAAAAGGTTTCGGGAGTTAGAAAGCATTTTTTAGTGAATAGCTTCAAATTATATTTTAAAGGGGAAATGGGTATATGAAGTTTCGAAATACAAAGCTTGCTATGATTACACTGTCTTCATTTTTTATTTTAGGTTCTGCATCTCTATCATTCACAGATACTATACACGGTGAAGTAGCTTCTGCATCAGCACAAGAGATTATTGTGAAAAATTATGACGATACATATTATAATAATGCAATAGGAAAAACGGGTTTAGAATTAAAGAAGGAACTGCATAATATTATTGATAATCATACAAAGCTATCATACAGTGCGGTTTGGGAAGCGCTAAGAGATACTGATGAGGACCCAAATAATAAAAATAATGTGATACTCTTATATACTGGTCGTTCGCAAGGGAAACTTACGAATGGATCAGGAGTAAATAACTGGAACCGAGAGCATGTTTGGGCAAAATCTCACGGTGACTTTGGAACGACTGCAGGACCTGGAACAGATCTACATCATTTAAGAGCGACGGATGTATCTGTAAATAGTTCACGAGGGAATTTAGATTTTGATAATGGTGGTGTGAATCATTCTGAAGCGACAGAATGTAAATATGATAGTGATTCTTGGGAACCTCGTGATAGTGTAAAAGGAGATATTGCTAGAATGCTGTTTTATATGGCTGTTCGTTACGAGGGGGACAACGGCGAAATAGATTTAGAACTAAATGAAAAAGTGAATAACAATAAAGATCCATACATGGGGAAACTATCGGTTTTATTAAAATGGAATGAACAAGACCCGGTCGATGATTTAGAGCGAAAGCGTAATGAAGTGATTTTTACAAAATATCAACATAACCGCAATCCTTTTATTGATCATCCTGAATGGGTAAATAAAATTTGGAACTAAGATTTTTAAAGGTATTATATTTTGATAGAAGGGATTGATCATTATGATCAATCCCTTCTTATATTTTTACTAGAATAAATGATTTTTATAGGATTGAAGAGGAGAATAGGATAGATATTTTATCAAGTTAATTATATATGGGTATTTTAGTACGGTCCCCACTCAATATTCACCCCAACAATAAGAAAAACAAGTCCAATGATAAACCAAATGAGTGCAAGTGGAGCCATGAAACGAATCCATTTTCCATAAGAAATCCCGCTTGCTGCGAGAACGCCCATTAAAACACCGGAAGTTGGATTAAGGCAGTTTACTACACCCTCGCCGAGCATAACAGCCTGTACTGTAACTTGGCGTGTAATGTGCATGAAATCAGCTAATGGAGCTAATATCGGAATAAAAATAACCGATTCTCCTGTCCCGGATGAAATAAGGAAATGTAATGCAGCACTACTTACGTACATACCGATAACGCCAAATACAGGGCTTTGTCCTTCAAGAGACTGTGCGAGTTGGTTAACGATAGTATCAAGTAATTTGCCTTGTTCTAAAATGACTGAAATACAACGAGCCATTCCAACGATTAGAGCACCGTAGATAAGATTTTGGCAGCCAGTTAGAAAAGTAGATGCGATATCGTTTGCTTTCATACCACCTATTATTCCGGCTGTAATTGCTATGAAAATAAAAGTAGCGGTCATTTCTGCGTCCGTCCAATGTAGACGAAAAGCGCCTATTAAAAATACAATTAACGATAAAGCTGAAACGAGTAAAATTAATTTATGACGTATCGTCCAAGGAACTTCTTTTTTCTCCGCTTCTTTTTCGCTTGAAAGAGCGTTACTTGGAAACCAGTTTTCGCCAAGAATGCTTCCTTTATTCGATTTTTTCAAGCGCTTTACATACCAATTAATATAAAGGATAGTGGCAAGTAAAAAAGATATATAGATTGCGGTGCGTAAACCAATCCCGGAAAACATCGGAAGTTCTGCGATCTTTTGTGAAATGCCTAAAGGTGAGGGGGATAAAATAGTAGCATTAAAACCAGCATAAGTGCCTAAATAAATAATTGCTACACCGACGATAGCGTCCCATTTTAACGTGCGTGCAACGATGATACCGATGGGGATAAAACCGATAACTGAGTTAACGATAATACCAGTCGTTCCAAGAATAGAAAAGAGCGCAGCAACTATACAAATGAAAAGTAATTGCTGATTCCGAAATTTGTTAATAACATGATAGATTAAACCGTCAAGAGCACCTGTTTTTTCAAGAATTGCAATGGCTCCACCTGTAAATAAAATTAGAAAGATAATAGGAGCAGCAAGTGTCATTCCTTTTTCAATAGCGGTAAAAAAAGAAACAAATCCTACGGGTGATTGCGGAACAGAATGGTAGCTTCCCGGTATTGTCGTTGTAACGGTCCCATTTGTAACTCTTTTAAATTCTCCAGCGGGAACGAAATAAGTAGCAATGGCGCAAAGTAAGGCAATAAAAAATAGTAGTACGTACGCATCAGGCATTTTAAACTTTTGTTTACTAGTTTGTTTTTTTGCCTCAGTTTGTATTTGCATAAAATCCCTCCTTCTTCACTTGGTTAATTTTTAATATTCTGAATTTAATCTGTGAAATAGATTATAATAAAGGTAGCTTCTTAAGGCAATAGTTTTTGTATCCTTTTCCCGCACATACAAATTATTGCAATATTAGACAGGGAAACGATAATAAGCCAAGAATATGTTATGTAGAAAGAAAAAGGAAAAGAGGGAACAAGATGTGGAAAACTACAGATCTATGTGATGAATTTGAAAAGGAATTACAAATATGTCGCCAGTCTTTTCGGTCTTTTGGGAAGAAAGAACAATTCCACGGGAAAATTGCAACTGTAAAAGTGAAAGATGATAATGTACTAGTGAAGGAAGGATTGCAAACATTACCAGAAGGAACAGTATTAGTTGTTGATGGCGGAGCGTCTAGGAATTGTGCATTACTTGGTGATAATTTGGCAGCTATTGCGGAAGAAAGAAAGCTAGCAGGAATTATTGTGAATGGGTATGTTCGTGATTCTAGTGAACTAAAGAATATTAATATTGGTATTTTAGCGTTAGGGACAATGCCAAATAGAAGTGTGAAAGAAGGAAAAGGAGAACGAAATATTTCATTGCATTTTGGACAAGTGGATTGGAATCCAAAAGAATATGTTTATGCGGATGAAGATGGCGTCATTATTAGTGAAAAGAGTTTACATAGTTAAGAGTTAATAAGTTATTATTCTTAGAAAATAAATCCGATAAAGCATGGACAAAATTCTTTGTCAATAGTAAAATAATACAGAAATTTAAAATTTACAGAATGTATAGGTTTATCGTTTTACGATAACTTAAATGGAAGTAAGTTGTGCCAAGAAAAGTGAATGTTATCACAATGATACGTTCATAAACAAAATTATTTTTTCCTATACAAATATAGCCGCGAATAATGCGGGTAGGAGGTGTTGTACATTTTTGTTCGACACTTACAAAAAGAGAGTGTCAATCGCACGCCCTTGAAGGGCCTTTTTTTGTGTAAATGGTAGTAAGGGAGGAAATTTTGGGATGGCAATGTTGAAAAAGTGGCTGCTTACGTCGTTAATGGCAGTGACACTTGTATTTGTTTCTTTTGCGAATACAGTACATATTACGTTTGCTGAAGAAAATACAGCAAAACTTGCAATTATTGGGGAATCACAAAAAGGCATTATGTTATGTCCGAAAGAAGAGCAAATTAAAGATGGGGAAACAGCTTTAAGTTTGCTGCAAAAGGTCATGGGGGACAAGGTAGAATCTGAAACGATGTCGTTTGGAACATATGTAAAAGGAATCGATGGTTTAATGGCCGGGGCTACAAGTGCTTGGCTGTATGATGTAAATGATAAGTCTGCAGAAGTCGGAGCAGATAGTTATAAATTAAAATCTGGAGATGTTGTTGTCTTTCGCTTTGTTTCAGACTGGAGCAATATAAGCCAGGAAACATTGAAAGAAACGTTAGATAAGTTCGGGACGTGTAAAACAGAAGAACCTAACGGTGGCAAAACAGAAGAACCAGAACCAGAAGGTGAAAATGGTAAACCGACAGTCGATCCAAAACCGGAAGATGAAAATGGTAAACCGACAGTCGATCCAAAACCAGAAGGTGAAAATGGTAAACCGACAGTTGATCCAAAACCGGAAGGTGAAAATGGTAAACCGACAGTTGATCCAAAACCAGAAGGTCAAGATGATAAAAAAACAGAACAACCACAGCAAGAGAACATTCAAGTTCCAAGTGCACAATTAAATGAAGCCATTTCTAAAACATCAGACAAGATGTTACAAGATGGAATTGAAAGTGACTGGGTAGCTGTAGCGCTTTCTCGTTCTGGAAAGAATGTGCCAATTGAGGCAAAATTAAATTATGTTAAGTCAGTAACTGAAAAAGTAGAAAAGCGTATTAACCGTTTTTCAGCGACAGATTTAGCTAGAACAATTATTATGATGAATGCAATGAGTGCAGACCCTAAAAATGTAGGTGGACATAATTTAGTTCAAAAATTGTATGAGTCAGATAAAGTGAATTCTGTTACAGGTTATGCATTTGCTTTACTTGCATTTGATACGAAAAAGTATGAGATTCCAGTTGAATCAAAATGGAACAGAGTTGCTCTAGTGGAAGCACTGTTAAATAATCAGCATACAGACGGTGGATGGACTTATAATAGTTCAGGTAGTAAAGATAGTGCTAGTAGCGTTGATGTAACAGGTATGGTTTTATCAGCATTAGCTCCTTATCAAGAGCGATCAGATGTGAAACCAGCTATACAAAAAGCTGTTGCGTATTTATATAACGAACAGTTGCAAAATGGCGGTTTTTCAGCTGATGGACAAGAAAATTCAAATAGTACTGCGCAAGCAATTATTGGATTATCGCTTGTTAAAGATGTAGATCAAAATCGTCTTCATAAGGCAATGCAAAACCTATTATCATATCAACTTTCAAATGGTGAATTTAAATGGTTACCAAGTGATCAAAATGGTAACGGAATGGCTACAGAACAGGCTCTTTTAGCATTACTTCAATTTAAGGAAATGGGAAAATCTATTTATGATTGGTCTAATGTAGACGCTGGTAATGTAATTAAGCCAAAACCGATTGAAGAGCCAGAAAAGGTCGTTGAACAAGAAAATAATGTAGTAGAAAAAGAAGTTATTGAAGAACCGAAAGAACAAGACCAAGTACAACAAGAAACAAAAGATGAAAATCTAAAAGTAGTTGTAGATAACGAACCGGTTAAGAATAAAAAAATCGGAAACGGTAACAGTCTACCAAAAACAGGAGCATCTTCTCATAGTGCAGCAACAGAAGTAGGTATGGGTGTATTATGTATTGCTTCTGCATATGTATTATGGAGACGTAAAGCAGCTTAACAAAAAATTAGGAGCAAATATTTGCTCCTAATTTTCGTATGAAAGGTGAGAGATAGGATGAGTAAGGTGAAATGGTTCATTTCTTTACTGCTTTCGCTCGGGCTACTTGCCGGATGTGAAGAGGCAGCTGTAAAGCCTGAGAAGAAGGTAGAACCGAAGCAAGAAGAGGTAGCGAAACAAGAAGAACAAAAAGATGAAGCGAAGCCGGAAGAAAAAACAGAAGAAAAGCAAGCTGAATCAGAGCAAAAGCAGCAAGAAGAACAGAAAGAGAAACAAGAACAAAAAGTAGAAGAGAAGCCGAAAGAGGAAAAGCCACAGGCACAACCAGAGGTAAAGAAAGAAGAGAAACAACAGGAACAACCGAAAGAACAACCGAAAGAACAACCTGCTGTAAATAAGCAACCAGAGCAGCAACAAGTACAAGAAGAGAAACAACAACCGAAAGCATCAGGAGTAAAAGAAGAAGCAAAGGTTGTGAATCAGCCGAAAGAAACACCGAAGCAGGAGCAAAAAGAAGATCCGAATAAAGCGGAGAAAACGATACCGACTCCGGCAGTACCAAAACCTGAACCACCAAAACCAGATCCAGTACCAGTACCGAAACCGCAAGCAAAACAAGTAACAATCTCGGTAAAAGGAAATAACGGATATATAATGGGTGCGAAAAAGATGGATGTACAAGATGGCGATACTGTGTATAAAGTATTACAACGTACAGGATTAGATGTTGATGCAAGCGGATCTAGAGATAGTATTTATGTAAAAGGTATTAATGATTTATATGAAAAAGATATTGCGGATACTAGTGGATGGAAATATCGTGTGAACGGTGCTTTTCCAAACCATAGTGCTGGTGTAGCTACGGTAAAACCAGGAGATACAATTGAGTGGGTATACGTATTACAATAAGAAAGGCATTCGGTAAAGGGCTATGAAAATAAGTTTTTCTTCTTTACATCCTTTTGTGAATTTTTTCTATTATATCGGGGTGATGATACTATGTATGATGTGTCTTCATCCTCTTTTTTTAATTGGAGCAATAGTATTAATTATTATGTTAAATGTGATGCAAGGAAATAGCGAAAAGATAAGAAAGATGCTACCGAGCACAATTGTTTTCTTCTTTATGGTAATTTTATTTAATTCGTTATTAACGCATAGAGGTCGAACTACGTTATTTTGGTTAGGTGATAGCCGTATTAAGCTTGAGGCGATTATGTTTGGAATAGTAATGGGGTTATTACTAGTTGCAGTTATGTTTACGTTTGCGTCATACAATGATATTATTTCCAGTCATAAATTTTTATATTTGTTTTCAAGAATTTCACCGAAAGTTGCATTGTTAACGATGATTACAGTGAGATTTGTTCCTTTGTTTATGAGAAGATTACAGAAAATAACACTCGTCCAAAAAACGAAAGGTGTACAAGTAGATGCAGGTTCCATTATTGAACGCGTGAAAAATGGTATGCAACTATTGCAAGTATTATTAATTTGTTCATTAGAAGATGCACTGCAAACGGCAGATTCTATGCAAGCTCGTGGATTTGGTGTAACGAAGCGCACGACATATATTCGGTATAGAATGGAAAGACGCGATTGGTACACGCTCAGTTATTTAAGTATTTTATTTATAATTGCTATTATATGTAGTACGTATGGCGGAGGAAAGTTAATCATTTATCCGAAAGTCGAATCGATTCTATTTCAGCAATACGATGGGATGATGTTTGTCGTATTTACGATGTTTATTAGTTTACCAATCATAATGGAAGGAAGGGAATGGATATGGTGGCGCATGCAGAAATAAACAATTTATCATTTGCATATGCTGATGAAAACGAAAAAGCGTTACAGCATATTTCTCTTTCTGTTCAAAAAGGAGAGTTTATTGCACTTGCTGGAGGATCGGGATCTGGGAAGACGACTTTATTAAAACATTTTAAAAAGGAATTACTTCCAATCGGTAAGCGTACTGGGGATACATATTATGATGGTACTTTATTAGAAAATGTACCGGATTTGTTATCTGCCCAAGAAATTGGCATGGTATTTCAAAATCCAGAAAATCAGCTCGTAATGGATACAGTAATTCAAGAATTAGCATTTTCTTTAGAAAATATCGGATTACCATCTCATGTTATACAAAAACGAATAGCCGAGCTTATTAGCTTTTTAGGATTTCAAGATTTATTGCACCAATCTGTTCATACGTTATCTGGTGGGCAGAAGCAGCTTGTCAATTTAGCTGCGGTATTAGTTATGCAGCCGAAATTGCTATTATTAGATGAACCGACAGCGCAGTTAGATCCAATCGCTGCAAAAGAGTTTTTAGGATTATTAAAACGGATTAATGAAGAACTTGGAATTACGATTATTTTAAGTGAACATCGTTTAGATGAAGTTATCCCGCTTGCAACACGCGTTGTTTGTATGGATAATGGCCGTATTATGTATGATGGTAGTCCTAAAATTGTTATTACGGATATGTGGGGAGTAGAAACATTCCGTCCATTTATTCCGCAAATTCCAAGGCTATTTTTAGAGTGGAATGTGAGAGATATTCCGTTTACAGTGCGAGAGGCGCAAATGAAAATGAATGATTTTGCAGCGATATCATATGTAAATGAGCCAATAACACAAAGTGAAAAGCAAGAGGTAATTTTAAGCGCAGAGCATATTTCGTTCCAATATGAAAAAAATAGTCCGCTTATTTTACGTGATTTATCAGTTTCGATTGAAAAAGGAAAATGGGTAGCACTCGTTGGGAAGAATGGTACAGGTAAGTCTACACTGTTAACAATTTTAGCAGGATTACAAAAAGCGAGAAGAGGGAAAGTAAAGTGGAACGGAAAAGTAATACATAAAATTGATTCGAAAGAACGTTTTAAAAGTATTGGGTATGTATCGCAGCATCCGTATTATCATTTTACATTTGATACAGTATGGGACGAGGTTTATGAACGTGCACGTGAATTATACGGAGAACAAGGAAAAGAAATAGCAGAAGATACGCTAAAACAGTTTTGGTTGTATTCGCTTAAAGAACGCCATCCGCACGATTGTAGCGGAGGAGAGCAACAATTACTTGCGTTATGTACGACGTTATTATCAAAGCCGACTTTATTATTACTGGATGAACCGACAAAGGGATTAGATCCATGGAAGAAAGAAAGAGTAGGAGAGCTATTTAGGAAGCTACAAAAAGAAGGTACAACAATTGTAATGGCAACGCATGATATTGAGTTTGCAGCGAAATACGTTGATCAATGTATGATGCTATTTGATGGAACAGTCATTATGAATGATGCACCGAAAGAATTTTTTAGCGGCAACTTCTTTTATACAACATCTATTAACCGATTCATTCGAAAAGAATTGCCATATGCATTAACGTGGGAGGATGTGTACGAAGCTTGTCCAAACGATATGTTGCATTCATAATAAGTATCTTTGCAGTAATAATCGGCACATTACTTCTTACGACACTTGTCATGGACGGTTATTACATGTTAAGTAGTTTGTTTATATTAGCGGTTATTATGTTACCTTTCTATATCCGTTTTGAAAGAAAGGCGTTTGTTTCACGTGAAATTGTTCTCGTTGCTGTATTAGCGGCAATTGCAGCAGTAAGCCGGGTGCCATTTTCTATTTTACCAAGTGTACAACCAACTTCTTTTGTCATTATCGTTTCTGCAATTGTATTTGGAAGTGAAACTGGTTTTATGATTGGTGCTACAGCAGCAATTGTATCTAATATTTTTTTAGGACAAGGTCCATGGACACCGTGGCAAATGTTTTCGTGGGGTATGATTGGTTTTATAGCAGGTCTACTTCGTAATACATTTTTTATGAAAAAGCTATGGGGAAGACTTCTTTACGGAGTAATTGTTGGCTTTTTATTTGGCTGGATTATGAATTTCTGGGGCCTTCTCGGTTTTATACGAGAAGCAACGTGGGAAACTGTCATTTCGTATTATATCGCAAGTTTTTACTTTGATTTGAGCCATGCGATTTCGAATGTTATTTTCTTATTACTATTTAGTACTTCATGGATTACGATTCTTACAAGATTTAAAAAGAAATACGGTATATTAGATGAGCATAACGTGACATAGAAAAGCATACTCATATAAGGTAGGGTCGCGACTTACATATTCGTTTGCCTCTTTCATGCTTCTTACATATTGTAAGGAGCATTTTTTTGTCAAAAAATCGATTTAATATACATCCGTTATTATATAAAATTATTTGTATAATGGTAGGTGAGAACTTTTTTCAAAAGTGAGGTGTATAGTTAATGAAGTTAGTTATTCCGAAGCAACATGGTGCATGGGCTATGCTTGTTATTCCTTTTTTATTAAGTGTCATACTTGGGAAACCTACTATTTATCATATTCCATTGTTTTTAGCGTGGTTTTTTATCTATTTAGCCACGTATCCATTTCTTACGTACATAAAGCAAAGACGAAAAAAAGAGTTTTTACAAGCTGCCATTGTTTATTTCAGTATTGCGTTCCTATTTGGGATGATTTCTTTATTATATGAGTGGCGAATTCTTTTATTCGTAATAGTAATGATTCCATTATTTATAGTGAATATGTATTACGCTCGTCAAAAAAATGAAAGAGCACTATTAAATGATATTTGTGCGATTATTGTGTTTTGTATCGGTGGATTAATTAGTTATTACTTTTCAATGAAGCAAATCGATCATACAGCTATATTCATTGCACTTATTTCATTTTTATACTTTTTAGGTAGTACGTTCTATGTGAAAACGATGATTCGTGAAAAAAATAACCCGAAGTATCGTCTTATATCTTGGGGATATCATATCGTATTAACAATAATCATATTTGTGATTAATCCGTGGTGTTCTCTTATTTTTATACCAAGTGCCATTCGAGCAATTGTGTTGTATGGCAAAAAAATTTCTATTATAAAAGTAGGAATTTTAGAAATTGCTAATTCTGTATATTTTTTAATTATAACGGCAATAATTATGAAGTATGCCATTTGAAAAAACTTCCCATCAATTGATGGGAAGTTTTTAATCTTTTTCTAAAATGTGAACGGTGTACTCGCAACGTTGAATAGCTTGTTCAACAGCATAAAGTGATTGTTCAATACGAGCGCGATTAAAATCTTTTTCAACTGTTTCGAGCGCTTCTTCTAAACAATTTTTAGCTTCTTGTAATGATTGAAAAGAATCTTGTACATATCCGCGAGCATTTTGATGCATTTAATAATCCTCCTTGCGTGTTCGTATATGGGTAGTATGAACAGTAAGGAAGAAAATATAATTTGTTATATTTATTTGACAATTAAAGTGGAATTACGTATAGTAAGAATTAAGTGAATATTTTCTTATCCAGAGAGGTGGAGGGACTGGCCCGATGAAACCCAGCAACCGCGATGCAGGTGCTAATTCCAGCAGAACATATTTGTTCTGGGAGATAAGACGAAGATATATACGTAACTTCTTCTTATCGGAGAGGTTTTTTTATTGCAAAAAAACCGATTACGAAAATTTATATTAAGAAGAAAGGGGTTGCGCATTACTGTGACACTCGAAAAATACGTAAAACTGCGTAGTACAGTTTATGAATATATGATAGAGCAAGATAAGCCGATATCATTGTTAGATATTCAAGAACATATCGTTTCGCATCATGAAGGAAAATTCACGAAAAAGATGTTGCATCAATTTTATTTATCAAGATTATTAGACGAACTAAAACTGGATGGGAAAATTACATTAGCTGATGAATATCTCTATGCTGAAAAAGGGGTATTGTATAAGGCGAGAAAAGGGAGCTAAGCTCTCTTTTTTTCTTAAAATAACGGAGTATGTAGAGTAAAAGACTGCTAAAGCAGCCTGATACAGGGAATGGTGTTGAGTGTGTAGTGTCAAAAATTGAATGTGCCTGAAAGAGGCAATTCATATCGGCTGCAAATGAAAAGAGACACCTTCGCCGAATAGGTGTCAGTCGTTTTGTCATATAGACTTGCTATTTGACAGTTATTAGAATAACATACAGGATTTTTGAAGTCAAAAGGGAATTAAAGGAAGGCGTACAATTATGTACGCTTACTTATTAGAAGATATAACGAAATGGATTCCAAAGTACATTGTAGATAAGGGATATGAATATTATGAAGATGGACATGTAGAAGATGTTGAAATACATGATAAAAAAGTGTTTGCTTTCGTTACTGGAAATGCAGGAAATTATGAAGTAGTTATCGATCTCGAAGATTTTTCAGAAAGTAGCTGCGAATGTCCATATGAGAATCTTTGTAAGCATATGGCGGCAGTTGTTTATGATATTCAAGGTGCTGGTGAGAGTGCAGTTAAAGAGAAACTGAAAGATTTAGAAAAAGAAGAATTACTTATATTATTGAATCGATTATTGCAAAGTTCGAAAAACGTACAAATTGTAGAGAAGTTATTAAAGAAGGGGAAACTTTAACGTATAGAGGGAGTTGTTATGTAGTGAACGTACTAATTGTATACGCTCATCCTAATCCTTCAAGTTTTAACGCGGCGATTTTCAATCATGTGCAAAAAGGACTACCGGAAACAAATCATTCAGTTACGCTGCTTGATTTATACAAAGAACAATTTGATCCAGTCCTCGTATTTAATGAAGAGAAGAAAAGGCTCGTACATTATGAATGAAGTCGACCGTATTATAAACTGTGTTCAGTATGACGGCGAACTTTTTCGGAAGTATGTTACGTGTTTACTTCAATTGAAAAAATGTAGTAAAACATTTCAGCAAATTCAAATAGAGTTAAGAAATGACTACTTGATAAGAGGAATTTGTGAAAGAGAAGTTGATGAGGTAGTACGGGGAAGTAAAGAATATGAAATGCATTTTCTTCCTAAAGCGTTACAGTGGAATTTTTTGAGGGAAAATCCACATCTAATTGAAAAAGTGTGTGAAGATTTTTTTGCATTTGAGTCATTACATCTTACGGAGATAGAGTGGGAGAAGGTTATAAATTGCGTGGGAAATAAGTGATTTATTATGTAAAAAAGCTAGTATAAAACTAGCTTTTTGTTTAAATAAATAAGAAGCATAGACTAATGATAAAACCCGCATATAGTAAGTTCACAACACAAAATCCCATAATGTCACGAGCACCTAAACCAGCTATCGCTAATGCTGGTAATGCCCAGAAAGGTTGAATTAAATTCGTCCAAGCATCGCCCCATGCAATTGCCATTGCTGTTTTTGCAGCAGGTACACCAAGTTCAGCGCCAGCTGGAATCATAATTGGTGCTTGCACAGCCCATTGACCGCCGCCAGATGGAACGAAAATGTTAACAATGCCAGCACTTAAAAATGTAAAGAGCGGAAAAGTCGTTTCATTTGAAATGCTAATAAAGAAATTAGAAATAGCTCCTCCAAGTGAAAGTCCTTCACTATTTGCTCCAATCATCATGCCCATAATTCCTGCGTAAAACGGAAATTGAAGTAAAATGCCAGAAGCACTTTTCGTAGAGTCTGAAAAAGCGCGAATATACTGAATCGGAGTACGGTGGAAAATAAGACCTGCAATTAATAACATGAAAATCACGATATCGAGAGTAAGGTTAAAACCTTTCGTATAAAAGTAATTGAAAATATAAATGAGACCTAACAATCCAACGCAAAGTGTAATAATAATGCTATTTTCCATCTTTTCAGCGAATGTATTTTTTTCTACTTCTTGAGCAGCGGCTTCTTCATGGAACACGCTAGGATCTACAGTGATCGTATGTTTTTCATCTGGATGCATCGCCTTATTAATGAGAGGCATCGTAATGAGAAAAATAATAACTGGAACGAGAGCGTATGGTGAGAATAACGTTTCTGTTATTGGAATCGCCTCTTTAATACTTCCAGCAGTCGTTTTAATTAACGTTTCACCGCCTGTTGCTAACGTAAGAGGGATAGAGGCAGAAAGACCCGCATGCCAAATGAGAAATCCAGAGTAAGAAGAGGCGATTGCTAGTCTATAATCTAATCCGTCCAGCTGCCTTGCCACTTCTTTTGCGTATAAAACAGATACAACAATTCCAAAGCCCCAGTTTATGTATGCACCAAGTAAACTTACAATTGAAATGGCAATAATGCCTTGTCCATTCGTTTTTGGTAGTCTGGCAGCTTTCGTTAATCCCTTTTTAATAAGAGGAGCATTTGCTAAAGCAGATCCAGTCACGAGTACAAGTGCCATTTGCATAGAAAAGGCGAGGAGTCCCCAAATTCCATTACCCCAGTGATTAATCATTTCTACAGGGGTTTGGTGAGTCGCAAACATACCAAAGAAGATAACAAAAACAGTTAGTAAACATGATAAAATAAACGGTTCTGGCAAGAAGCGTTGCACCAAGGCGACGCAACCATTTGTAAAGGAACGAAACAAAATAGATCACCCTCCTTATGTATATATATTACAATTATTCGAGGTTGTTTAGGAGATAACCTCTAATATAAAGAAAATTCAGATATTTATAGGGTGATAATTTATTGATAGGTTGATATAGAGCCTTGTATCAGATTCTGCTTTTAATATACTAGAAGAAAACGGTTGGAAATGGGGTAGCACTTATAGGGATAGTATAGAGAAAGGTTACTAGCTGGCTTCAAAGCAACTGTTGCAAAATGGTCAAAAAATAAAGTTCATCATCCCGGAAGAAACTTTATTTTCATCTATAGAAGAAATTTTCGACCAATATGAACAGACAATCTTTGTAAGGGAAGTGTTTTAATACATTCTCCAAAAGATGTGGATGTATAAGTTAAACGCTCAATTAAAATTGTAAACTGCTTATAAAATTTTCGATAGGTGTATTTTAGGTAATTGTTTTTTCAATCTTTTCTAATAACGAAAAGATAATTGGTATAGTAGTGTAAATAATGTACTGTAATGAAAAAGCTTCCACTACTGTGGAAGCTTTTCTAAATGATGTGCAATATCAATATACATATTTGAGTAAACCGAATGTATTTCATTACTTGGCGTTGCATTAGAAGAGAAATGAACGATTACCATATTTGTTTTCGGATCGATGTAAAGTGTTTGTCCGTAACTACCTAACACTTCGAAAGCACCTTGTTCATTGTGCGGAATCCACCATTGATTATGATAAGAAATGGAAGCTCCAGGGCCAATTGCAAGTTCACCTTCTTGGACATTTTTTACACTTTCTGTAATAGAAGAAGGGAGAATTTGTTTTCCGTTATATTCCCCATTGTTTAATAGTAATTGCCCGAATCTCGCCATATCTCTAGCAGTTGCATTTAATCCAGCACTAGCTTGTTCTACTTTTGTTTCATCTGTAACGTAATACGCGTTTTCTTCCATACCAATTTGAGACCAAATTCGTTCGTTTACATTTTCAGCTAGTGATTTACCAGTAATAGTTCTAATAATCCAAGCGAGCGTTTCTGTTGATCCGTTATTGTAAGAAAAGGAAGAACCAGGCGGTGCAGTTTCTTCGGCTTCTCGTAACATATCATAAATTTTCATCGGACCGTCGTAATTTTTGCCGCGGGGTAAAATATTGCTAGCTAAATATAATTGTGCATCTTGATTTTCTAGCCCAGGCTGCTCATATCCATGAGTAGGATATTCAGCTGACACTTGCATGTCCATTAATTGCTGAAGTGTGGCATTACCGAACGGTGTGTTTTTTAATTCTTTTATGTAAGTGTCAGCTGTTTTTTCTAAGTCAATACGTTTTTCTTCAGCGAGAGATTGTATAATCGCCCCGGTAAAGACTTTTGCTAATGATGCCATACCATGAGGTTCATTCTGTTTATACCCATTGAAATATCGTTCATAAACAAGTTGTCCATTATGTACAACGACAAAAGCATCTGTTTTGTTATCGTCTAAAAGTTTTTTTAGAGGAGTTGTATTTCCGAATCTACGCTCCACAGCAAAATCGTCTAAGTTTTGCAATGCGGAAGGGAAGTGAGCAATTTGGTCAGGATTGTTTTTTACGTTATTAACTAAAGTGAATTCTTTCATATGGGTATATGACCAACGTAAGTAAGGGTCATTTAACCAGTTTTCTTTTGTCACATTATGTTTTGATGGGGTCGTTTTATTTTGTTTGAAGTAAGTAAACCCAAGCCCTGTAATTACAAATATGAATGTTAGTATAAGTAAGAGTAGGGGAGATTTTTTTAGTTTCATATATGGCCCTCCTTTTTATTTCTACTATAAGTATACGCTCGTCTTGAAAGAAATACAAAATAAGGAAAGTAAACGGGGAAGTTTACTTTCCTTATTAACGTTAAGCGGAAATTTTTCCGTCTGTAGGTTGTTTCTTGAATTTTTGTTTTCGTCCGTGTAATCCATAATATAAAAGTAAAGTGAACGCAACGATAATAGCTGCGATAAAATACATATTATGATAACTGGATTTCGCTGCGACAATACCTAAAATGAAAGAACCAAAGCCAATACCACTATCAAAGAATGAGAAATACGTAGCTGTCGCAGAACCACGTCTATGGTTTGGAGCGGCAGAAATCGCAATCGTTTGGAAACTCGGAATTAATGTTCCGTAACCTAAACCGATTAGCATACCTGCGCCAAGGAACCAAAATGAAGTTTGTGCTTGGCTTAATATGAACATTCCGATTGTGAAAATAATGATAGCAGGGTAAACGAGTACATTTTCACCGAAGCGATCAAAAATCTTTCCTGTAAATGGACGAGAAATGACAACAACAAGTGCGTATAAAATAAAGAAGTAACTTGCAATTTCACTTAAACCGAGTTCTTTCGCATAAATAGGAATAAAGGATAAAATACCACTATAAGAAAAGGCTAAAACAAATCCTGTAAGTGCAATTGGAATAGAAGATGGTTCGATTAAGTCTTTCCATTTCATTTTTTCACGTTTTTGTTTGCTAACAGGTGCTTCGTGTGGAATATCTACAAGTAGTCCTAATAAAAATGCAAGTAATGAAAATACGGAACAAACGATAAATAACACAGTAAACGAAAAATGAGAAATAATTGTTAAACCTAAAAAAGGACCAATTACCATCGGCAGACTCATAAATACGCCGAAATATGCAAGTGCTTCGCCTCGTCGATGAGCTGGCGCAACATCAGTTACGATCGTACCAGTAGCTGTCGTTGCCATCCCGAACCCAATACCGTGTAAGAAGCGAAGGGCAAGTAATAAGAATAAACTTTGCGCACCGAAATACATAACAGTAGCGGCTAAAAATAATGAAAGTGAAATAAATAATATTTTCTTTCTTCCTAAATCATCGAGCCATTTTCCTGTGAATGGTCTACATAAAACAGAAGAAATAAGAAACACAGTTGCAACTAAACCAATTTCCTCAGGTTTTCCTTTTAGGCCGTCTATTACATAGACAGGCAGAGTAGTCATAAGCATGTAAAATGTTAAGAAGAGAAATAGACTACTAAAACAAGTTCCGAGGAAATCCTTCGTCCAAAGTTTCTCACTTTGCATCGTCATCCCTCCAATTTAATCTAAATTTTTAATAATTTGTTGTAACACTTGAAATGCTTGATGTAAATCATCTTCGTTAATACCTTCTAGTGTTTTTTCTTCGAAAGTATCAACTTCTTCTTGCCATATTGGAATCATCTTTATCGCTGTTTCGGATAAAGAAATGAGCTTCTCACGGCGATCTTTACCTTCTGTACGAATAATCCATCCCATCGTTTCCATACGTGTTAACGTACGAGTCATCGTTGGTGATTCAACATTTAAATACTGGCACAATTCTGTTTGCGTACAAGAACCAGTTTGATTAATGCGGAAAATAACAGCCCATTGCGCACTAAATAACCCTGTTGGAGATACACGTTCATTAAATTTCTTCGTAAACTTCCGAGAAGTCTGGCTGACGATGTGAAAAAAATGTTGTTTTTCGTCCATGTATTTTGATCCTTTCAAATTAGTTACCTAGCTAACTATATACTTTTTTATAATAATTGTCTAGTAATAGACATGTTGATTTATGTAAAAAATTCTTATAGGTTTTATGTTGCGAACGTATATTCTGCGTGCTATTCTTTAATTAAGTAAAGAATTTTCTTTCTATTAAATAGAATGGGGGAACTTGTGATGATTAAGCCTGCAACAATGGAGTTTATTTCACTATCGAACGGAGAAACGATTGCATATCAGGAAGTTGGAAGGCGAAATACAGATATTCTTGTACTCATTCACGGGAACATGACATCGTCACAACATTGGGATTTAGTTATTGAAAAGTTGCAAGATCAATACCATATTTACGCTCTTGATTTAAGAGGGTTTGGACAATCAACGTATAATCAGTCGATAGATTCATTACAAGACTTTGCAGACGATGTAAAATTATTTATTGACGAGTTAAAGCTAGAGAAATTCTCATTAATGGGCTGGTCAATGGGCGGTGGCGTTGCGATGCAATTTACAGCAAATCACCCAACTTTTGTAGAAAAGTTAATTTTAGTAGAATCAGTAGGAATGAAAGGATACCCAATCTTTAAAAAAGATACGAATGGGCAGCCGATTGTATCAAGTTTAGTAAAGACGAAAGAAGAAATTGCGCAAGATCCAGTACAAATCGCTCCAGTATTAGATGCGATAAAAAATATGAACAAACTATATTACCGTACAGTATGGAATTTATTAATATATACACATAATCAACCTGAACCGGACCGTTATGAAAAGTATTTAGATGATATGTTAACGCAACGTAATTTCGTAGATGTGAATTATGCGCTCATTACATTTAATATTTCAGATGAACATAATGGGGTTGTAGAGGGAAGTAAACAAATTCATCGTATTAAAGCGCCAACACTCGTCATACAAGGTGATAGAGATTATGTCGTACCGCAAGTAGTCGGTGAGGAATTAGCGAAACATTTGCCAAATGCAGAGTTGAAGGTATTAGAAGATTGCGGACACTCGCCGTTTATTGATTGTTTAGATGTATTTATAAAACATGTAGAGGATTGGTTAGAACAGAAATAATCCCCGAAATGAGAAGTGTTGCATATACTATAACATTTGTATGTATAAGGGGAGATTATCAATGCATAAACCATCCTTAATCGCTTATTCGCCATATAATCATCATATCTATACAAAAATAATGATAGATCCGATGTATATGCAAGTTTCACCAGCTGTAGTTCCTTTACAAATGCAGCAGCCACTAACAGCTCATATGCAACATTACTTATATGGACCTTCATTTTATGAAAATCCATATTTTAAACACTTTCATTACAATGTGAAAGCGCAAGTTTGGGAAGGATAGGAAGCTAAAAGGTTCATTCTTTTAGCTTCTTTTTTATTATGAATATTCGTACACGCATTTGCAGAAACAGTTTATAATGAAAAGTGGAAGCGTGAGAAGGAGAGGGAAAGGGATGTCAATGCGTTTTACTTTTTGGATTATGGTTGGGATTGTAGCAATCTCGGGTTTATCACAAGGAATGCTCTTACCTGCCATTGCAATGATTTTTGAACAAGAAGGGGTTAGTTCAAGTATTAATGGTATTCATGCGACGGCATTGTACATTGGGATATTAGTCATTTCGCCGTTTCTTGAAAAACCGATGCAAAGGTTTGGAATGAAGCCGATTATTGTTATAGGTGGGTTTCTCGTTATTATTTCATTATTCTTTTTTACACAAACATTTTCGTTTTGGGTATGGTTTATCCTTAGATTTCTAGTTGGAGTCGGAGATCATATGCTTCATGTCGGAACACAAACGTGGATCACGACAACATCAGACCCAAGTAAAATAGGGAGACAAGTGTCGATATACGGTGTATTCTTCGGAATTGGTTTTGCCGTTGGCCCGTATTTAGCAAGCACTGTGCAGTACGGTCTTGCAACGCCATTTATTATATCTACTATACTTTGTTTAATAGGTTGGCTGTTACTATTACCAACAAAAAATGCATTCCCAGCGCAAGATGAAAGAGAAGTGAAGAGTGAATCATCATTTTCTCGTTATAAACAAGTTGTTGGATTAGGATGGATTGCACTGCTAGGTCCACTTGCATATGGCGTACTTGAAGCAATGTTAAACAGTAACTTACCAGTATACGCACTTCGTAAAGGGTGGTCTGTTTCAGATGTATCCTTCTTATTACCAGCATTTGCAGTTGGGGGTATTATTACACAAATTCCGCTCGGTATATTGAGTGATAAATACGGAAGGGACCGTATATTAACGTGGACGTTTAGCATAAGTACGGGCATTTTTCTACTTGCCGCCGTATTTGATCAATATTACTGGATCGTCTTTGCCTGCATGCTTTTAGCGGGTATGGTTATTGGATCGTGCTTCTCTTTAGGGCTTGGATTTATGACTGATTTATTACCGAGACATTTACTACCGGCAGGTAATATATTATCCGGAATCGCTTTTAGTTTAGGAAGTATTATGGGACCTGTATTAGGCGGCGTATTTATAGAAAAAATACAGTATACAAGCTTTTTTATTGCGGTTATGATTATAATGGGAATTCTCGCAATGTTATATATGGTCTACATGAAAAATCAATTTGCATCAAGAAAAATAGAAAGTAGGTTAGGGCATGACAAAACAACCTAATAAAAAGAAATTTGAAGTACTTGAAAATGAAACAATTACAGACTGCTTAGCACGTATGGAACAAGAAGGCTACGCTCTGTCTCGTCGTATGGAAGAGCCAATCTTTCATGAAGTAAAGAAAGACGGCAAAACAGTAGTTGAGCCGTGCGGTAGGAAGATTGTTTTTGAAGGGAAATTGAAGTAATCCAATAACAAATTCTCTTTATAGTATAGAGCCATCCAATAGTTGGATGGCTTGTTTTTTTATTAATCAATGAAGGAATTGAATAGAATGAATCTCGCGTTCATTTCTCCTAATGGGCTTCTTTATATGGGACAAAAGATTGCTACTTTTTTCGTATATTGGTAAAATAAGTTCTTGGGTCTTACTTATTGTTATCGGTATAATGTTTGTCGCTTGAATGAAAGAAATTAGTTACAAAAATTTCGCACTATGCAAAGGGGTACAGCAACGATCCCTTTTTTGGAGGCACTTTAAACATAAAGCGAGAGAAGAGGCTATATGAACGATTCTCCTATCTTGTTTAAATATTAAACGAGTTATTGCAATTGGAATAGGTATATCAAACTATTCGACATCCTGATGGATCATCTTTTTCTAGTAACCTATCACTTCTGATGGAATCGATAGATTGCTAGAAAGCGGAAAACAATTATTAGTATATTCCGAAGCAGGTGTAACAGAGTGTCCTTCCATAATTAAGGGTAAAACCAAAATACGTTGTTTTAAAGAATGATTTGTTAGAACTGGTTATAAGGAATAAAACAGAAAAGAGGATCACATGTTAGATACTTTACAGAGAAGTAAAAAGTTTTTTTTAGTATGTCTTATTTTTTTAGTGCTTTTAACCGCTTGTGGTAATACAGATGTTAAGACATCTAAAGCTTCATTACCACCGGCTGAATCCAATATAGATACATCATTAAAAGCACCAAATTGGGTAGAGAAAAGTCCTATCCAACAGTCTCCTAATTTTACGGAAGATAAAAAAGTACAATCGGTTGTGAATTTAATAGCAACGGGTGATAATTTATATCATGACGCAGTAATTAAAGATGGCAAACAAAAAGACGGTTCATATGATTATAATTATATTTATGAAAATATCAAAAAAGCTGTTAAATCAAGTGATCTTGCTATAGTGAACCAGGAGACTCCGATTGCCGGAAATAATTTAAAAGTACAGGGATATCCGACTTTCAATACACCTGAAGAAGTAGGCCAATCTTTAGTGGACACTGGATTCAATATAGTGACGCAAGCGACAAATCACGCTATGGATATGGGTATTAAAGGTGTTGCGAATACAAGAGAATACTGGAAGAAATATCCGGATGTTATCCCGGTAGGTATTAATGAGAGTAAAAACGAGCGTAATGAAATAAAAACGATTACAAAAAATGGTATTCGTTTTGCGTTACTAAATTATACATATGGTACGAATGGAATTAAAATTCCAGCTGATAAGTCTTGGGCTTTAAATTTAATTGATAAAAAAGCGATACAAAATGATGTGGAAAAGGCAAAGAGTAGCGCTGATATGGTGATTGTTATGGTGCATTGGGGAGTAGAATATACCTCAACACCTTCAAAGCAACAAAAAGAAGTTGCTCAATATTTAACAGATTTAGGTGTAGATGTAGTAATTGGAAATCATCCACATGTAATTCAACCAATTGAGTGGAAACAAAATAAAGATGGACATGAAACGCTAATCTATTATTCTCTTGGAAATCTTATTTCTGCGCAAGAAAAATTAGAAACATTAGTTGGAGGATTATCTTATGTACAATTTGTTAAGTATGAAGATAAAACTTTTGGTATACGACAAGCGGCAATCGTACCGACAGTAACCGACTATGCCGATGGTAAGAAACAATTTAAAATTCAATTTTTAAAAGATTATTCGGATGAAAATTCTAAAAAACATGGAATTAAAAAATTTGTCGGCCCCGTTTCTTTGAAGGATTTCAAGGAGATTCCTAGAGACGTGTTGGGAAATTGGTATAAAGACTAATAAACAAAAAGGGAATGAGATACAATTAAGAAATTTATAATTTTAGCATTGGTATTAGCAATGGGATGGAGTCTTGCTGCTTGTAGTGGAAAACAAACATCTCAGGCAACTACTAATAATAACGATAAAAATAAAAATGAAATACATGCGAAGAAAAAAGATGTTTTACCTATCTCTGATGTTAATGATTGGAGAATTATCCTTGTAAATAGAGAGCATATGTTATCAAAGGAACTAGGAATTGAATTAACAAGTATCACTCAAAATGCGAAGCCAAATATGAAAATAGATAGTAGAATTGCAACTTCCTATCAGGATATGGTAGCAGCTGCAAAAAAAGAGGGAATCAATCTTTATTTAAGATCAGGTTATCGAGCTATAAAATTACAACAAACTTATTATGATGCTTCAGTTAAAAGCTATAAATCTCAAGGTTTGTCGGATAAAGAGGCTAGTGCTAAGGCATTGGAATATCTTCAGTATCCTGGTGCAAGTGAACATCATACTGGATTAGCGTTAGACATTATTTCAGTTGAATGGCAAAATACTGTAGAAGATTTAAATGCAAAATTTGAAACTACCGATGCATTCAAATGGTTAGATAAGAATGCTGCAGAATATGGGTTTACTCTCCGCTATCCAAAAGATAAAGAGAATATTACTGGCATTAAGTATGAGCCCTGGCACTATCGTTATGTAGGAAAAGAAGTTGCCGTTTATCTAAAAGAAAAAGGGTTAACTTTAGAAGAATATAACGAAAAAATTAAGTCTGGTAAGTAAAAATATGCTTTAATTTTATTAAATATTATGCACTGCTACAAGAAAAGGTGAATCTGAGGATGTGTTAACCTTCCACCTAGTATTATAAAAACTGAGTATGATAATTTGAGCACGTACGAACCAGTTATCGTGTAAAAAGATGTATGTATTAAGAAATTAAAGTTAAGGATCTGATATTCATATCAGATCCTTTTTCTATTGTTCTTTTAAGAGCGACTGAGCCAAAATATTGGAATGAATATAGAAACAAAACAGCCCAAGAAATAGTATAACGAATCAGGGAGCCTACTCGTACGCTTCATTGGGATTATCCAGAAATAGTTGTTGATGAAATAAGAAAGAACTGGTCTTACTCTCAAGCAAGGATTTAATACGAATGAATTGGATAAAAGGTAGTAATAAATACATAGTCATATTGATTAAAGTTTCACTTTATTGAAGAAAAATGCGAAAGCCATTCATAAAATATGGAAATGTTAAAATCCCTTTGATAAAATAGCAATATGTAAAAATAATTATTTGTTAATTCTTAATGTAATGAATATTCATGTTTAAATATACGAATTTAACTACATAGTTATTGTGCTAAAGGGGGAGAAAGATGTTAGATGAATTGTACAATGCTTTTTTAAATGCGTCTGGTTTTACAGAAAGTGCGAGGAAACGAGATCGGTATGATGATTTACATGATTATTTAAAAGATAAAGAAAGAGAGTTAAAGCAATTCATTCAAGAGGCTGAATCAGCGAAGAGAGAGTATGAGAGTAAAAGTAATGGTTTAGAAGCTAATAAAATTCCGGCAGTTGAATTTGAACAAAAACGTCATGAAAAGGATGAAGAATTACATACATTAGTATCCTATTTTAAAAGTGCATTAAGCGATGTTGGATCTGCAAAAAGTACAGCTTATGCAAAGTATTTGGAATATAAAGCGAAAGCAGAAGCAGAGAAAGCGTCAGCATACGCTGCAGCGACCAAGGCTTTTGAAGAAAAGAAAAAGGAATTTGAAAAACTTATCCATTAAGCATACAAAGAATGGAGGGAACGAACATGAGTGGTAAAGAGGTTGAAATTATAGGAAGTAACACTGCAAGTGCCATTTCTTACGCACAAAACATTGAAAATGGTATGAAGGATTCTTTAAACCAAGCGAAAGACTTAAAAGCATATGTCACAGGTGCGAAATGGAATGGAAAAACGAGAGATGCATTTTTAAGTTATCTTGATTTGATCATTCAATATAATTCAGAAATGGTAGAGGCATTTGAAGGACATACGAAAGCTTTGAAAGAGTTAGATAAAAGCATTCAAACGTACGGAGATAAATCGGAAGTAAGGGCGATAAAACAACTGTGATGGAGAAACGAGGGATAAAAGAATGGGGAAAGAAATGAGTTTTGCACCTGCTGAATTATATGTTCTCGCAGGTGCAGCTGGGGTTACCGATATATTTGGATTGCCAAACCGTGACGCAATTATTTTACTTGATGCAGAATATGTCACGAAAGCAACTACGAGTTTAAAAGAAAAAGGCCTACTTACAAGTGAAAATGGAATTACCCCTGCAGCTTTTCAAATAATTGAACTATTAAAGGAATATGAAAATTGTCATGAATACACGAGAATGAATAATGTATTAATTGGCTTTTTAAAAGAGGATAAAGACCGAGTGGCTGTATTAACAGAAATAGAACCAAATAAAAAATACGAGATCGACTACATACCAAAACCGGACGTATATTTTTCATTATTAACACGCATTCCTTTCTTATTGAGAGAACCGAGGGAAATAGAAGATACATTTTTCTCAAAGAGAATGACAGAGGCAGAACAACAAACATTTGAGGAAAAAGATTTATCAAATAAAGACGTTATAGCGATAGAAACGTATACGAGGCCTCGAAGTAATAGAGGAGGAAAATGGGAATGTTTCTTATATTTCACTGAAGGAGAAGATTTCGTTCAAATAGATGTAGATCGTAATCGATATGACTGGGTGAGCCTCTATGCGGTTAATAAGAAATTGTATGACGTGTTAAAAATGCCATATAAAAAGTTAATTGACCCGAGACAATTCTCGTTAGGAGGTATTCAATAATGCAAGTATCAATGGGAGATAGTGGTTCTGGTGGTGGAGAAGAAGTATTAGTTAATTTTCAAGAACTACTTGATATAGTAATGAAGTTAGAAAATATATATAAAATCCATGTAGACGTCATTGGAACGAATATTGAGAGTTTATTAAGCTGTGATTTTTATCAAAAAGGTGAAGCGATGAGAGTAATTGAAAAATATCCTGATATATTACACAAAACACTAGAATTGGCTGAACACTATTCTAGGTCAGCGACAGTTGTAGGAAATGTATGTGTAGAAATGCTTGAAAAGGACGAACAATTACGTGAAATATTAAGTAAGTTGTAGAAATCACCATACGGCTGGGGGGATGAAAACGAGATGGATGTGAAATATAGACCTGAACCATGGCAAAACATGGGGGATGGTATGAATCGAATTACAAAAGATGCACTCATAAAATTACGGGACGCAAATGAACTATTAAAAAAAATTGATGGAAGAATACGAGATTTAGACTCGGATGGTAGTATACATTTTAATCCTAAAGATCAATCGCAAAAAATCGGGGAATTACTTGATAGCTATTCGACATTACAAAAATATTGCGGAGAAGCAGGGCGATTAGTCTCTGAACATATAGATAAACCTTTTTTAGTAGAAATGGATAAATTTGCTCAAAAAATGAGAGATACATCTATTCTCAGTTTTGAAACAAATAACCGAATTGGCTCTACAACAACGACAGTATTACCAGGTGCGCATGCAGGCTACGGAAGTGTACCACAAACAATACAGAAGAAGAAAGATAAAATAACAGTAGAAGATATTTTTAGAGATTCACCTGCATTTGATAACGTACTGAGAGGGGAATACAAAGAACTAAAAAAACAAAATCCAGATGCAAAATTAAATTATGAAGAATACAAGAAAGTAGTCCCATCCACACGAGGATTTGAATACAAATCGATAGAAGATGAACAGAAAAAACTAGAAATGGTGCGAGACATAGGAATAGGCGTAGGAATCATCATCACAACAATCCTTTGTCCACCACTCGGGGCCGCTGCCGCAGTAGTATACGGAGGTGTACAAATAAAAAGCGGTATCGACGGAGAAGACTGGGGAACACATAGGAAATTGAGCCAAGAAGAGCGGGTAGGAAACATCATTTTTGGCGGATTAGATGCAATCCCAGTTGTTGGAGCAGTAGGAAAAGGAGTAAAAGCATTCAAAGGGACGAGTGAATTAGCTGATTTAGCCAAATTATTAAAATTCAAAGAAGGAATGCCTGGTTTTAATCCAAATTTGGGTAAAAATGTGGTACAATCGCTTAAGGAAAATAAGACTTTAAAAAATGCACTAGATGCTATGAAAAATACTCCTATTCCAGTAGCAGTTAGGATGGTGGATACTGGAATAGGAATGAGGCTTCCTTATATAGAATCTTCAACTGTTGGAGAAGTAGCTGGAAAGTTTTCAAAGGTAAGTACGGCAGCTAAGGATGACGCTTATCAACTTGCTAAGGGTACGGGTGAAGTAAAGAACCTAGATAACGTTCCGCGAATTGATGAAATTGAAGTAAACTTTAATTATAAAACTAAATTCGATTCAGAAGAATTTGCAAGACAGTTAAAGGATCAAGAAAAAGGTATGAATGAATTAACCGTATATGAGTATCAGCAAAATCGGAAGCGATTTATTGATGAAGGTAGAGCAATAGAAGGAAATGCAGCACAACAAGCAGCTCGTGAAAAAGCCTTAAGTAAAAAAATAGAAGAATTATTTGAAAGTGGAATGTCTTGGGAAGAAGCTGAGGGAAAAGCAGCTAGTTGGTTGAAAACACAGGCAGCACTTCATAATCCTGATCAAATAGCAGGGGGAAATCCGTTGCATATTGGTGGTCTGGGGGATAAAAGGATAAATTCTTCACTAGGTAGTCAATGGCGGTATAGAATTGATATTGTTGATGAACAAATCAAGGAATTAGAAAAGAGTTTAACCCTAGAACAACGGAAAAATACGTATTTAAATGTTAAACTTACATATTAAAGGAGGATTGTCAATTGAGTATTTATAGTGATTTTAAAAAAAATAGTAAAGTAGAAGAGTCTACAATAAATAAGTATAAAGAATACCTTCCTAAAGAATTGATTGAAGCATGGAGAATTTATGGCTATGGGACTTTTATGGATGGCTATTTAAAAGTAATAAATCCGGATGATTTTAGTTCTTTAGTAAGTGACACATACTTAAGGAGTAAAGGAACGATTCCTATTTTTACTACATCCCTAGGTGATATTATAATTTTTGAGAAAGATGAAAATCAAGAGTCGTATATAGTTATGATTAACTATCGGAAAGGTAAAACAAAAGTGTTAGCCTCAAAATTCTCCTTGTTTATTAGATTTTTAGAGGAAGAAGCATTTAAACAAAGGGCATTAGGTTGGTTACCTTATCCAGAGGCAATAAAACAATATAATGAACCAGAGTATGAAGAATGTTTTGGTTATACACCTTTACTAGGGCTTGGTGGAGAAGAAAAAGTAGAGAATTTAAAAAAGGTGAAATTGAAGGAACATATTCTAATTATTACTGAGTTTATGGGCCCTGTCCAATAATAGAAGAAGCAAGTGTTTTACTCCTATGCGAATGGATATATAGGATTAGTTTTAATAACTTACACTTACTAATTCATTTGCAGATATGTCAATGTTTGTATTGCTAAAGTTAAATATACAATAATTCATAAAAAGATCAATGAAAATAAAGTATATGTGGTGTGGAGAGAAAAAAATAGAGTGTTTGAAAATACGTACTTCATGATGGTTGTACCGTCATGGAGTATTATGTGCAATGATAGAATAGAAAAAGAATTACGAGCTTAGGCGAGATGACATTTTACTGTGCGACGAATATAAAGACATGGAATGGACATGAAACTAACGGACTCGTACAAACTCGTAAGTTTTAACGTAGTAGTTGTCACGACATACAAAAGGTGTCATACTGTTACTACAAAACTTACAAACTTATGTTACTTAAAAACATATGAACTTAAAGCACTTGATTGTCAATTAAAGGCAACAAGTGCTTTTTTGCGTTTAAGCGTAGAAATTTAAAAGAGCATTATAATTTTATAAGTGTATTAAGTGTTAAATTTTTATTGTTGTTTTATAGATTGTAATGGCTATGTACAGCGTACGACGATAGTAGAGGAAAAAATAAAGGGTTGTATTATTTTTGGAAATCATCGTAAAGTACGTTTTAACGGATGGACGTTATGCACACGTTATCCGCAAAAAACGGGTAAACGTTACAGGGATTGTAATTGCTGTAACGGGAAGGGGCTCAATATGGGAGAGAAAGTAGTTGGTTATGTACGAGTTTCAACGGAAGGACAAGTGCGTGAAGGGTATAGCCTAACGTATCAAGTAGAAGAAATTGAACGGTACTGCATCGAAAATAAACTACAACTGCTTCACATATACGAAGATAAAGGAATCAGCGGAGCGAAAGTAGATGAAGATGGATTAACAGTTGAACGTGAAGGTCTACAAGAGCTATTGTCGGATATGGCATATCATCAAGTGAGCAAAGTTATTGTACTAAATACATCTCGGTTATGGCGCTCTGATATGGCAAAAGTGTTAATACAACGAGAGCTAAAGAAACACAAGGTAGATGTGAAAGCAATTGAACAACCAAATTATAGTATATACACGCATGACCCAAATGACTTTTTAGTAAATGGTATGTTAGAGCTATTAGATCAATATCAACGTCTTGAGATTGCATTAAAGCTAAGTCGAGGCAGAAAGAAGAAAGCAGAACAAGGTGGATATGCGGGGGGCGGTGTGATGTTTGGTTATAGAGTAAAGAAAGAACAAAAGGTGTTAGAAGTAGATACGGAGAAAGCAGTGGTTGTACGTAGACTATTTGAGTTAAGACACTTTTTTAAACATTGGTCGCTGACTCAATTGGCAGAACGACTGAATAGGGAAGGTTATCGTACAGAGAAAGGAAAACAATTTACGAAAGTACAAGTGAAACGCATGTTAGACCGAGAGAGTTTTTATCGAGGGATATATACATACGGGCAAATACAAACAAACGGTAAACATCCAGCAATTATATAATAGTCGTACTTAAAAAAATCACTCATTTTACTATATGTACTTATGAAATTATGAAAATGGATAGGCTTGCGTACCTATGCGCATCGGAAGATGAACGCTCGAACTAAGGTTGCCGACGTTTTTATATATGACTAAATCATTGAATAGAGGGATGAGTTATGCATAATAGACAGAACTATTTGTATGTAGGAGTAGATTTACATAAGGAGCATCATACGGCTGTTATTATTAATTGTTGGCAAGAAAAATTAGGAGAAATACAATTTGATAATAAACCATCTGCATTTTCGAAGTTTTTATTAGAAGTAGAGACATATGTGAGTGCTGGGATAACTGTTGTATTTGGTTTAGAGGATGTTGGTGGTTATGGAAGAGCGTTAGCGAAATATTTAGTAGATCATGAACAAGTAGTGAAAGAAGTAAATCCAGCTTTATCATTTTTAGAGCGAAAAAGCCATGTGACGACACAAAAAAGTGATAGTTGGGATGCGGAATGCGTAGCCCGTATACTAATAAATAAGTTAAATCAATTACCAGATGCAAAGCCAAACGATTTATTTTGGTCGATACAACAACTAGTTTCAAGAAGGAATGCATTAGTAAAAGCACAAAGTGCGTTAAAGAACCAATTACATATTCAATTAAACCACCATTATCCAAGTTATAAAAAGTTTTTCTCAGAGTTAGATGGAAAAACAGCATTAGCATTTTGGCAGCAGTATCCGTCACCCTTTTGTTTAGAGGGTGCGAATATAAAGCAATTAACAGCTTTTTTATTAGATGTTAGCAACAATACATGTTCAGTAAAGAAAGCAAGCGACATATTAAAACTTGTAAAAGAAGATGGACAAACAATGAAAGAGTATCAAGAAACACGAGACTTTTTAGTAAGAAGTATTGTACGGGATATTGAGTTTAAAAAGAAGGAAATGAAATACATCGAAAGAGAATTAAAACGGTTAGTAAATCTACTAGATTATCAATTAGAGACGATGCCGGGAATAGAACTTGTAACGGCATCAGCATTAATTGCAGAAATTGGGGATGTAAGGCGATTTCCAAATGCCAATAAATTAGCACGATTTGCGGGGATTGCGCCTGTTTACTTTGGTTCTGGTGGGAAAGGTAAGACACACAAAAGCAAACAAGGAAACAGGGCGCTACACGCTTTATTTTATAATTTAGCAGTACAGCAAGTGTAAGTAGCGAAAGGAAGTAAGTTACCTAGAAACCCAGTGTTTCATGCATACTATCAAAAGAAACTTAAAGAGGGAAAAACAAAAGGACAAGCATTGGTATGTATTATGAGAAGGCTTGTAAACATTGTATATGGCATGATGAAATATAAAACAGCTTATGAGTTGCCAGTAGTGGAAGAAAAAGAAGTAGTTTAATAAGGGTTTACATGGTTTGCTTTTTTATTGTGAGGGTTTAAGATTACAACATAGGGTACGGGTGATATTGGAACACCTCCTCGATACGGGGAAAGAAGAATCTCAAAGGAATTATATGATGAATTAAGAGATGGAACGCCTACTGCAAAGCTACGGGAAAAAGTTAATGAGGGCATTGAGGATAAAATAGGAACGCCTGACCCTGCTTTACCTGGTAAGTATATTACAGACAGACTTCAAGCTGATCATATCGTATCAATGAAAAATATAGCAAAGATGGAAAATTTTGATAAATTAACGAAAGAACAACAACTTAAGGTTTTAAATAATGAAGAGAATTTTCTAGGATTAAGTGAAGCAGCCAATAAATCTAAGGGGTCTAAATCTTATTCTGATTGGACAATTTATAAGAAAGAAAAAATTGAAGTTGATCCTAGGTTTAGAGAAGAAATGATAAAGAAGGAAAAAGAATTAGAAATGAAATTACAAAAACAAATTGATGATTTTGTTGAAGGAAATAAAAAGGATATAGATAAATAAAGGAGATAGAATTATGGAACAAAAACTTGGTTTTTTAAGAAAATATAAAAGAAATGCACAACTTATATCATGCCATGAGATTAATAAACTTGATAGTGGGAAAATACCAAATTCATGGTATGAATTGTTTCAAGAAGAAAATGTAGACAAGAGAGTTGAGAGTATTTTATCGATATGGAAAGAGCAAGTAGGAGTGGAATTAAGAAACACTATTTCTTATTTGTCTAGGCACCTTGAAGAAGTAGAGCTTATGAACACAAATGGTAGATATTCAATTTTATACACTATTAAAACAGATAATGGGGAAATTCTATATTATGAAGGGGGAAATCCCAAAGATGAGTTTAATAATGAAGAATTAGAAAAATCTTGGGATAAGATTCCTTCAACAATACGAAATTTTTATCGAACTGTTCATAATGGTTTCTATTTTTATGCGAGTCAATCTATGGGTTTAGTTCCTTTAGAAAATGTAACTTTTTTTGATGATGATGAATGGGGTATTATTGAGGAGTTAGAAGAACCTTTACAAATTGATTTACAAACTACTTTTGGTTTCTTTAAAAGTGGTATGGGTGGTTATGTTGCAGTAGATTATAAGAATTCTAATAATGATAATGCGACTTTATGGTGGACGAATAAAAAGCCTAGATATAATATGAATTTTTGGGACATTGTTGATGAATGGATAGTAATTGGATTTGAAGTTTAGTTTAAAGGTTCTGTTGCAAAGTTTTTATATAAACAAAAAAATCCTAATTTAGTAGGTAGAGTTTATACAACTTTGAATAGATTCTCTAATTCATTGTACGTCGAAAAAACGAAGTACGAGCTTAGGTGAGATGACATTTTACTGGGTGATGAATATAATCACATGGAAAGTTATATTAAACTAAGAACCCGTACAAACTCGTCAATTTTAACTTAGTAGTTGTCATGGCATGTAAAAGGTGTCGTAATGTTAATACAAAACTTACAGATCTTATAAATCTTACAAATTTATGCTACTTAAAAACATATGAACTTAAAGCACTTGATTGTCTACGAAAGGCAACAAGTGCTTTTTTTATAGATAGGCATACTATAAAATTTTAAAAAATATTTTTGTAAATTAAAGTTAACACAAATTACTAGTATTATATAATTAGTAAAAGTTGTGGACACGGAAACCGTAACCCCATTCGTTAAAGGTGTAGAAATAATGCCAGATGGAAGTGTCGCTAGAACTGGAACGAACTATAGCGGGAAATTCCAAGAAGCCCATGATGCCTCAAAGGCGAGTATTCAGAGTAGGATCTCGAATTTGGAGAGTGGTGGGGTTAAGGGTACGGGTAATCCTGTTCATAGATCTGAAATTGACGAAGTAATTAAAAATAATGACGATAAAGACGGAAATTTGATTAATAGATCAATTGTGCCTAAGGGATATGATAGTGTTGAAGAGTTTAAAGAAGTTGTGGGACTAACAGAAACATATTCGAATACTAAAACGAAAATGAGACTAGATAAGAATTTACATATTAGTCCAGATGAGGCACAATTTAAGGAATGTACAAGGAAATTAAAAGAAGCGATTGATTCAGGCAAGATTTCAAAAGAATTGTTTTCTCCAGATCAATTAGCTCAAATAAATGCTGGTAAGGCAAGAATAAAAGGATTAACTTGGCATCACCATCAAGTCCCTGGCAAGATGCAATTAGTTATTTCAAAAGTACATAAAGTAAATCACTTAGGCGGAAATAAATTATGGGGAGATGGAATTAGATGAGAAAAGTAGATTGGCAATTTGCTGATGCAACTGTAAGTGAAGATTTTGTAGGGGAAATTGGTAATGAAATAGGTGTTAAATTTCCAAACGATTATATAAAATGTGTAGCTGTGAATAATGGTGCTAATGTGGAACCAGAAATATTTAATGTGAATAATCATGAAAGAGTTTTTGGGAATTTATTATCTTTTGATGAAAATAGTGACGAATATATAGTTGAAGTATATAATGACTTTAATGGTACATTACCTAAAGAATTAATTCCGTTTGCATTTGACCCAGCAGGAAATTTAATTTGCTTTGATTATAAAAATCATGAAGAAAATCCAATTGTTGTTTTTTGGGAACATGAAGATGCATGGGAAAAGGAAGCGCTGATGGAAAGTGAAGGGATTACGGCAGAAGAAGCAGAGAAAATCGCAAGAGAAAATGTATTTTACATTGCAGATACATTTACTGATTTTTTAAGTAAATTACACGATTAAAAAATATAATGATGAATGAAAAATAAATTTTATGTGAAGTGGATAGAAAAAATAATAGGGTGTTTGAAAATAGATACTCCATGATGGTTGTACCATCATGGAGTGTTACGTACAATGATAGAACAGAAAAAGAGGTGCGAGCTTAGGCGAGATGACATTTAAACGCATGGAAGAGACATAAAACTAACGAACTCGTACAAACTCGTAAGTTTTAACGTAGTAGTTGTCACGACATATAAAAGGTGTCAAACTGTTACAATAAAATTTACAAATTTAATGTTACTTAAAAACATATGAACTTAAAGCACTTGATTGTCTACTTGAGACAACAAGTGCTTCTTTTTTGCATAGAAATTTAACAGATCACTATAATTTTATTATGTAAACTTTTTACATAGTTTTCTATATAACTAACGAGAAGAGAAATGTTTACTATTACTTTCATTTCTGTTATGAAAATTCTACAATAGAAAACAGAACGTATATTTGGTATAATCAAAACATACTATATGAAACGATGTACATGAGTTTGAGATTTATGAAAAAAGGTAAGTAATACATAATAATAAATACGCTATAGGATTCAGTTCATATTATACAAATCAATCGTTAGAAAGGAACAGATGTAATGAATCAAATTTCATTTGAAGATTTATTTGAAGAAGAAAAAGAAAAGGTGGAGGTAGCTGAGGTATGTAAGGTACCAGCCCCTTTATCACCATTACAAAAAGATATTTTAGAATTAATTGATTCTGAAGAAATAAGTGCGCTTGAGCTATGTGAACGATTAATACGATCTGGTAAAATACCCGATGAAAGATTCACTACGAATAAGCCTAAAGCATATGGACAAGTATGTTTACTATTAGAAGGTTTTGTTACAGAAGGAAAACTTATTTTTATCAAAGATGATGAGAAAAGAGATAGGGTATATAAATTGAAAGAAGAAGTTTGAGATGTATAGTGGGAGATGAATGATTGGTTCCCTTTAACTTGCAGCTCCGTTAGTCTAGTAATGTCCACAAAAAAGGTGTCAATCTCTCCTAGATTGACACCTTCATACTTTTAACATCTTACATACTTACGCTTAAAACCAAGTCTTCCTCTATCTAGTTCTTTCTGAATACTTTCAGAAGCATTTAACAAACTGCTTTTTTTATTATCACGTTTGACTTCAACTATACCAACTTCTTTTGCAGTCTCGACTGCTTTTTCATGTAGTGGTACATATGATATTGCCACAGTGTTTAGGAAATTATTCATAGCGGATTTTGTTCGTTCTGGAGAATGATGAATTGTATCTTTCACCATTTCAAGCATATCGGAAATTTTACTTTCGGAAAACTCATTGTCTTTGCGATTTCCTAAAAGCCAACAGTAGCAACTCCATCCGGCAGACATTTTAAGCTCGTCCCCACTTGCAATCCATTTATCAGCAACATCTTGTGCAATATTTGACTCCGATAAAGTTACTGCCACTACATAATCAGATAGCATATAAAAATATGCCCCGTCTATCCAGCGATCAAAATCAGACTCACTCATAGCTTTTGGATCGGCAATAATACCTGCAAAGTACATAGCATCGTAGTTACCTGTGGCATAAAGCTCTTCAGCTAACTCTTGATTTAATTTTATTTTTTTAGCGATTGGTTTCATAGCACCTGTAGCTACTCCGAATACTGGCTCATGCGCACCGTTAGATATGTATATTTTTTTCGTTCGTTCCTTACCTAGAGCTTCAAGTTCTTGCATAACTGTTTTAAGATCCATAGTTGTGCAACTTCCTTTCTTCATGTGAAAGCCTTTTTAAGCTTTTCGTATTTCATATGTTAATACTAATTGTATTCAAGAGGTATGTCTACTTTCTAAAGGTATCAAAACCAGTTAGTAATTTTGAAGCTTTTGATTTTGTGACTGCTACAAGCTATCTATAGTTAGAAGCAAAGTATAGTAGAATAAAAAATACATTTGTATAGTTTTTCCAATGAATATTTGGTATGATGGTGAATGGGAAAAATATACAAGTTGTTAGTGGTTCATAAAAGGGGGATTGAATTGAAAAGAACACCTGAATTCGTATTAGGTTTAATTGGTGGCATTTTGGGAATTATTATTTCCATAATATTAATAGTTGTAGCGTTTAATATTATGGAAGGTGTTGATTACGAACTTTTAGCTTATTACTCTATTATTTTAACGGTTCAAATAGGATTGTTCATTTTATCGTGTTTAGTAAACAAGGTTAATAATAAAGTTTATGGAGTTTGTATGATTGTGATTCCTATAGTTATGTTATTTATGTCATTATTCTTTTTACTTATTCCGACAATTTTACAAATTATATCTGGTTCATTTGCATTTAGGACATTAAAGTTAGAATCGAATGTAAGCTAAATATAATTATTAACGTCTGAATATTCGGTTTTTTAAACATTTTCGTTTGCAGTTCAAATTAACATAAAGTACAAAGTTGTACGCTTTAGGAGGAGAAATAGATGATTATTTGGTCTGGTTGGGGTTTTTTAGTCGCAATTATTGTAATTATTAATACTCTTTTGGGTAAGGCTATCTTTGGATCTATAACGGGGGACGCTACATATTTTCAAGACCATAGTTGGCCAATGGCGGTAATGTTTATTATATCAGGGGTTATGTCTTGGTATTTAGGTAAATATATTAATAAGCCAGATGGGAAAGTTTATATAGATGCCGAAACTGGTGAAAAAGTTATGTTTAACAAAAAGCACTCATTATTTTTTATAAAAATGGAATATTGGGGACCGATTCTAGGAGTTATTGCGATTGTAACTTTAATTACAAGATAAAAAAAGAGGATGGGTATAGCAAGAGTAATCTATTCAAGTAGAAGGAGAAATCAGTCATGAATGCAAAGAAACTACTAGGGGTAGCAGTTCCGGTCATGTTGTTATTTGGTTGTGGAGTTTCTGAGAAAACGAACACTTCTAAACAGGAGAAAACGGAAGAGTCTAAAGTAAAAGAATCGAAGTCTAATAGTAAGAAAGAAAAAGTTTCAAAGGAAGACTATCCTAATAAAGTGTATAAATTAGGAGTAGAGTTTGATAAGTTGTTTGCGGAGCATAACAATATTACAAGAGAGGTTTTTGACGGTAAGAAAAAGAAATCAGATATAGTAGATAGTGTGAAAGAATTAAATAAAGTGTTAGATAAATTTGAGTCAATAGATCCCCCTACAGAGTATGTAAACCAACAAAAAGATTTTGAAAAAGCAATTAGTTATTTTAGAGAGTCTTTTTCTTTAATAAATGAAGTATTCACCAGAAAAGAAAAAAGAGAAAAAGGTGATAAGACTGATAAAGAGTTAATAGAGAAATCTGAAAAGCTAGTGAAAGAAGGAGATATTTACTGGCTTAAGGCATTCAAAGATCTTGAAGGGGATATTAAAATCGGTGATGGTACAGTATCAATTAAAGATTTGAAAGAGTTAGATAAGAAAGCTGGAATTAATACAGATAATGTTATGAAGAATGTGAAAGATGGTACGGAATTAATCGGTAATTGGGGATTCCAAGGAACAGACGGTTTCAATATGTCACTCATTTTAAAAGGTGATAAGACATTTGAAACATATGGTAAAGGTGAGTATCCAAATAAAAAGAATTATATTGAAGGAACTTGGGAATATGATAAGGAAGCTTTTACAATCTATTTACATCTCAATAAACGTTTAGTAGACGGTGTAGAAGATACAATTCAAAAAAAGAAAATAGCATATAAAGTTCAAGATTATGATGGGGAAAACTTGCAATTATTTAATGAGACGTCATTTAATACAATTAAGTATGTGAAGCAAAGTTAAAGTTATGTAGGACTAGGTTTAAATGGCCTGGTCCTTCATTAAAGTGCGAGTATGTAAATAATATGTTATCTTTCGTTCTGTTTACTTAGTATCATGTTATTCTTTAATAGAGTAATAAATGGAGTTTTGCATTAAATATATGAGGTTGGTTACAAATGATAAAAAAATTTACTAGATTAGTATTAATAGTGGTTATCCCAATCAGTCTTATTACAGGTTGTGGGGCTGCTGAAAAAACTGAAGCACAAAAGCCGAAAGCGGTACAAACGGAGAAAAAGGACTATATGGATTACTCATATGGTAGCAAAGGTATATTAGTAAGTGGCAAAGCGAAAGAACGGCAACAATACGAGATTGGATATATGGATGATAATAAGTTAATTGGGATTGACGAAAATATTGAAGACTGCATTATTTTAGATAATAAAGATGAAGCAGGTCTCATTTGGAAACAAATAGAGCGTGGATCTATTATTGAAGTGCAATACGGTAAGGATCGCAATGATATCGTAGGCGTGCAATTCGTAGGAGATCGTGAGTCATATGAAATTAGTGATAAGTTTGATCGGAATACGATAAATGAGATTGTTGAAAACGTTAAAGGGAATTTGTAATAGATGTATTTCGATAGTATAGGATCTCTTATTATGAAATTGTATGCCAGTTATTTGTCTAAGTTTAAATTGATTATTTTGACGGTATTTGTAATTAGTTGTAAAATAATGTTTGTTGACGAATTTTATAAAAAGTATATTAGATGAAATTCATCTGTAGGGATGACATATAAATATTTTCTTAATGGGTATAAAATAATTAAAATATATAAATAAAAAGAAAATATAATAGAAGTACATAGTAGATTCATATTTTTAAAAATTAATGTGACAATAAAGGGAGGTTGAGATACATACACGGTGGGAGTGTGTATGTATTTATTATAATAATGAATAAGACAATCAAACAACAAGTAATCGCACTATCAACAAGTCTAGTGATTTTAGGGAGCGTACCTTTATCAGCATCAGCAGAAGAGATAAACAACTCTCAAACTGATCAACTTAATATTGCCCAAGGAGAACACGGAACGAGCGGATTAAATTATTCTAATTTCAAGTTGGAAGTTCCTAATCATGTACAAATTAACGAAGCAGAAGTATCTGAAAATGAAAAAATGCTTTTAGAAGAATATAAGCATAAACATGATGAAACAGAAGAATTAAACAAAATGCAAAATGCTAAGAAGGGACAAGTAGCAGAAAAGGAAGCTATTTCAAACATTGAAAAGGCATTTGAATCTGTAGATGGTCGAAATGATGGATCTGATCGTCAAATGAAACCTGTTGCAAAGCCAAGAGGTATTCAATATAGTGCACAGAGTACGAAGAAATATGGAACACTTGCAGGAGTTCCATTTGTGGAGTGGATTGTTCCAGCAGGAAATCCTGATATTCGTCCTGCAAATCCGATGAAAGCACGTTACATTACAATTCATGAGACCGCAAATACAGCCGCTGGTGCTAATGCTGAAAATCATGCGAAATATTTATACAAGCAAGCAACTGAAGGCACTTTCCGAACAGCTTCATGGCATTTTACTGTAGACGATAAACAAATTTATCAACACTTACCAACAAACGAAAATGGTTGGCATGCAGGAGATGGAGATGGATCAGGAAACAGGGAGTCTATCGGTATCGAGATCGCGGTTAACCAAGATGGTGATTACAATAAAGCTTTAGAAAATGCAAAACGACTTGCAGGTTATTTAATGAACAAAGAAGGAATTGGTGCAGATCATATTTACAAGCATCAACAATGGAGCGGGAAAAAATGTCCTGACATTTTAATTTCACGTGGTAATTGGGCTGGTTTCGTACAAGGAATTCAGTGGTATGCAAATATAAATGCGCAGATTGATACGCCTTTACAAGATAAAAATGACTCATTTAATCCAAATGAAAATAATCCAGCTGAACCTAGCATGGAACTAGTGGTAAATGGTAGTGGCATCAATGTACGTAGTGATGCGGGTATTGAACATCGTGTTGTACGTAAAGCTTCAACCGGAGATCGTTACAAAGTATTAGCGGTTAAAAATGGTTGGTATAAAGTAGGTAATGGAGAATGGATTTTCTATGACCCAAGCTGGATTAAAATTAACTACAATGTACCAAAGGAAGAAGTACAAAAGCCTAAGGAAGAAGTACAAAAACCAAAAGATGATATTACAGGTGGCTGGTTTGAAGAGCATATTCGTAAATTAAACAGTCTAGGTATTATGCAAGGCGAAGGTAATGGTGTATTTGCGCCATATCGAAATGTAACGAGAGCGGAGTTTGCGAAATTAATCTCGAATGCTCTTAAACTACCAGAGGGAAATAAGTCATTTGTAGATATTAATGAGGCACATCCATCACTTCATGACGGTATTAAACGTTGTGCAAGTGTAGGAATTATTAATGGTCGTGGTGGAGGGATTTTTGATCCTAACTCACCAATTACTCGTGAAGAAGTATCTATTATGATTGACAAAGCATTACGATATAAAGGAATTACAGGTGAGTTAGTAGCATTACCATTTACAGATAAGCATTTAATAACATACAAAGAATCGGTTCAACGATTATACAGTCTAAAGGTAGTTAATGGTATTGGAAATAATGAGTTTGATCCCCGAGGTACAGCAACTCGTGGTCAGGCAGCTGCCTTTATTGTGAAGATGTTAGATTCAATGCAAAAATAAAAGGAAACTTTAATCAGTGAGGGCCACTCGCACTGCAATCGAGCAGTTTATTCACCGAATTTTGAAATGAGAGTTTTACTGCCCGCAAATAGCAGAATAAATGGTATGTAGAAGCTGACATTGGTAGAAGTAAAAAATAAGAAGAATTTGAAAGGAGCTATCCAAAATAATAATTTGGAATAGCTCCTATTTAGTAGGAAGAACAAATTGTATTTCATAGATTGTAATGTAGAATGCCCTTCCAAGCCCCTTATAAGCCCCTACCAAGTAATAAATCACTAAGAAAAAACAAAAACAAAAACAAGAACAAAACAAGCGCGAAAAAATGAAACCGGCGTTGTAGTAGTAAAAAAATTGTAATTCGAATGCCAAAACCATTCCCGTATGCCTATCTTTATAATGAAGGATTAAAATTTTCCTATTTACTAGCAAAGAGTGGAGGGAAACATATGGCGGTATACCGTAATGTGCAGGTGAACTTTTGGCAAGATGAATTCATATTAGATTTAACGCCAGAGGAGCGTTATTTTTACATATATTTGTTAACTGGTACGAAAACAAAGCAATGTGGTATTTACATATTACCGAAGCGTGTGGCAGAGCTTGAAACAGGTTATAGTATGGAGACTGTTGAGAAGTTGCTAAACAGGTTTGTTGAGTATGGAAAGATTTTATATGATACGGAAACGAAAGAGGTATTCATAATAAATTGGTTACACTATAACCCTATTTCAAATACGAATGTGGAGAAGTGCGTATTACGTGAGTTAAAGACTATAAAAAGTAATGAGTTCATACATATATTTTTACGTAAATGCCTTGAAGAAGAATACAAGATTCCATTATTATTGCAGCATTTTGGTATGCCAAAAGAAGAGGATAATAGTAGTTCACAAGTAGTTATTGAAGAGAAAGAAGAAGCGGAAGAGATAGAGGTGGAAACCATAGAAGAGGACGTTCCAAATAGTGAAGTTTATAAGTTTTATGAACAAAATATTAGTAGTTTATCCCCATATATTGTGAAGGAATTGAAGAATTGGATACAAAGACTTTCTGGAGAGAAAGTGTTAGAGGTACTTAAAATTGCGTTTGAAAATAATAAGAAAACGTTAGCTTATGTGAGGGGGATTTTGAGGAATTGGTGTAGTGAAAAATTAAAGGATTTTAGTGGGGAGAAGTGCGTAATGGGAAGTTTAGAGAGAAGGAAATGTATTTTGAGTAGTGTATTTTAATTTACATTAACTTAACATAGAATGTATGTTCGTTTTTGTGAGATTTATGCTATACTACCATTAAATAAGGGTATTTTTATAATAGATAAAAAGATGCGGGGGGTACAAAGTTTGACTACTAGTACATCTGAGTTGTTTCAATATATTAATATGACAGAAGAACAGAAACAATTATCACAACGATATTTACAGACAAAAGAAGAAGAGATTTTAAAAGATATTCAACTAACGACAATTCGTGATCAAAAAAGAAGCGATTTTGCGGAGCGATTTATAAACGATTTTAGGAAAGTGCATAAACAAAATCCGGATTTTTTTCGATTATTTTACCATATACTCGAGGAGCAATTATTAAATGTTCTTGTAGTCCGTTTTGCGCATGTCAGTTTTTCTAAAATGAAGATTTATTTAGAAAAAAGTGCACTTCCTTTGGACAAACTTGTAGCAATCGCATGTAAATATTTATCCAGTATTTCAAGTTATGTGAATGAAGCAGATGTTTTTCTTAGAGAGTTAACAAGAGAGAATCCGAACTATATAGAGGGAGAATTACATACTTTACCAACTAACCAGCAAGTAACATTACTTCTTGTAATGTTTGATGTAGATTATGAAAAGTTTCGTACATATAGTTCTTTATTGAATGAGAGGTTAGAAGAACATACAGAATTTATATTGAAACTGCTAGGGGAAAAGGAAAAGGTTGAAGCAGTTAAACGGTATTTAAAAGGTAAAGATGATAGTGAAGTATTTATAGGTGGGAATTTACCGGAACATATTTGGCGGCTATTATTTTGTGTTCATAAATATTCGAATGTTGCGAGGCGATATATTGAAATATTGGCGAAGAAAAATGTTTGGGGTTTTATAAACTATGCAACACGTTATATGTGTCACACTCTCGGTCAGTCTCAAAACTACAAAAAAACTGGTAGTGTAAATAGAGAAACATATGAAGAAATTCAAAGTTTTTGTACACAGTTTTGGATTTCTAAGGAAAGATTTTTTGCGCATCGTCTAAGGCAACATGATTTAAATAGTGAGGATTTTTGTAAGACGTATGAATATGAATTGCTATGCTTTATGTTGGAGGAAGATCCTGAATTTATTCAACGTACTTTGCAATATGTAAGTAAAATGAATTATCTCATCATCGCACGCACGTTAGCTGAAAAAGGATATGAGCTAAATATAGGGAAAATGCGAGAAGAATTTTTTGTTGCTGCTTTGCAAATAAAATTGTCTACAGTGCGGGATACATATCGTGATTATTTACTAGGGAAATTGTCACTTGAGGATATGGAGCAAATACTTAAAAATCCGAAATATAGAAGTATGTATTGGGGTATGCCGGTGTTAGAGGTTGCGCTTCTTTGGGATATAGATGATATAGCGAAGAGGGAAGCTGTACTTACACTACAGTTTGGAGATGAAGATAGTGTTAATTTATACGAACTTCTTTACGAATGTTCTGTCAGAGGAGTAGAACCGAAACAAGTATTAGAAGATCTGCTTTCGTATGGATTAAGTAAGGAAAAGCTTATCGCTTATGCAGTTGAAGAAGCTGCATGCTACAGTGAAGAGCGAAATAAGGCGAAGGAAGCGCTTGTTTGTGTAATTGTAAAAGAACAAGCGTACATCATTGAACGATTTAATGAGTATTCTGCTGTGGCCAAAGCATATATTTTAGAAGAGTTAGCAAAGGATAACATGATTAAAATGCGTCCAATTTTAATTAAAAGCTTAGGAGATTCATCTAAAAAAATGCGTGAGTCTGTAGTTAAACTGCTTTCAAAAGATGTAGAAGCTGCAGCAGATGTAGCAGTTGAACTTCATAATAAAAAGAAAATTGTTCGTGAAAATGTGATGAAAATACTTATAGAGTATAAGCTTGAAAAATATACGAAACTTGTACAGGAAGCTTTGCAAGAAAGTAAAAATGAATCTTTCGCAGGAAAATTCTCGTTTTTATTTCAAACGGAGGAAGAAAAGATAGAAGAACTATGTGCACGTATTTTAACTGAACAAACAAGAAATTCACTTCTGCAATTGATTGGGGATGAGCCACAAATCCGTTTACGTGACTCTGATGAAATTGCTGATGCTGCAATTCCGTTAGCCTATTTACAACAGTATATTTCAGATGCTGTTATTGAGAAGAAAGAAACAGCAGAAGTAATTGGTAGAGCTTTAAATGAAGAGGACTTAAAAGAATATGTGCAAACAATATATCAAATATGGATTTCTCAAGACGCAGATGTGAAGAAACGTGGAATTCTTTCGCTATACGGAATGTATAGTGACGACAAAATGGTCGACATACTTATAAAGCAAATTGATGAATGGGTGCTTCAAATGAGAGGAAAGATAGCAGCGGATGCCGTTCGTGCTTTAGGTTTGTCTTCATCTAAGCTTGCACTTATGTCTATTCATGCAATAGCATTTAAATATAAACATAAGCAAGTACGTAATGCAGCAAAAGAAGCGCTAAGTCTTGCTGCGAAAACACGTGGTATAACAGAGGAAGAGCTGGAAGATCAATTGGTGCCGGACCTCGGCTTTACTATACATGGTGAAAAAATAATTGATTTCGGGAATCGAAGTTTTACTGCCATTTTAACTACAGAGTCAAAAATTGAATTAGAGACAGAAGAAGGAAAACGTATGAAGTCACTTCCAAAGCCGAATGCAAAAGATGATGTAGAAAAGGCTGAAGAGGCTAAAAAAGAATTAGCCTCTTTAAAGAAGGAACTCCGAAATACTCTTTCCATGCAAAAACAACGATTGGAAACGGCACTTTCATTAAAGCGTTATTGGTCACATAATGCATGGAAGTCTGTATTTATGGATAATCCAATTATGAAGCAATTTTCTATTTCACTCATTTGGGGTGAGTATAAGGAAGGGAAGTTGCTGAAGGCATTCCGTTATGCAGAAGGTGGCGTGTTCTGTACAATTGACGGGAAGAGTTATGAACTTTCATCTGGCACTGTTATTGGTTTCGTTCATCCGTTAGAATTGTCTGGGGCGGAGAAGGAATTATGGAAAGAGCAATTAGAAAGTGCGGGAATTGTTCAGCCGTTCCTACAAATTGAGCGTCCAGTGTTTGTAGTAGAAGAGAATGATGAGAGTGCTATTGAGAGATTTGGCGGTATTTTACTAAATGGTCGTTCGTTATTCGGTAAGATGACGAAGCTTGGATGGATCCGTGGGTCTGTTCAAGATGGCGGTGTGTATTATACATTTTACAAAGAAGATACTCGTACCGGATTAGGCGTGCAATTGTCATTTAGCGGAGCGCCGATTGGTTATGAAGATGAAGAAGATGTATGTGTATTTGACATTCAATTTTATAAAGCAGGTACAGTGAATCGTGGTTCATATGAATACGATGAGATTGATGATGAAAGACGCATTGTACCAAAAGAAGTAGATAAACGCTTCTTTAGTGAAATGTTATATGATGTGCAAGTAGCGACAGATTCAAATCTTGGGCATAATGAAAGTTGGCGTAGCGAACGATAAGAAAAACCCCCTTCATTGGTAGGAAAATGAAGGGGGTTTTTCAATGTTTCAAAAGGTTCTTTCATAATAGAAGCGAATTAGGGGGAAGAGGATTTTTATCCTTTTAGAAGGGATTGGTATCATGATCAAATAGATGATTTATCATACGACTACACTGAATACAGCGGGAATAGAAGGGAAAATGTTAACGTTACAGCCACGGTAATGATAGAAAAGACTTTTACTATATGTAAGAGTCTCTTTTTTTGTAAACGCGACAAAATTTGACAAAAAAATTTGCAGGAACTTGTTATAATTTCTGTTGGAATATTTTGTTTAACGAGAAATGGGTGTATAGCGTAAAAGATTTCGGTGTCATACAAATACATTTTTTGTTTTATATTCAAGGATTTCATAAGAGAAGAATTACAAAAATGAATGACATGGAGAAGCCATAGGGGGAGAGGAGATTTAGCATGAGTATTAAAGTAATAAGAGCAACAGGGGTAATGGGAGGAGCAGCAAGAGTTGCTGTAAAGGTAGATAACGAAGTAGTAATGAAACTTGAGAATAACGAAGAATATACGCTTCCTTTTGAATTAGATGAAGCGAATATTAAAGTAAAACAATTCTTTTTTGGAAGTAAAGAAAAGAAAGTAAAGGATGGCGATGTAGTAGAAATTAAGATAAATAGTATTGCTATGCTATTACTGATGGTGTCAATGATGGCTGTTTTATTTGGTTCGTCAATTGGTATAAATATTGTTGTTTTTGGTGTGATAGGAGCTTTAGTTACATTAGTATACGGATTGAATAACTGGTTTCGTTTAGAGGTTAAATAATTATTGTATATATATTTATTTCAGTTGATTTACTATACATGGGATGAAAATATTTTTAAGTGGGAAATGGGGAGAATCAGTATGAAGAAAATGGTTGTAATATCTAGTTTGGCGCTAATAGTAGGTTTAACAACTGGTTGTAGCAGTGAAAAAACAAGTGGACCTAAAACAGTATCTGTAAAAAAAGAAAAAGAGTTAGTAGCGAAAGATATTTTTAAAAAAGCAGCTGACGGATTAAAACAAGAGGAATATCTTACATTGACATCTCTTATGTCAATGAAGGGGAGCGGCCAATCAGAAGAAATTAAAATGAAAATACAAATGGAGCCGAAACTGAAGAATTCTAGAGCTGAAATGAAAATAAGTGGTACAGATATTGTAACGTATGAAGTAGATGGAAAGGTCGCTGCTCAAGTGAAAAACCCTGATACAGGAGAGTTAGTTACGATACCTAATGATCAATTTAATGTAAATGATGTAATGGTCAGTAAAAATTTACTTAATGAGTTAGATTTACCAGAAGCTTTGGCAAAGAAAATGAAGGCAAAGAAAGATGGAGACACATATAAACTTACACTTGAATTAAAGGGAAAAGAAGCGGTAGATACGTTACAAAAAATTAATGGAGATATGAAAAAATTAACGGAAGGATTTAATATGGATGCGTTTAACATTGAATATATAATAACAAAAGATTATAAATTTGAAGAGATGCGAACAACTATAAAAGTGAGTGAAAGTAACTCAGATAAAAAAGCTAGTACAGATAAGGAAAAATTGGATGCAGTTGTGAGTATAAAGATTGATTCATATGAAAAGTTTGATTCAATTAAGTTACCAGAAGGGATTCAATAATTTCAATCGTAAAAGGATAAAAAGGAGCGGAAATCTGCTCCTTTTTTATTTTTCCTACTATTTTTAGAAGATTTATATGAATATAGTTGAACGGCACTTCATTTTTTTTCTGGAATAAATGTGAAACGTTGTATAAAATAATCAAGAAAGCCAAAAATTATAGGGGGAAAGTTGTGAAGAAAAATAAGAGTTTAATAAGTTTTTTAGGAGTGTTTATTATGTTGTTTTCTTTTTGTTTTCAAGGAAATGTACAGGCAGATGTAAATACTGTTCAATCTGGAAAAATCAAATCAGGAAACGTAACAGTATGGGAAGTTGGAAATGTAGCGAAAGTATTAGCGGATGTGGAGCGCTTAAATTTAAATACAGTAAATGTACCGATTCAAGTAGATATCCCAAATGTGACTTCTACTAACATGGTAATTAATCAAGCGCAAAAGCAACAAGCTATTATTTTAATTCAAGAATTATTAAAGCGTAATATTCAAGTTATAGTGGAACCGTTCCCATATATTCAGCAGGGGAATGTTGGAGAGACAGAATGGAACCCAAGTAACATTAATGATTTCTTCTGGAATTGGAAGACGGTTATTCTGCAAGATATTTTTAACTCCATTACAAGTAAATACAATGTGTATGGACTAAAGATTGCTTCTAATTTCGTGAATATGGAGTATGCAGAAGGATACTGGAGCGATACAATTGATTTTGTTCGTAATCAGTATAAAGGAAATGTTTTGTATCAAATGAACTGGTGGTTAACAGCAAGCTGGGACCCTTCTTATGAAGCGAAGTTTAAAGAGAAAATCAATCGCCCGTATTTAAAAAAGGTGGATATTGTTAGCATAGACAGTTGGTTTGAAGTTTCAGGAAAAAGAAATCCAACATATGAAGAAGTGAAGCAAAGTTTATTTGCGACAACAGTATATAATCGTGGGCAAAATGTTGTTCAGCAATTGGAACAATTACATAATGCAACAGGAAAGCCAGTTTATTTTGGTGGATTTAACGTTCCAGCGCGTGAACTTGGACTGCAAAATCCGTGGAATCCAGATGTTTCTAATGTGTTTTCGAAAGATGTACAATTAAATGGATGGCGTGCTTACCGCGATGTATTAGAACCGAAACCATATTTTAAAGGTTTTTCAATTTGGTTTATTGGCTCTAATGATAGTACACATCCGTATCAAATACATAGTAAAGAAGCGGAGGCAGTTATTAACGGCTGGTACCGAAAATAATTTTTACAAAATAGGTAAGTTTTGAAGTTTACTACATATATTTCTAGTGAAAGGCCTTTCACCATCTTATCACCTAGGGGGCAATCATAATGAAATTTTTGTCTTACCTTACAGTAATTTTGGTGATTCTCGGCGGTTTGAATTGGTTGTTTGTAGCGTTAGATTACAATGTAGTTGAGAAATGGTTTGGTTCTATGCCGGCGCTTGTGGACACTATTTATTGGCTCATTGGTCTTTCTGCTATTTATCAAATTTTTGATCGGTTCTTCACGGATAATTAGCAATTATACTTTATTACTAGAGTGTTAAGTACGATTATGTACTTAACACTTTTTTGTATGTTTATAAAAATAGTTTGCACATGCAAGCGATTCCATTGCGTCTTGCGCCGTAATAATAGAAAACAAATTGACCACGTATTATATTTTGGGTTATAATTCAGAAAGTTTAAAAATTAATAAAAATGAGAAATAGGGAGGTTATGAGGGTAATGGAGAGAGTCTATAATTTTTCAGCAGGACCATCAATACTCCCTTTGCCAGTTTTAGAGAAAGTGCAAAAGGAGCTTGTAAATTATAACGGGACAGGCATGTCTATTATGGAAATGAGTCATCGATCTTCTTATTTTCAAAGTATTATAGAGGAAGCGAGTAACTTACTTCGTGAATTAATGAGCATCCCTGATGAGTATGAAGTTTTATTTTTACAAGGCGGTGCGTCATTACAATTTTCTATGATACCACTGAACTTAATGAATACGTATAAAAAAGCTGGATACGTACTAACTGGCTCATGGTCTAAAAAGGCACTGCAAGAAGCCGAAAAAGTTGGGGAAGTACAAGTAATTGCTTCTTCCGAGCAAGAGAAGTTTACTACGATTCCTAAACTGGACGGTTTACTAAGCGATGAAAAACTAGATTATGTACATATTACAACGAATAATACAATTGAGGGGACAAAATATGTGGATATTCCACATATAGAAAGAGTGCCGCTCGTTGCGGATATGTCTTCAAATATTTTGTCAGAACAATATGATGTTTCGAAGTTTGGTCTTATATACGCGGGGGCGCAAAAGAATTTAGGACCTGCGGGCTTAACGATTGCTATTATAAAAAGAGATTTAATTGGGGGAGCAGATTGCTCTTGTCCGACAATGTTAAATTATGAAACTTACAGTAAAAATAACTCCTTATATAATACACCGCCATCCTTTAGTATTTACGTAACAAAACTTGTACTAGAGTGGTTGAAAGAGCAAGGCGGAGTATCTGCGATTGAAGAACAAAATAGAATGAAATCTTCACTTATTTATCATTTTTTAGATGAATCTAAATTGTTTACTTCACCAGTTGATCCTGCGTATCGATCACTTATGAACATTCCATTTACAACACCGTCAGAAGAACTTAACAATGAGTTTTTACAAAAAGCGAAGGAACGCGGCCTTGTTACGTTAAAAGGACATCGCTCAGTTGGCGGTATGCGTGCCAGTATTTACAATGCGATGCCAGCACACGGCGTAAAACGATTAGTAGATTATATGAAGGAATTTGAGCTTGAGAATAGATAGGGAGATGGGGATATGTTTCGTGTTCAAACGTTAAATCAAATTGCAGAAAAAGGCTTGCAAGTTTTTACTGAAGAACGTTATGAAGTAGGAGATAGAATCAATCATCCAGATGGAATTTTGCTTCGTAGCTACTCTTTACATCAAGAAGAGTTTTCAAAAGACTTAAAGGCGATTGCAAGAGCTGGCGCTGGTGTAAATAATATTCCTGTCGAGCGATGTACAGAAAAAGGAATTGTAGTATTTAACACGCCGGGGGCAAATGCTAATGCAGTAAAGGAACTCATTATTGCCAGTCTTATTATGTCTTCACGCAACATTATTAATGGTGTAAGTTGGACGAAAAACTTAGAGGGTGAAGAAGTACCACAGCTTGTTGAATCAGGAAAAAAACAATTTGTTGGATCAGAAATTGCAGGGAAACGTCTAGGTGTTATCGGACTTGGTGCAATCGGTGCTTTAGTTGCGAACGATGCGTTAGCGTTAGGCATGGATGTTATCGGATATGATCCTTATATTTCAGTTGAAACAGCTTGGCGTCTTTCTACACATGTGCAAAGAGCATTTAGCCTTGATGAAATTTTTGCAACGTGTGATTATATTACACTGCATATTCCTCTTACGAATCAAACGAAGGGGATCATTGGGGAACACGCTGTAGAGAAGATGAAAAGAGGGATGCGTCTATTTAATTTCTCTAGAGGAGAACTTGTAGATGAAAAGGTTCTTCAAACAGCATTAGAAGAAGATATTATTACACATTACGTAACGGATTTCCCGAATGAAAATGTAATAAAGATGAAAAATGTAACAGCGACGCCTCACCTTGGCGCATCAACGTCTGAATCGGAAGAAAATTGTGCAGTAATGGCGGCGCGTCAATTACGTGAATATTTAGAGACAGGAAATATTCGTAACTCAGTAAATTATCCAAACGTAGAATTGCCGTATATCGGAAAGAAACGAATTACAATTATGCATCAAAACGTCCCGAATATGGTAGGGCAAATTACAGGATGCTTAGCGGAACATCATATTAATATTGCCGATATGATTAATCGTAGTAAACATTCTTGGGCATACACAATGATTGATATCGATAACGGAATTGATGATATAATAAAAGAGAATATTGTAGAAAATATAAGCAAAATTACAGGTGTTGTAGCCGTTCGAATGATTGTGTAAAGGAGAGAGGAATGTGGCAAAAATCCGACCGTTTCGGGCCATTCGTCCAGTAGAGGAAAAAGCGGCACAAGTGGCAGCTTTACCGTATGACGTATTAAATAGTGAAGAGGCAAGGGAAGTTGTAAAAGGGAATCCATATTCTTTCTTGCATGTTGATAAAGCAGAAATTGATTTAGATCCTGAATTGTCACCGTATGATGATCGCGTGTATGAAAAAGCGGGCGACAATTTAAAGCAATTTATACAAGAAGAAGTGTTCATACAAGATGAAGAGCCAGCGCTATATATTTATGAACTGACGATGCAAGGAAGAACGCAGTCAGGCCTTGTCGTTTGTACATCTATTGATGAGTATGAAGATGATACAATTAAAAAACATGAAAGAACACGTCATGAAAAAGAACTAGATCGTATTCGCCACGTAGATGTGTGTGACGCAAATACAGGTCCGATATTTTTAACTTACCGTACAAAAGATGAAGTAAAGCATTTAATTAGAAGCTGGAAAGAAGAGCATGCGCCAATTTATATATTTACAGCAGAAGACGGTGTTAAGCATGTTGCGTGGAAGATTGCAGATGAAGATGTAATTACGACTTTAGTAAACGCATTTGAAGATATTCCTAATCTTTATATTGCAGATGGGCATCACCGTTCTGCATCAGCTGCAAAAGTAGGACTTATGAGAAGAGAACAATATCCAAATTACACAGGAGAAGAGGAATTTAATTTCTTCTTATCGGTTCTATTCCCTCATGATGAATTATCGATTTGGGACTATAACCGAGTTGTGAAAGATTTAAACGGTTTATCAGAAGAACAGTTTTTAAAACAAATCAAGCAATACTTCTATGTAGAAGAAGCACCTGTTTCTCCGTATAAACCAAATGAACCAAAAGCATTTGGAATGTATGTAAATGAGAAGTGGTATAAGCTTACTGTGAAAGAAGAAACATTTGATGCGAATGATCTTGTTAGAGGTTTAGATGTATCTATCCTGCAAGATCATTTATTAAGCCAAGTACTTGAAATACATGATCCGCGTTCTGATTCACGCATTGATTTTGTTGGCGGAATACGGGGGCTAGAAGAACTAGAACGCCTTGTGAACAGCGGCGAATACAAAGCAGCATTCGCATTATATCCGACATCTATGGAAGATTTATTAGCAATCGCAGATGCCGGAGAAGTCATGCCGCCGAAATCAACGTGGTTTGAACCGAAACTGCGTAGTGGGTTGTTTGTTCATTCTTTAAAGTAAATATTGACTTCTATAGTTTTGAAAAACCGAAATGATTTGAGTTTCGGTTTTTCTTATTTTGGCTCAGTTAACGTTTAATGTTGATTTTCATGTTAAGATTGAAATATGTAACAGCAGGTCGCTACAAAAAAATGGAGGAAATACGATGAAAATGCATCTTCAAAAAAGTTTTTATGTTGAATTGAAAAATGCAATTCGTTGTCATTATAACGAACTTTTAACTAGGTGCGGTGTTGACACAATATATGGGTACTCCATATTAACAGACGATTGTGTCAATAGCATTGGACCAGTGGCTAATGAAGAAAGACTAATCAAAGTTAATAAATCGGATCCTTTATACAATTATTATAGATACGGATCTGTTGAGTGGAGCGAATGGGACGATTTTGGAATGTTTGATGAAGTGAAAAAAATTATTAAGAAATATCATAATATCGTCGAAGATGACTTTAACATACGAGTAAATACACTGTTGAAAGAAACGTTAAATGTGTTAATGGAACTTGAATCAGAAGGATTGTTTGGAGATAGAGATGATAATCGATTTATTGTCATTTGTGTAACTGATTCTTCGAACGAAATCATGATTGAATCAGCTCGATTGCTTAATACATTAAAGACATACGAAGAATATGCTTCAGAATTTGCATAAGAATAAATATAAGTAAAACTGCTCTCTATAAGAGGCGATTTTCATTTGATCGAAAGTCACCAATTAATAGTAACTATTCGTTGTGACGTAACAATTGAACAATTAGAACCTGATGAAAAAAACGTACAAAGATAATTGCGATGTTTACATGTGTGAATCAAGTTGGAAAAGAAGTTATGAAGGGAAGTTTTTCGGGGATTATTCTTTAATAGGAGAAGTAATGAATAAGTGGGTTCTCCATGCCTCTCAGGCTTAGCGTTTTAATTCCCCCATAACGTATATTCTGTTCTTTTCTTAACTATTAGAAAATAGTTGAATCAGCTCGTCAACAAAAAGGACATTCCTAGTATTACAAGAAATGTCCTTTCCACTAAATTATAAGGTATTTTGCTAACGTTCAAATTCTAAAATTAGTTTACTAGTTTGACCTGTAAACTGATAATTATAGGACCCTCTCAGATTTTCTAAGTTACCGGTAGCCTTAATAATTGTTCCTGGGGAATCTAAATTTCCTTTATCAAATATTCCTTGCTCTATAGCTGTGAATGTCCCTTGTTGCCCCTTATAAATTCCTTCAAAGTGTAAAAATCCAGAAATTTTAGCCGTAGCCAAGTGACCATCATTTATATTTGAGTCTAGATAATATAATAAGTATTCAACAAAAGCTTTTCCTTTTAATTCTCCATCAATATCATATTCAACATGGGCAATATTAATAGGGAAATCTTTTCTAGTATCATCAATTAGTTTTTCATCCCATTTACTTACTGTAAATGTTACGTCCATACACGTAAATCCCCCTTTATCATTAGAGAAGTAATCTTCATATCATTTGAAAAGTACCAATTCACAGTCATATCTTATAGGAGTGTTTTTTATTTATTTGAGTCCTGTCATATCGTTATCTGCTCCTCCCCAAGAAGGACTTACTGTCGCCACGGTATCTCCTGGCTGTAATCTCTTTGGTTTTTTTAACATGTTAACTCCGCTCCTACATAATGTAATGGACTACGATTATACAAACTGTATCATTGAAAAACATGATGTATGACATTAGTTTCTTCATCATCAATCCGTTTACCTGCTGGGATTCAAGAATTCAGTCTTAGTGTTGAATATAGGAATAACCGATTTATATTTGAAAATTACAGTATGCAACATTGCATGAGGAAAACGGTTGTTATTTTCACTACCTGTAACTATAATGATTACAGGTTGGTCGATACCAATCAAAAAAATAAAATCATCATGAATGGAGATGTTTCATAATGGGTATGAAAAAATTAATTTTAGCAGGTGCTTTAGGGATCGCAGCATTATCAGGAACAAATTTACCAGGACTAGAAGTAACAAAAGCGAGTGCAGCTTCTATTGAATCGAATTTCTCGACGTTAGAAGGACGAGTAGTAGAAGTAGATAACGGTGTAATTGTTGTAAAATCTAAGCAATATGAGGAACCGGTTAGTGTGTATATTGATTCACTTTCAAATGTGAAAGTAGGAGATGAAGTAAAAGCTACTGGATCTATGATGCGTAATTTTACAGAATATATGGTTGCAACTGCAGTTGAAAATACAACAAACAATTTAGGTATGCACATGAAAGAAGATGGCTCACCTAATTATGTAATTGGAGAAGTATCAAAAGTAGGAACGATGGAAGATGAGGGAGACGGTGCTACTAAATATGTTGTAGTTGAGTATCCATCGCTAAATGGAAAGAAAGCTATTATTGATGTTTTCTTAACAAAGGGACAAGTATTTAATGCGGGTGAGAAAGTGAAAATTGATATGAAGTATGTAGGCTGGGGTGGTATTTCTATTAACTGGAACACAGTTGATCATATTGAAAAAGTTCATGAAGCAAAGACGAACGCTGAAAATAATGATGATGTATGGATTTGGTCTTAATAAGGCGAGTATAGGTCGTTATTTGCAATTTTCTCCAAACAATACATGTAAAAACTAAATGTATCATGCAGTACCCATCTCATTGCGTATGACAATTAGATGGGTACTTTTTTATTTGAAATTTGCGCAAGTCAATGTTCAGCATTTCTTTTTAAGAGTAAATTACGGTTGAAATCAAAATTTTATTTGCAGTACATAATAAATAATGTTGATTTTTTATCTTATATTAAAATAAAAACAAACCACTGTTCGATTTGAATATTCCACGATATAATGGTGAGAGTTTATGACAGAATAAATATTTACATAAGAAGTGAGGTACTGTATGAAAAAAAGAACGACAGACATTATTTTTATTATTATTGGTGCATTTCTTTTTGCGTTAGGTGTCAATTTATTTGTTATCCCGAACGAGTTTGGTGAAGGTGGGGTAACAGGTATCACGATTATTACGTACTATTTATTTGAATGGTCACCAGGTTTAGTTAACTTAATTTTAAATGCGATTTTGTTAATAGTAGGTTATAAATTTTTAAATAAAATCACAACAATTTATACGATTATCGCTGTAGTGACTAACTCGCTATTTCTTCATTTAACAGAAGGCTGGACAATTGCTTCGGATGAAATGCTTGTAAATGCCATTTTCGGAGGAATATTTATCGGGTGTGGTATTGGTCTTATCATTCGCGTTGGTGGAACGACAGCAGGTACTACGATCTTAGCAAGAATGACGCATAAGTATTTAGGCTGGAGTATTAGCTACGGTCTACTGTTCTTCGATTTAATCGTTGCGTTTTCATCTTATTTCATCATTGGTGCAGAAAAACTGATGATAACAATTATTATGCTATATGTAGCAACGAAAGTGATGGAATTTGTAATTGAAGGGTTAAATCCGAAGAAGGCTATTACGATTATTTCTGATAATCCAGATGAAATTGCCGGGAAGGTGACAACCTTAATGGGGAGAGGGGTTACCGTGTATTCAGGTCATGGCTATTACACGAAAACGCCGAAGGATATTCTTTATGTTGTTATTAATAAGCAAGAAGTAGTGAAGCTAAAACGGATTGTTCAAACTACGGATCCGGCGGCGTTCATCGCTATACACGATGTTCGTGATGTGTTCGGAGAAGGATTTGTTGATATTTCGAAGGCTTAGAAATTGTTTTTGATTAAAATAATTTTAATACTAAAACGTGAGAATCTATTTTGAATAGTCTTTTTTCAAAATAGATTCTTTTTCTTTTTCTTGCAAAAAATTCAATTGTTTCTTAAGGTAAGGATGTAGAAGGATGAACAAGAGAGGGTTTAATGAAGATGATACATATTTTATTAGCTGATGATGATAAGCATATTAGAGAGTTGTTGCATTACCATTTACAAAAAGAGGGGTTTAAAGTTTTTGAAGCAGAAGATGGAAAGGTAGCGCAAGACGTTTTAGAGAAGGAAAATATTCATCTTGCGATCGTAGACATTATGATGCCGTTCGTTGATGGCTATACGTTATGTGAAGAAATCCGGAAGTATCATGATATACCGGTTATTTTATTAACGGCGAAAGATCAGTTAGTTGATAAAGAAAAAGGATTTATTTCTGGTACGGACGATTATATCGTAAAACCATTTGAACCAGCTGAAGTGATTTTCCGTATGAAAGCTTTATTACGACGTTATCAAATGCTGAGTGCAGATATTATTACGTTGCACGGAACGACAATTGATCGAAAAGGTGTAGAAGTAAAGTGTAACGGTCAAACAATTTTGCTTCCTTTAAAGGAATTTGAGTTATTATCACAACTTGCTAGTTATCCTGGAAGAACATTTTCAAGAGAAGAGCTAATTGAATTAGTATGGGGAATGGATTTTGAAGGAGATGAACGAACAGTTGATGTTCATGTGAAAAGGCTGCGAGATCGTTTCTCAAAACGAACGGATGATTTTCAAATTACGACAGTGCGCGGCCTCGGGTATAAGTTGGAGTTGAAATAAGATGAAATCACTATATTCTAGATTTGTATTTATGACAGTCGGCATTATGCTACTTAGTAGTATTATCGGCTTTTTATTAACGAACGTATATTATCAAGTGAAGTTAAAACCGTATAACAGTGAAAAGATTTTAAAGTATGCTGAAGAAGTTAAATCGTTATATGAAAAGCAAAGTGAAGAAAATCAAGAGGCGTACTTACATTCTATTGCAAAGTTAGGGTATGAAATTTATATTGTCGATGATCAAAAGAATGGAAAGCGTATCGGTAATGCGTTTCGTAAGACGTCTATTAGCGATGCTACTGTTCATAAAGTATTGCAAGGAGAAACGTTTAATGGTGTTTCTACATATCCAACGCGCCTCTTTATTACAGGGTTTTTCGATAATGAATTAATTAATAGCGTCGGTGTCCCAGTACAACACGGTGATAAACAGTACGCTTTATTCATTCGCCCTGACGTTCAACAACAATTCGGCGAGATGAGAATTTTTCTAGCGGTATTACTAGGGTTTATCGTACTATTAAGTATTATTTTTATAGCGATTGCAGCAGGTTACATCGTTCGCCCAATCCGTAAATTTACGAAGGCTACGCAAAAAATTGCGAGTGGGGAATATGAAATTGAATTAGATGTAAAACGAAAAGATGAAATAGGAACGTTATCTACAAGCTTCCAAAAGATGACGAAGAGTATTAAAGAACTAGATGAAATGAGACAAGAATTCGTTTCGAACGTTTCACATGAATTTCAGTCGCCACTTTCTTCCATACAAGGTTTTTCAAAAACGTTGCAAACAGAAAAGATGAGTGAGGAAGAAAGAAATCATTATTTACAAATTATTGAGGGCGAAAGTAAGCGAATGTCTAGTTTATGTAAACAGTTACTTACCCTTGCGTCATTAGATAAAGAAGAGAAGGTTCTACAAATAAGAGAATTCAATCTGCAGAAGCAAATTAAAGACGTCATTTTTATGCTTGAGTGGAAATGGCGGGAAAAAGATATCGCCGTTGAATTTGATGTGCCAGATATCACTATAAAAGGTGATGAAAACTTACTTCATCAAGTATGGAGTAACATTTTTACGAATAGCATTAAGTTTTCAAACGATGGTGGAACGATTGAGTTTTTCGTCGAAGAGTTAGAGTCTAGTGTCATTATTTCTATATCAGACAACGGAATCGGTATGGAAAAAGAAGAAATGGATCGTATTTTTGACCGTTTTTACAAAGTAGATACAGCAAGGACGAGAAACGTAGAAGGTAGCGGTTTAGGGTTGTCGATTGTGCAGAAGATTGTTGAACTGCATCATGGAAACGTTTCGGTGTATAGTACGAAGGGGGAAGGAACAACCGTTCGGGTGGAGCTTCCGAAATAGATGGAAAGAAAGAGGCTGTTTCGGAACGGCCTCTTTTTTTGTCGTTTTATGTCGGTAAGTCGATATAATCGGAAAATCGCTGATATAATTTGAGTTGCGCCGATATATTTTGAAAATCGCTGATATAATTTGAGTTGCGCCGATATATTTTGAAAATCGCCGATATAATTCTATTTGCGCTGATATATTTGAAAAATCGCTGATATAAATTTCACGTACTGCATTTCTGTTACAAAGCAGTATCTTTCACCCGTTCTTCCTTAAACTGAAGCTCAAAAGTATCCGCTGTAATTTCATCTGCTTTCGGCAAAGCCCGTAATTTCGGATGAAGTAGCCATACGAGGGAAATGAATAAAATCCCAATACTAGCAAGCGCGAAAATGAGTTGGCTACTATATACATTCGCAGTGTATCCGCCAATTAAAGAGCCAAGCGGCATAGCAATTGTGCCCATACTCCGTGTGACTGAATTGATGCGTCCAAGATATTGGTTTGGAATTACAATTTGACCAATAGTTGCAAATAATATGTTGGTCGCACCAATTGGTATCCAAGCTAAGCCGAATAAAAAAATGGATAACCATTGAAACGGTACAACCGTAGAGAGAAACCAAAAGAAAGCGCCAGTTGCAAAGCTAATAATGGAGACACGGCCAACATTATATTTACCAACCCATGAACTGAATAGTGCTCCAATTAAACAACCAGCGGATATAGCGGCTAAAAAGAAACCATATAATTTCACACCGCCTAAAGAATCAGCGAAAGAAGGGAGTATTGCCATCGTCATACCGATTGAAAAATTAGCGACAACGGAACCGATTAAGAAGACACCCATCAATGAACGAAAGACGATTGAAAAGCCTTCTTTTAAATCAGAGAAATATTGCTTTGTTGAAAGTGTTGTGTCTGCTTCAGTTTGTTTTGGCATTTTTAATGAAAAGAACAAAAGGGCAGTAATCGCGAATGTAAAGGAGTCGATCACATATAAAGTAATTGCGCCAAATAGTGCTACTAATATTCCAGAAAGAGTCGTACAAATTAAATCAATGCCTTGATATGCAAATGAAAAGAGTGAGTTTCCTTTTAATAATTGTGTTTTATGCAGTAGAAGTGGTAAAGCTTTCGATTGTGCGGGATAGGCGAATTGTTCAATAAAAGCTAAGATGGGCATGATGATGAGTAGTAGGTGGACTGTTAGTAGGTCGAAGTAGTGTGTAATTGGAATGATTAAAATAAGAATGCATTGCAAAACTTGTGTGATGACGAGGGTGTTTTTTATTGACCATCTATCGACGAATGGACCAGTAAGAAATTGTAATGCAGAAGGTAATAACGTAAGGAAACCAGCCAATCCAGAATAAAAAGGATTACCACTTAATTTGTATACGAGCCACATTGCTGCTACATAATACAAGCTATCTCCTATGTTTGTAAAAATTCTCCCTAAAAATAATAAGAGGAAATTCCGGTTTTTTAATATGTCCACTTTATCTACTCCTTTATAATAATTTTATTCGGTAAAATAAAATTGACCGTCTCGGTAAAAAAAATCGTATTACGATTTTTCTTCTTTTTTAATAAATTGCTGCATTGTTCTCTCAGCGATTTGAAGTGCAGTAGTAGAAATATAATAAGGTTTGCTATTCGGATCTTTATCTGCACCTTTTGTGATTTCGTTTAATTCAGCCATTAATTCATAAAACTTTTTCACCCACACTTGAAATTGTTCTGGCGTAGCATCAAATTCCCAGCAGGATGAAACGTAATTCCACTTAGCTGGATCTTCACTTGCATTTTGTAATGTAAAAGCTTCTTCTGGTGCAGCGAGAATTTGGCTTTTCGTTCTTTCTATCATTTGTAAAAAGATTTGGCGACCTGATTCGCTTAATATTTCTAAATGAGGTAATAGATCTGCGGCAGGGGTGAAGCCTTTAGCGACAGATTGATAAAACTTTTGAACAATCCCATTCTTTTCTTCTGTATAAACGATCTCTATAAGCCCATTCTTTTCTAATTCTTTTAAATGATAATGAATTTTCGCCCTTGAAATGCCGAATTTCTCAGATAGTAATTGTCCAGTATAAGGACGTTCGCATAGACGTATCATCATTTCGGCACGTAATGGATCGCTTAATGCTTTTAGTTGGCTATAAGTAGTTAGTGTTAATACGGGCTTCAACATGATCAACTCCTTGAATTAAATTACTCGGTCAATATTATTTGACTGAATTGTATCAAGGATTCTATTTATTTTCAATACTTTCTGAAAATTAAATCTTACTCTCTGTAATCTTCTGTTCATATTCCGTTCATATTTCTTTTTTATGATTAGTGCATAGAAAGAAAGAGGAAGGAGCGAGCGAAATGTTTTTAGCTCTGCGTGAATTGAAACAATCAAAATTAAGATACGGATTAATCGGACTGATTATGGTGTTATTATCATTTTTAGTTCTTGTTATTTCAGGATTAGCAAATGGACTATCATATGATAATGCTTCATCGATTCAAAATATGGAGGCAAATAAGTTCGTTTTAGCAGATGATGCGGAAAATAAATTACTTCGTTCACAAATTAAGAAAGACGATGTAGATAACGTAGTAAATCAAGTAGGCGAGAAAGAAGCCGTTCCGTTTCGTGTGAAAGTTTCAACATATGAAAAGAAAGATAGTTCGAAAAAGGTTGATATCGCTATTTTCTCAAGCGAACGAGATTCATTTTTAGAACCGAACATTGTAAAAGGTGAGAAATTAGGTACAGCAAACAACGAGATGGTTGCTGATGAATCGATTAAAGAGAAGGGAATCGATATTGGAGATACAATTATCGATCCTGTTTCAAAGAAAGAATTTACAATCGTCGGATTTACGAAAGATCAAATGTTTAGCCATACACCAGTCGTTTATGTAAATGAAGACGTATGGGGTGCTATTTCACAACCAAACCAAAAAGATTATAGTGCAATTGCACTTAACACAGATAAAGAGATTAAAAATGCACACGTAATTGACAAAAAAGAAGTACTGCAAAGTATTCCAGGATTTAAAGAAGAGCAAGGAACATTAACGATGATCATTGCATTCTTACTAGTTATCGCTGCATTACTAATTGGCGTATTCTTCTACGTCATTACACTGCAAAAAACACAGCAATTAGGCGTATTAAAAGCAATTGGTACGAAGAACTCTTATTTAGCAAATAGCTTAGTCGTACAGGCGTTATTCTTATCAGTCGTTGCGATGGTAATTAGTATTGTTCTTGTACAAGGATTAGAACAAATTTTACCAGCAGGTATGCCGTTCTTATTAACAGCACCGATGATTGCACAATATGCAGCAATCTTTATCGTCATTAGTATTTTAGGAACACTTATTTCGTTATATCAAGTATTAAAAGTTGATGCGCTAGAAGCAATTGGAGGCGGGATGTAATGACTTCATTATTAAAATTAGACAAAGTAAGTAAAGTGTACGGAGAAGGGAATACGGAAGTAACAGCCCTTCATCCGATATCGCTTGATGTGAAAGCCGGAGAATTTATCGGAATCGTCGGTCCTTCTGGATCAGGGAAAAGTACGTTATTATCAATCGCGGGTGCATTATTATCACCATCAAAAGGGGATATTTACATTCGTGAGCAAAATATTACACAGTTATCAGAAAAGGAAATGACAGACATTCGTTTGAAAAAAATTGGATTCATTTTCCAGTTTGCAAACCTTGTTCCATATTTAAATGTGAAAGAACAGTTACTTTACATTGCAAAGCTAAAAAAAGAAAGTAAACAAGAATCCGAAAAGCGTGCAGATCATTTATTAGCGGCATTTGGATTAGGAGAAAGAAAGAATCATTATCCAAATCAACTATCTGGCGGGGAAAAACAAAGGGTAGCAATCGCTCGTGCGTTCATGAACAACCCAGATTTAATATTAGCGGATGAGCCAACGGCAAGCTTAGACTCAAAACGCGCACGTGAAGTTGTTGAAATGATGAAACGCGAAGTGAAAGAGAGCCAAAAAGCAGCAATTATGATTACACATGATGAAAGAATGCTTGATGTATGTGATCGTATATTGACGCTTCGAGATGGACAGTTAATATAAAAAAAGGAAAACCGTACATGTATGTGCGGTTTTCCTTTTTTTATGGACTTATTTAGAGAATAACGTTTTAATTTTATTACGAGTAAGTAATAAAACACCGCCTAATACAGATAGCATTCCTAGAGCCATATTGTTTGATTGCTCGCTACCAGCGTTAGGAAGTTCTTTAGCGTTATTGTTTTTAGTGCCATTATCTGCTTGCGTTTGTTTAGACTGTGATACTTCATTAATCTTGTTATCAACATTTTGCTTCGTTGTATGTAACTCAGCTAATTTGTCGTCAATTTTTTTCTCAGTATGCTTAAAGTCGTTGATTTTAATATCTAAGTCTTGTTTTTTCTTTGATAAATCATCTGAAACAGTTTGTTTCGATTGTTTAATTTCGTTAATTTTATTTAGTAAATCTTCTCTAGCCTTTTGTAATTCAGCTAGTTTGTTTTTTACATCTTGTTTAGCTAGTTCTAAGTTAGCGGAAAGACTGTCTAAATTGCCTTTAATTTTCTTAAGTTCCTCTAACGTGTTACCAGTATTCGGCTTGTTTTCTTTTAGTTCAGCGAGTTTGTCCTCAGCAGTTTGTTTCGCTTTTTTTAACTCAGCTAATTTTTCATCTACTTGTTTTTTAACTTCCTTAAGTTCATTAACCTTTTGATCAATGTTCTCTTTATGTTGCTTTATTTCATTCACTTTTTCATCGACAGTTTGTTTATGTTCTTTAATCTCATTCACTTTGTTATCGATATTTTGCTTATGTTCTTTTACTTCAGCAACTTTATCTTCTACTTGTTTTTTATGCTCTTTAATTTCAGCGATTTTATCTTCGGCGATTTGTTTGTCTTGCTGCAGTTTTGCATCTAGTTCTTGTTTATGCTGTTTAACTTCGTTAATTTTTTCATCAGCAACTTGTTTACGTTCATGTAGTTCATTCACCTTCGTATCAACATTTTCCTTAACCTTGTTAAGTTCATTTAATGTTTGATCCACGTTTTCTTTGTGTTGCTGCAATTTTGCATCTAACTCTTGTTTATGTTGCTTAATTTCAGCTAATCGATCTCCCGTACTTTGCTGAGGAGTAGCATCATTTACTTCCGCATGAGCAGAGTTCGCGCCAGCAATCATTGCTAAAGCTAGTGTAGACGCAGCAATTGTTTTTTTTGTTTTCATATTTTTGTACCTCTTTTCTTTCATATGCATGAACTGTTTTGTGTAAAAATGAGCATATAGAAGTAGATTCTTCCATCATTATATACCATCTGCGCCGTCTAGAGGAAGTATTTGCATAATAATCTATGATTATGTAATTTTTATAATCTCTTATTTTGGAGTAGGGGATAAATCTTTAGCTAGATGAACAATTTCTTCAATAGTAAAGCTTATATCTTTATTATTGCGAATAACAAACAAATAATCAGCCTCATTTTCTATAGGATCTACCACATCATCGTGAAGTGATTCAGTTTGTTGTCGATCAAATACTTCTTTGAAACTAGAATATCCACCTCTAAAAATATTGGTACTTCGCGTGCTTCGAGCCACTCTTTCGTAAAGTACATCATCTGGAATGTCAAAATGAACGAGTATGCGTACATATTCATTCTGTGGAAATAATTCGTTTAGTAAATATAACCTTCCATTTTTACTGCGATTGGAGTTACTAATAATAAGGTGTAAATTTGAATGTTCTTTCGCATAATCAACAATGAATTTTGAAAGACCGTGCTTAAATGTATTAGGGCCTTTAGCCGGCTGTAATTTTTCGTAATGCGTGTTAATAAATTCAGCTTGATTATCTTGATCCATAACGAAAGAGTGGGGTAACTCTTTTTCTAATGCTCTTGCAAATGTAGTTTTTCCACTGTGTGTTTTTCCAACTGTAATGAAGACTAATCTTTTCATGACGCCCTCCATTTGTATTGTTATGAACTGGAATATTCGGTGTAGATCGAAATCTTCCTGCTAGAGATTACACAAATTATTGGAGCGTTAGTAGGCTGAAAACTTTACAAAAAAACTTATTTATGCTATAATTTACCAATATAAAAATAAGGTGTATAATAGGGTTCTCCTGGCCAGGGGAACCCTATTTTTGTTGTGAAAATGAAGGAGAGTGTATGTGCGTGAAACAAGGTGAAGCAAGTGTAACGTCGTTAGTATCAGCATTCGGAAGGGCGTATCATAGTGAATTTGATAGTCCTAAAATCTTTAATGATTATGTAGCTAAAGATTTCATTTCACAAAAAGAACGTAATAATATTGAAACGAACATGGTTCAAGGGATTCACTTTTTCAATACAGACATTGCAGAGCAGTTTCAAGACAATCCAAAAGAAATATTAAAATGGATTACACAAGTTCAGTTATCACCAACACCTTTAGCACGTGCCGCATATTGTGAAAGAGTATTACTACATGAAATTACATTAGGAGCGAAACAATACGTCATACTCGGTGCAGGCTTAGATACGTTCAGTTTTAGACACCGAGAATTAGAAAATAAAATAGAAATATTTGAAGTGGATCATCCTTCTACGCAGGCGTTTAAGAAGGAAAGAATAAAAGAAGTAGAAATTGAAGTTCCAAATAACCTTCATTTTGTTTCGATGGATTTCACGAAAGGATTTTTCTATGAGCAGTTACGGAATGAAGGATTTGAAAATAAAAAGACGTTCTTTAGTCTATTAGGTGTAACGTACTATTTAACGAAAGAGGAACTTTCTAGTTTAATAGAATGTTTATTTGAGGTGGTTCCGGCAGGAAGTTCTATCGTTTTCGATTATCCCGATGAAAACTTGTTTACGGAAAAGGGACTGTCCAATCGAGTTGAAAATATGGTGAAAATGGCTGCGGTAGGCGGAGAACCGATGAAATCATGTTTTTCTTATGCCGAAATGGAAGCACTGTTAGAGAAGGCGGGCTTACTCATTTATGAACATTTATCGCCAGAAGATATAAATACATTATATTTTGAAGGACGAAACGATTATTTGAAAGCTTTTGAGACAGTGCATTATGTGCATGCGGTGAAAAGGTAGGAAATTAGTAGGCATGGGGAGGAATCTCTGTGTCTTTTTTTATAAAAAAGGAAATGAGCTGTAGTGGTGGAAAATATAATTATAAATATATTGATATACATATTACATATTATGTAAATGTATAATATGTATAAATTAATGTTTTGTAGAAACTAAAGGAAAGGGGAAATAGAAGATGTTGAAATTACGAGGAAAATACAATGAAGCGAAAGTATATACTACGAATGTAGAAGAAACGGCAGCAGGTCAAATTATTGATCTTTGTAACCAAGAATTCGTAAAGGATAGCAAGATTCGTATTATGCCAGATACACATGCGGGTGCAGGTTGCACGATTGGGACAACAATGACAATTCAAGATAAGATTGTTCCTAATTTAGTCGGGGTTAACTAATCGGCTCAGACTTTAAACTACTCACTCAATTGACTGGGAACCCTAACGATAAAAGGCGAGGGCAATCAGCAGCCAGTGGTTATGGTGACATAATCGAATGGTTCAGAGACTTGTACCATGTTAGCAGACTAAGGTACAGAATTATTCCTCATCCATTTTGAGTTGAAGAGGAATAATTAATACGGTGAGCCTACAGTAGAGACTGCATATCTCGATGACTGTAGAGAAGATATAGTCCACACTTTCAGGAAACTGGGAGGTAAGTACGATATTGGTTGTGGCATGGAGGTTGTTATAATTAATAAGAAAAAAGAGGAAATCAACTTCGATTACTTAGACGAAACGATACGTAAATTTGTCCCAAGTGGTTTTCGTATTCGAGATAAGGAACATAGATTTTCAAAAATGATTGATTTTGATAGTGTAAGAGCCCCGTTTACATTGCAACGTGCTCAAAAAAGTATTGGTACACTTGGCGGGGGCAATCATTTTGTCGAACTGAATGAGGATGATGAAGGAAATGTATACATTGTTATTCATAGTGGTTCGCGTAATTTAGGGAAACAAGTAGCAGAGTATTATCAAAACTTTGCTTACGAGCAACTTATAAACGTTAAATCTATTAAAGAAGAAATTATTGAGCGTTTAACGAAAGAAGGCAGACAACAAGAAATACATGAAGCTTTACGTGAAATTAAGAAACCGGTGATTCGTAAAGAATTAGCTTATTTAGAAGGACAAGGATTTAAAGATTACATGAATGATATGAAAATTGCACAAAAATATGCGGAGTTAAATCGTAAAGCAATGATTGATGAAATCGTCACTACAATGGATTGGAAAGTAACAGATCAATTCACTACAATCCATAACTACATCGATATGGACAATATGATTCTAAGAAAAGGTGCTATTTCAGCTCAGAAAGATGAACGAGTAATCATTCCAATCAATATGAGAGATGGTTCAATCATTGCATTTGGTAAAGGAAATCCAGATTGGAACTTTTCTGGCCCTCATGGAGCAGGGCGTATTATGAGTCGCAAGAAGGCGAAAGAAGTACTTAACTTAGAGGATTTTCAAAATACAATGACAGAGGTTTGGACTACATCTGTTGCAGAAAGTACTTTAGATGAAGCGCCAATGGTATATAAGCCAATGGATGAAATTATTGAGAATACAAAAGAAACAATTGATATTAAACATATTATTAAGCCACTTTACAATTTTAAGGCTAATTAAAAGAGGAGTAACGTTTATTAAAGAAAGAGAACTTGAAAAGATAGCATATTTTGTGGCGGTTATATAACAGAGATTAAAAAGACAACATATTAAACTAAGAGATTCATCATATTCATTTACATTTATGTAATGTAAAAGACTAGAAAGCTATATTGGCGCGAATTGCTAATTGTGGAGTGTGAAAAAAGACAAAATCTCTTAAAAAACACTTAATTTTTTATTCCATTAATCTTTACAATCTCCCCCTATAATATGAATTGGACAAGCACCTAAGAGAAAGCAGAATATGTCAGTTTGTACATTCTATTATTAGGGGGAGAATTTGTATGAAAAAGACAGTTGCTTCGTTAGCAGTTATGGCGGCATTATTACCGACATTTTCAGCACATGCGGAAGGGAAAGAGCAAGTTCGAAAATCAGCTACAACTTTTAATGTTATTAGTGACATTCAAGGTGATTTAGGAGATTTTGATCACGTATTAAAAGATATGAATAAAGTAACGCCACTTTCTAGAGCGCTTATTATGAATGGGGATATAACGCCGACTGGACAACAGTCACAATATGATGATGTAAAGCGTGTGTTAAATAAAAATAAGCATCCGGAAAATGTATGGTCTACTGTTGGGAATCATGAGTTTTATGCTGGTAAATGGACAGCAGATGGGAAACTCTCCCAAAGTACATGGCCAAATGGTGTAACTGAGGAAACTTTATTTAACCGCTATCTGAAATTTAGTGGACAAGAAAAGGTATATCATAAAAAAGAATTAGATGGCTATCCACTTTTATTTTTAGGAACTGAAAAATATATGAAATACCACGATTCAAAAATGTGGGATGAAGTATATATGAGTGATGAGCAATTAGGTTGGTTAAAACAAAATTTAGAAGAGTATAGTCAAAAAGATAAAAATAAACCAATCTTTATTTTCTCTCATCACGTTTTACCTGATACAGTATCTGGATCAAGACAATCACCATATTTACAAGATTATTTAAACGTGGATAAATTGTACGATATATTAAAAGACTATCCGCAGGTTGTTTTCTTCACGAGTCATACGCATTGGGATTTAAACTTACCTGACTGGGCTGGTAAAAAGAAAATTAAAGGTGGAGATGAAAAAGGTTTCACTGTTGTAAATACGGGCGGGATTGAAACAGGCTGGATGTCAGCAGGACCAAATGGAGGAGAGAAAACTGCTCCAGATGGCTATTCATTTAAACAAGGGTTACAAGTGAAAGCATATGGTAACGATGTAATTGTGACAGCTTACGATTACAAACGTGATAAGGATATAAAGAAGTTATTAATTAGTGATTCAAAAATTGCGCAGATGGCACCAAATGTAACGGCAGATGATAGTGGAAATATAATTGTCGGTGCAACTGAATATATGGAGTATTCTATAGAAGGAACGAATGAGTGGCATACGTATAGTAAAGCAAACCCTCCGAAATTTGATGGGGATAAAGTCGTATACGTACGCCATAAAGGTGAAATGAATTTAGAGCCGGGATTAACACAGTTACTTCGTTTTTCGGTAAATAAGTGATTGGAGGGAGTCTGCATTTGAATGTGTGGGCTCTTTTTATTTTGTCACTTTTTGTCGGTAAGTCGATATATTTGAGAAATCGCCGATATAAATTGAGAATCGCTGATATATTTTGAAAATCGCCGATATAAATTGAAAATCGCTGATATATTTGAAAAACCGCCGATATAAATTTCATGTACCGAATTTTAATACATTTTTAACCGAGAAAGATGACTTCACCATTTTTACGTGTAATAATAGTAACGTTACATATATTGTGAAAGAAGTACAAAAGGAGCGTTACAATGAATTTAGCTAAATTCCCGAGAAAAAAATATACAGAATCATATACACCAATTGAAAAGTTAAACAACTTTTCTGAAGCACTTGGTGGCCCGACTATTTATTTTAAACGAGATGATTTACTTGGTTTAACAGCTGGTGGCAATAAGACGAGAAAGTTAGAATTTTTAGTTGCGGATGCACAGGAAAATGGTGCAGATACGTTAATTACAGCTGGTGGTATTCAGTCAAATCATTGCCGCCTGACACTGGCAGCTGCGGTAAAAGAAAAAATGAAATGTATCCTTGTATTAGAGGAAGGGCTTGAGCCAGAAGAGAAGAGAGACTTTAACGGAAACTATTTCTTATATCACTTATTAGGTGCTGAAAATGTCATTGTTGTACCGAACGGAGCAGATCTTATGGAAGAAATGCATAAAGTAGCACAAGAAGTAAGTGAAAAAGGTAATACACCATATGTAATTCCAGTTGGTGGATCAAACCCTACGGGTGCTATGGGATACGTTGCTTGTGCGCAAGAAATTATGGCGCAATCATTTGAGCAAGGAATTGATTTCAGTTCAGTTGTTTGTGTAAGTGGTAGCGGCGGTATGCATGCTGGTTTAGTTACTGGTTTTTCTGGAACACAAAGCCATATTCCTGTAATCGGGATTAACGTAAGTAGAGGAAAAGCTGAGCAAGAAGAGAAAGTAGCAAAACTTGTAGATGAAACTTCAGCACATGTTGGTATTCCAAACTTTATCTCGCGCGACGCTGTTACGTGCTTTGATGAATATGTAGGACCAGGCTATGCGTTACCAACGCCGGAAATGGTAGAGGCAGTTCAGTTACTTGCGAAAACAGAAGGTATTTTACTTGATCCAGTGTATACAGGTAAGGCAGTAGCGGGATTAATCGACTTAATTAGAAAAGATAAATTTAATAAGGAAGACAATATTTTATTCGTACATTCAGGTGGTTCACCAGCTTTATATGCGAATACTTCTTTATTTGCGTAAGTGTAAAAAGCATTGGGTATCCAATGCTTTTTTGTTATATAATGGAATTGTTGGGAGGCGGGAGGATGATATGAATTCAAATTTAAAATGGATTATATATACGGTACTCGGCATTTCTATTCTATTAATCTTATTTGTGGCTTATGGGGTGTATTCTTATTTTATATTTTAAAAGCGTAATGGAAGTGAACCATAATGTAATGTATGTTATAGTTTGATATGTTAATTACTTACAATACTTTCTACAAGGAGAATACATAATGAGAGCAAAGAAACTAGTAACGTTAGCAGTTCCATTTATGCTGTTAGTCGGATGCGAGGTAGGAGATAAAGATTCTACTCATAAGACTGAGCAAACTAGTAAAGCAATAACGAAAACAGTAATTTCTGAACAACAGTATCCGTACTACATATGTGAGCAAGTGGTAGAGTTCCAATTTAAGAAGGATGAACTGTTACTAAACTTAGGAGAATCCTTAAAGGACAAAGAAAAAGCAAAAGCTGTTTTAAAAACATCAAACGAGATAGATAAAATTTTAGACAATATGGAACACATAAAAGTACCTGATACATACAAAGACATTCACAAATCCATACAAGAAGGGGTAACAGAGGTAAGAAAAGCAACGAAGTTAATTAAGGATGCTGGTAAAGAAGATAAACAGAAGATTCAAGAAGCTACAATGAAAGGTACTGAATTTTTATCAGGTGTAGACGGAGAGCATTGGAAAAAAGCAATTTATGAGTTATCACAGGAAAACAAAGATGCTTATAGTAAGGCACTTGATAAGAAAGTAAAGGAGCACTCAAAGTAAAACAGTAACTTGTAACAATACATATCCACCTAAAATTTCCGCGAATGCTATGCTAGGAAGTTAGGTGGGAGATTACTGTCCTTAAATGTGGCTGATTAAAGCTACAGCCACATTCTCCTGTTCTAATTAACTAAAAGAAGAACTTCCCCATCCCGATTAGACTACTGATCATTCCTATTCCACTCATGGTGCCTTTTCCTGCTGTAAGTAAGTTTCCAAGCATTCCTAGCTGACTGTTACCTCCGTTATTTCCCCATCCCATTGGGGCCCACGGACCACCCCATCCTGGAGAGTTTCCGAAAATCCCCCCGTTATTGGTATTGAATTTAAAAGCCTTAGCTGGCGGCGATAGTAAAGCTGCGAGATGACCTTGTGCGAACATCCCTGTATGATTGAATGGTTGCGCCCAGGGGAAGGGAGGTTTTTGAAAATTAAAACCTGCATGACCTGGTAATGGAGTCCAATTAGCAGGGTGACCTTGTGGTAGTATCTCTGCATAATTAATTGGCTGCTGCCCCCAAGAGAAGGGAGGAGGTTGGGGATTGAACCCCGTATAATTGGCTGATGAATCCCAACTAACTGGATAGACTCGGTAACTCCAATTCTCAGGAAGCTTCAAATCATTCATTACCTCAGATGTAGTTATTTCGGGCTGTGAATATAATGAAATTTGGTTAGTATATTGTTGCCCATTTCCCTTTGAATTCAAATACCAATATTGGTCCATACGCTTATTCTCCTCACTTTAAAAATGTAATGTTAGACTTAGCCTATGTAATATTCCTTTTTATGGATGGTTACATAACTAGATCTACAAGCCTGTATTTAAAGGAATGGGTGCGTAGTCTTTTTGATTTTTCTCGCTGCCTGTAAAATTCTCATTGATTTAAAGCTTCACTTTATTTTAGAAGGGGATTTTCAGTTGCTTCTTTTTTGTATTTCAGCCTAATTTAAATTCCGTTAACAAACATTTTTATAAAGGTTTAATCAACAAAAAGATTTTAAAATGGTATGTTGAGCAAGTGGAATTGCTAAAAAGAGAATATCCATTCGAAGAGTTTGGCAAAATACTGCAAGGGTAATATTTTCTTGTGCAAATATGTAAACGATTTAAACGAATCAATGAAATTTATAATGAAGGGGCAATTAAATATATGAGTGAAACATTACATAAAAGAAAACCACCATATGTAATGCTTGTAATCCTTTTTATTGGGGCATTTGTTTCATTTCTAAATAACTCCCTTTTAAATGTAGCCTTGCCATCAATAATGAAAGATTTAAACATTCAAGATTATTCAACGATCCAGTGGCTTTCTACAGGGTATATGCTTGTAAGTGGTATATTAATTCCGGCCTCAGCATTTTTAATAACGCGTTTCTCCAATAGGAGCCTATTTATTACATCTATGGTGATTTTTATTCTTGGTACTGCCTTAGCGGCTGTAGCACCTAACTTTGGTTTATTACTTACTGGTCGGATGGTTCAAGCGGCAGGTTCTTCAGTTATGGGACCTTTGTTAATGAATATTATGCTAGTAAGCTTTCCAAGAGAAAAAAGGGGAACAGCAATGGGGATTTTTGGACTAGTTATGATTACAGCTCCAGCAATTGGGCCGACACTATCAGGTTATATTGTAGAGTATTATGACTGGCGTTTGCTTTTTGAAATGATTTTACCGTTAGCAATCATTAGCTTACTGTTAGGGATTTGGAAATCTGAGAATGTCATGAAACAAAACAAAAATGCAAAACTTGATTATCTCTCATTACTATTATCTTCTGTCGGTTTTGGCGGTTTGTTATATGGATTCAGTTCTGCAAGCTCCGATGGTTGGACAAATAAAGTTGTCTTAACAACCTTAATCATAGGCGCAATTGCCCTAATTGCTTTCATTATTCGTCAATTAAAAATGGATGAGCCGTTATTGGATTTACGTGTTTACAAGTACCCAATGTTTGCACTTGCGTCTGTAATTGCAATTGTCAACGCGGTGGCCATGTTTTCGGGTATGATTTTAACACCAGCTTATGTACAAAACGTCCGTGGCATTTCTCCGCTGAGCTCTGGACTGATGATGCTTCCAGGTGCGGTTATAATGGGGATTATGTCACCAATTACAGGTAAACTATTTGATAAATATGGTCCTCGGATTCTTGGCATAGTGGGGCTTTCCATTACAGCTGTTTCAACTTATATGTTGGCAAGTCTGCAAATTGACTCTAGTCACACACATATTATTCTTATCTACACACTGCGGATGTTTGGGATGGCGATGGTTATGATGCCACTTATGACAAATGGTCTTAATCAATTGCCAACTCGCTTAAACCCGCACGGTACAGCTGTTAATAATACGGCTCAACAAGTGTCCGGTTCGATTGGTACTGCTATTCTTGTTACGATTATGAACTCTGTAACAAAAACAAAAGCTGAAAGTTTAATGTCTCATATAGATCCAACAACCTTTACAGAAACTACGAAGGCAATAGTAACTCAGAAGGCTTTATTATCTGGAATTCAATATTCGTTTTATGTAGCGCTTGGCATGAATGTTGTTGCACTACTATTAGTTTTTTTCGTTAAACGTGTAGATACAAGTGCGGAAGCTGTCGAGAAGCTAAATCGGTAGAGAAAAATAAAACGCTTGATAATGATTCCTACAAGTTTTTTGCTGCTAAGGCGCCGGTATTTAAAGCTGGAAAAGAACTAAAAGAAGCAGGGAAATAATTATATAGTAAAAGAGGACCTGATGTTCATATCAGGTCCTCTTTCATTAGTAACACGGTATACTTGCTTATCGTATTGGTTTAACTAAACTACTGATTTTTCGAATACTACAATCTTAAGCTCGTCAACTTCTCTATTTTTGGGGTGTTTTAGAAGAAAATGAATCAAAATAATCGTTTTTATAAACAAATACAAGAGATGAGATCCGTTTGCAATTTCTCATAAACATTACAAGTTTAGATTATCTTTTAACACCAACATTAAAAGGCTCCAACTATATTTATTCGCTTCATTTTAATTTAGTATTTTTCTACAAGTTATAAATCTAATTGCCAAGCTTATACGTAATATCATAATCATGAATAGTTAGGGAAAAGATAAAATAAGGTAATCAATTACATATCTTTATCCCAGGCGATTAGTTGCTATTTCCTCTTTATTAAATGGGATATGTTATTTCATGCTTTTTTGAAAGGGTGTTTTAAATGGAAAAAAAAGTATCTGCCATTCCTCAGCCGAAAACATATGGACCGCTGGGTAATCTCCCATTAATCGATAAAGATAAACCGACCCTATCCTTTATCAAGATAGCGGAAGAGTATGGTCCCATTTTTCAAATTCAAACTTTAAGTGATACCATTATTGTCGTTTCCGGACATGAACTGGTAGCAGAAGTCTGTGACGAAACACGGTTCGATAAAAGTATAGAGGGTGCTTTAGCAAAAGTTCGCGCCTTTGCTGGAGACGGATTATTTACAAGCGAGACTCACGAGCCTAACTGGAAAAAAGCTCATAATATTTTGATGCCTACATTTAGCCAACGGGCAATGAAAGATTACCATGCTATGATGGTTGATATTGCTGTACAACTCGTTCAAAAATGGGCACGGCTTAATCCGAATGAAAACGTGGATGTTCCGGAGGATATGACTCGTCTTACGTTAGATACAATTGGTCTATGTGGTTTTAATTACCGATTTAATAGCTTTTATCGTGAGACCCCTCATCCTTTTATTACTAGCATGACCCGTGCTCTAGATGAGGCGATGCACCAATTGCAGCGGCTGGATATAGAAGACAAACTTATGTGGAGAACGAAACGTCAATTTCAGCATGATATCCAATCTATGTTTTCTTTAGTAGATAATATTATTGCTGAACGTAAAAGTAGTGGAGATCAGGAAGAAAATGATTTACTTTCCCGTATGTTAAATGTGTCAGATCCGGAAACTGGTGAAAAATTAGATGATGAAAACATTCGTTTCCAAATTATCACTTTTTTAATAGCTGGGCATGAGACAACAAGTGGATTGTTATCTTTTGCAATTTACTTTTTATTAAAGAATCCGGATAAATTGAAAAAAGCCTATGAAGAAGTAGACCGTGTTTTGACAGATCCTACTCCAACATACCAACAAGTTATGAAACTGAAGTATATACGGATGATTTTAAATGAATCACTGCGTCTATGGCCTACCGCTCCAGCATTCAGTCTCTATGCAAAAGAAGATACAGTGATTGGCGGGAAATACCCAATTAAGAAAGGAGAAGATCGTATTTCTGTTCTTATTCCACAGCTACATAGGGATAAAGATGCATGGGGAGACAATGTGGAAGAATTCCAACCTGAACGATTTGAAGAGCTGGATAAGGTTCCTCATCATGCTTATAAGCCATTTGGAAATGGCCAGAGAGCATGTATCGGTATGCAATTTGCACTTCATGAAGCCACTCTTGTAATGGGAATGCTTCTTCAACATTTTGAATTAATTGATTATCAAAACTATCAGCTGGACGTAAAACAAACATTAACGCTAAAGCCCGGTGATTTTAAGATTAGGATTCTACCCCGAAAACAAACTATTAGCCATCCTACTGCTCTTGCACCTACAGAGGACAAGCTGAAAAACGATGAAATTAAGCAGCACGTTCAGAAGACACCTTCTATTATTGGGGCCGATAATCTTTCACTTCTTGTTCTGTATGGCTCGGATACAGGGGTAGCAGAAGGTATTGCAAGAGAATTAGCGGATACAGCTAGTTTAGAAGGGGTTCAAACGGAAGTGGTAGCTCTTAACGATCGAATTGGAAGTTTGCCAAAAGAAGGAGCGGTACTTATTGTGACTTCTTCTTATAATGGAAAACCACCAAGTAATGCAGGGCAGTTTGTGCAATGGTTGGAGGAACTAAAACCGGATGAGCTAAAAGGTGTTCAATACGCAGTTTTTGGTTGTGGAGATCATAATTGGGCTAGTACCTATCAACGGATTCCAAGATACATTGATGAGCAGATGGCTCAAAAAGGAGCAACAAGATTTTCTAAACGCGGAGAAGCAGATGCAAGTGGTGATTTCGAGGAACAGCTTGAGCAATGGAAACAAAGTATGTGGTCTGATGCAATGAAGGCATTTGGATTGGAGCTCAACAAAAATATGGAAAAAGAGCGCAGTACTTTGAGTTTGCAATTTGTCAGTCGTCTTGGAGGATCTCCTCTTGCACGAACATATGAAGCAGTTTATGCATCTATACTAGAAAATCGTGAACTCCAATCATCCAGTAGTGATAGAAGTACACGACATATCGAGGTATCCTTGCCAGAAGGCGCTACATATAAAGAAGGAGACCACCTTGGAGTGTTGCCAGTTAATAGCGAGAAAAATATCAACCGAATTTTAAAACGTTTTGGATTAAATGGGAAGGATCAAGTTATACTGAGTGCAAGTGGACGAAGTATAAATCACATACCTTTAGACAGTCCTGTTAGTTTATTGGACCTTCTTAGTTATAGTGTTGAAGTTCAAGAAGCAGCCACTCGAGCACAAATACGAGAAATGGTAACATTCACAGCATGTCCTCCTCATAAAAAAGAATTGGAAGCATTATTAGAAGAAGGAGTTTACCATGAACAAATACTAAAGAAACGGATTTCAATGTTGGACCTTCTTGAAAAGTATGAGGCTTGTGAAATCCGATTTGAACGCTTTTTAGAACTTCTTCCTGCGCTCAAACCGCGTTACTATTCTATTTCAAGCTCTCCACTCGTTGCACAGAATCGTCTGAGCATTACGGTCGGTGTTGTTAATGCGCCTGCATGGAGTGGGGAAGGGACATATGAAGGAGTCGCTTCTAATTACTTAGCTCAGCGTCATAATAAAGATGAGATTATCTGTTTCATTCGAACGCCACAATCAAACTTTGAATTACCTAAAGATCCAGAAACACCAATTATTATGGTTGGGCCAGGTACTGGAATTGCACCATTCCGTGGATTCTTGCAAGCGCGTCGTGTTCAAAAGCAAAAAGGTATTAACTTAGGAGAAGCACATCTATATTTTGGTTGTCGTCATCCTGAAAAAGATTATCTTTATCGTACAGAACTAGAAAATGATGAAAGAGATGGATTAATCTCTTTACACACAGCTTTTTCTCGTCTAGAGGGACATCCAAAAACATATGTACAGCATTTAATAAAACAAGATAGAATCAATTTAATTTCGTTATTAGATAATGGAGCTCATCTTTATATATGTGGTGATGGAAGTAAAATGGCTCCGGATGTAGAAGATACCCTTTGTCAAGTATATCAAGAAATTCATGAAGTCAGTGAACAAGAAGCAAGAAATTGGTTGGATCGTGTGCAAGATGAAGGGCGATATGGAAAAGATGTTTGGGCTGGTATATGACTGTTTCTTAATTAGATACATATTAACTAATGAACTTCTTTCGAATAAATTTCACTTTATTAGTATAGTGTATTTAGATGAATAGTGATTAACCGGACTATTTAGTATCTACTAAATAAAAAACAGGACCTGATATGCATCTATCAGGTCCTGTTTCACATAGACATTATACATCGATATTTTCCACGCATTATCAATGTTTGTAATGTAGTTAGCCTTTTGAGTCAGCTATAAAATCAGATATTATTTTTTCAATATCGAAAGGAGTAATCCCTTTATCCAAAGAAAAAATGCTTTCTGCTTCTTCGATGTCTTGAACGAGTTCACCTCTAGCTTCAATATGTAATCGGAACAAGTCATATAAATTCGGTTTAACTAAATTAGTTAAAGCCTTTCCAACTAGTATCATACCTTTTTGATTAGCCTCGATGGTATTATCATAAGTTAGATCTCTTGTAAGAGACAAATCTGTCCAAATCAATTTTCGTTCCTTTAAGTCTAAAATAACTGGAATAGAGATTTGGGTGTCGGCAGTAATATCCACTTTATCTTGAACAGTAGAAGGTTCAAATGTTTCACCTGAACCAGGATATTGACGAACCATCCAACCAGTAAAGCATTCTGGTAAATCTTTATACGGTTGGTCTGTGTAAGAAAGCAAAGTCATGACTACATAGCGTGCACCATATTTCAGCACAGACGGAATATCGAAATCAATGAATTCAGATGCCCCCTTTGGTGCAGAAGTAATATCTCCGCTATGGTAGGCTTTGAAATTTTTTGAACGTAAGTTCGTGAAGGATACATGTTCTTTGTATTGCCAATCTTCGTCGTACATTGCAGCAGATAAATCAATGTCAACGCGTCCTGTATGTTGTCCATTCACATAGCCTTCTTTCCACCATAGGAAAAAACGAATCGTATCTCCTTCTGGCAAATCTACTTTACTTCCTCGAGATAATGTGCGAAGCGCTTTGCTGGCTGAACGTTGAGAGAAGGGAACTAAGTGATTTTTTAACTGTTCATCCAAAAATACTTTTCCGAGACTTGGAAGTTCTGCGAAGCGATTTTTTAAAGTATCTTCACACATTTTTACAATCATTAAACAAATATCCTCTGAGATAAATGGAAGTGTATTTTCGATACCTATAGCTTTTGCTACATTTCCCTTTGGAAAAAAGGTACGAAATTCATTTTTATCATTTCGATGCTTAAAATGAGCTGTGAGTTGAAGTAATACAGGAGTAGAAACGTTTCCTATTATACTTAGAAAATCTTCGAGAATATTGAAAACATCTGTTGACTTATCACTACATAAACGGATTAAATGATCCAAGCGTCTGGCAAATTCCCCTGGGCGAGTTTTTAAAAGATTTTTCGCTGTCATGATATCACGATTCAACAAAGCTGCTTCTATTTTTCCATTAAATGTTTCAACTTTAATGTTGTTGCGAAGAATCTCAAATGCTCGGTGGGTTTTTGGGAAACGAGTATGATATTCTGCTGGATGAAGAATTTCACCTAAACGAATCCAACGTTTTTTGTATCGAAGCATATCTTCGGTAATGTTTCCGCATTGCTCTAACAATCCTAAAAGGAAGCGTCTTTCTGCTCGGTTAAACTTTTTGAATCGGACGGAGGATGCTAAACTCACATCGCCTTCAGATAAAGCAACTGCAAGGCGAAGAACATCAGTTGCTGTTTTAAAATACTTTGCAGCAGCATCGGCTGATATTTTTCTGTTTATTAATAAAACCCCAATTATAAAAGACATATTTTCCTTATGAGGAATTACATTAGGTAGAAAACAGGAAACATCTTCAGTGTGTGTAATAGCCCATTCTACATCCGTCTTATCAGTTGAGGAAATAGAGCTGTTTGCACTAATCAATTGAGAAATCATTTGATTGAAATCTTCTTCACTTCCTAAGTCAATAACTTTCAAATCAACTCTATCTAAAAGAGGGAGTCGTTCTTCTACTTTTGATACAGGTAGGCGCAACGTCACATAATGAATAATGGCATTAATGTATAAATCAGCGTCACTTAAATCCATCATTTGTTGCGGAAAGTTTGGATACATAGGAGTAAACTGAATATGTGCTCCAACCATTTCTTTTAAATGTTTTACCAACTCTTTGTAAAACGATGTGAATGCATCAACCGAAAGTGTTTGCAACTCTTCTATTAAAGGCTCGGAAAAAGTAAATCCTAAATTTTCCAAGTTTTTTAAAACAGTGGCTAAATAAATGTTCGGTAGTTTATTTTCTTCTCTTTTTATAATTACTTTCAAACTTCTTCTTATGTAAATAGAATTTTTCATGAGAACGCCAGCTATTCACGCCTTATAAAAGAGGGGAATAGTCTGACTGTCCTCCTTTCAGTGGTAGATTTTTATTTTTATATGTATAAACACACTAATTGTAGAAAAATGCACAGAGGGTACATAGCTATTTTTTAGTGGAAAATTAGGGATATAACATTTAGTTGTTAAGTGGTAATTTGTTAATTAAGAAAAGAAAACCTCTACATCAATGGTTGATAAACTAAAGTTTATGCAATCCCAAAGAAGAAAGAGGTTTTATAGTCTAATTATTTTTCATAGGGAATTGACAACTCTAAAACAATTTGAAATTTCTACAAAGAAGGAAGAATTGTCATAGCCTATGTGTTTAGCAGGAAAGTAACATCCCTATTTGGCCAAAGAAGTTAGAAGGAAGGAACGTCATAGCCTGCTTTATTAGTATATTCTCATGCGAAGAGCAATTCAAGTATACTGTCTGATTTTTTATTTTTTTCTTAAAGGGGAATTTTCATGATTATCCCGCATTAACGGGCAGCCAGATTGGTGAGGGTGATTAAAGTTTCACTTTATAAATAGGGAGACCATCACATGCCCTTTTTATAATGCTATTACGGGAGGATTTTTATTTTTGATATATTATACCATTTATTTAATGGTATAATATGGTATGCGTTCTGTGGAATGGAGTTGAATGAGTATTATAAATACAAAAGGTGAAATTAAAAAAACAAAAAGAAAAGTATTACTAACTATACTTACTATGTTAGTAATTATAATTGGATTTGGATATTGGAAACTTTTTAGTTTGCAAGGTGTTCCAAAAGGGGAATTCATTCGAACAGTGAAATCTCCAGATGGAAAATATCTCATCAAGACTTATTTTCATAATGCAGGATCATTAAGTGCGGATGCTGTTAGGGGTGAATTAGTTAACCTTGATACAGATTCAGAGAAAAATATATATTGGAACTATCCAGATACAGATCCATATATTGAATGGGTAAATAAGAATATTGTTAGAATTGGAGATCAAACTTTAGATGTTTCACAGAAAGAAACCTATGATTGGCGTGATGACGATAAGCACGTTAAAGAAATGCCTAAACAGTTTATTAGATAAAATAAGAAAAATTAAATTTATTTAATCTTATTCGTTTAACTATAGATAGGATTATATGAGTGAAAAAGTCCATTTAGATTTTCTAAATGGACTTTTTTAGGTTTCTAGATACGACTACTGATAAAAATGGAACAAACTTGTTATTTAGGTTGTCTATTAAGTATACGTATAAAACAGGGGTTCATGATAGTTCACTCATTTTATGAAAAGTGAGATGCAAGAGAGTGATATCCGATACACTCTTTAATTGTATCGATATGTATAACACCTAAAAAACATATATTCTTGAAAGAGGTTGAAAATGTATGATAGTCTTAAACAAGTTTTTTAACATTTTACATTACAAAAAGATGGTACCTGTAGTATTTCTTTCATGTGCAACGCTTATAGGCTGTTCCGATGGTAATACTCAATCTGAATTACCTAAACAAACGAAACAAACAAATCAAATCAAACAAGAAATTACTGGTAATGATTCTTTTGTTAAACTTGAAAAAGAATTTGATGCTAAACTCGGTATTTATGCATTGGACACTGATACGAATCAAACCGTTACTTATCAATCAGATGAACGGTTTGCATACGCATCTACTCACAAAGCTTTAGCTGTGGGAGTACTTTTACAAAAGAAATCAATAGAAGATCTAAATCAAAGAGTTTTGTATACCCGTGAAGATCTTGTTAATTACAATCCAATTACAGAAAAGTATGTTGATAGTGGTATGACCCTGAAAGAGCTTGCAGATGCTTCTCTTCGATATAGTGATAATACTGCACAAAATCTTATTCTTAAACAATTAGGTGGACCTAGTGAATTCAAAAAATCACTAAGAGAAGTAGGAGACACCGTTACAAATCCTGAACGTTTTGAACCAGAATTAAACGAAGTGCTTCCAGGAGACGTACGTGATACTAGTACCCCAAAGGCATTAGCTACTAGTCTTCAGGCTTTTACGCTAGGAGATGTACTTTCAACTGAGAAACGGGATTTATTAATAGATTGGATGAAAAGGAATACTACCGGAGATAACTTAATTCGTGCCGGAGTTCCAGGAGGATGGGAAGTAGCTGATAAGACTGGCTCGGGATCTTATGGAACCAGAAATGATATCGCAATTATTTGGCCACCAAATAAAAAACCAATTGTTCTTGCGATACTTTCTAATCATGATAAAGAGGATGCTAAATACGATGATAAGCTTATTGCAGAAGCAACCAAGATAGTGTTAGATACTTTAAAAGTGACAAATAAATAATAATAGTAACTAGTTATTATTATTTTCCCGGTTTTTCGTCACAATATTGTGAGTCATGATTTTGCTAGCGGACTAATGTTTATCGGGTTCTTCGTTGGAGTTGCATTTTTAGCAACGATGGCAAGTTGCTTAATGTTTAAAGTTCTGTCGGGAGCATCAAAAGATGTGGCACGTTATCAAACGTTTCGTAAAATTGTTGTCCGCCGAGAATTATTAACAAACTCAATCTATAAAGAGTTATACTTCATATTTTTATTCCCAGCAATTGTCGGGATTACTCATATATTATTTGGTATGAACATGTTTAGTCCTATTTTAATCAATCCGTACTCTCGTATTTGGTTACCACTTGTTATTTTTGTAGTAATTTACTCGATTTATTACTTGATTACAGTTCAATTATATAAAGGAATTGTACTCTCGAAAAAAGATCAATGTAATGATGTTATTCATAAAGAATGATAGATAATCCTTTTTGGAAAGAACAATTAAGAGAGAGATAACATTAATTATCGACTGTATCGAAAGTGAAATCACTTCTTTACAGAAGGAGATGGAGAATTAAGTCAATCGAATGAATATTATAGCCTGCTAATATCCCAGAGTATGTTATAAATAATATTGCCACTTGGGTGCAAGGAAGATTGAAATGAAATTAGCAACCATATTTTTAAATAGTTATTTTCAGAGGCAACAAGTGTATTAGGGAGGGGGCATTTGGCTTAGAGGAATCTTCATGTGAAAAGACCTGAAACAGCTTTCCCTATAGCAATAATAAAGATGTCTAATTTCTAATATAGAAAATAATAGCGTTGCTACATTCAATATGTAGCAACGCTATTTAAATTTTTTAAACAGGGTTAAATTTTTCAAGAAATTTACCTATAAAAAATGATATCCAATTAAATTTATAAGTTTATCCTCTATGTATTTTGTAACTACATTTTACCTTGCTGTAAAGAAACAAAAAACACTTTTTTATTCAATAATTCCAATTTCTAGAGCCTTTTGAACAGCTTCTTCTTTGTTACAGACTCCTAGCTTTGTATAAGCTGTAGAAGCATAATTTCTGACCGTACCATTCGATAAATATAACCTTGATGCTATGGTAGTGTATCGAAGTCCCTTTGCTACTAGCTGTAATATTTCTATCTCCCTAGCTGTTAGCTCATAAGCGGCTGCTTTTGATTCTGGTGTCTCTTTTTGCTCATCAAACTTCTCAAATATTTTGTGAGACATTCCCTGATCAATTAGTGTCCCACCTTTGTGAATAAGTCGGATCGTATTGGCTAGCTCCAACGTTTCAATAGATTTAAGTAAAAAACCATCCGCACCGTTGCGAAGTGATTCCAACGCCTGTTCGGTATCCTGAAACGTTGTGAAAATTAATACGCGGATATGTGGCCATTGTTGCTTGATTTTTTTGGTTGCTTCGACTCCATCCATGTGCTGCATATCTAAATCCATAAGTATAACATGGGGTTGAAGGCGCCCACACAAATCGATGGCTTCATTGCCATCTTCAGCTAAACCGACTACATTTAAATCTTCATATCTATCGAGTAGTGTCCTCAAACTTTCCCGGACAAATGGCTGATCGTCTACAATTAACAAACGAATAAGTCCATCTTTTATTTCAGTTTGTCGCGGTATGGTACAAGTAACAAGCATTCCTTCCTCTGGCTTTGTATATACAGACAATTGACCTTGCAAGTTCATTGCTCGTTCTTTCATCGCATTCATACCGAAGCCTTCCTGCCATTCTACATTTCCTTTTCCATTATCTTGAATTTCTAATCTCGTATATTGTTGTTCAAACTGCAATGAAACTATAATTTCAGTTCCCTGACCATGGCGTACTGCATTCGTAAGGGACTCTTGTAAGCAACGAATGAACGCTATCTTTGCTTGCCGAGACAATTCATATTCCTCTCCGTATGCTCGAAAACTTACATTAACCTGAGCGTGCTCCTGAAATTCGGCTCCAAGATTTTGGAGAGATTGAATTAAGGAAGGCGATTGACACGGAGAATCCATTTGATGTAGGTAACCTCTCACGTCCTCGATGCTTTTCCGTCCCATTTCAAGCAGAGAATCTAGCCTCTGTATACCCATTTCAGTAGCAAGTTCGGTGCGCAACGTTTCCATCCCCATAATAATAGAAGTATAAGCGTGACCAACTGTATCATGAAGCTCACTCGACAGTCTGTTCCGTTCTTCCGCCAGTGTGATGCGTTCAATCTGAGACATATATTGCTCAAGTACCGCGTTTTGTTTACGAATTGATTCATTTTGTTTATGATTGACGATTAATAAATGAAAAGCGAAACCCATTACATATGCGAATCCATAATAGGTGACCATAACCCAATAGCTATTACTTGGCGCAACCGCATAGAAAATTCCAGTCGTTATAAAAACTGTTATTGGAGCTGTCCAATAATAGGACAAATGCTTACTATTCGCAGCAATTAGAAACACTGATATAAGAAATGTGTTGTAAGCTCCTGGAAATAATGAGGTTAAATATATACATAGTCCACCATACAGCAGTATTTCTGTGAACAAATAATATTTATAATTGAATAGTAAGGCTACCCATGGAATAGAGAAGGCAATAATTTCCCAAAGAATAATACTCCAAAGTGGTAATGTTAAACCATCCTGAAAATTTAATGTAGCTAGAATGATAGACACACTAGCAAGTAGGCGTACCCCCAACATAATCCAATCATACCAAAACCAATACTTAACCATATCTAACAAGTTCTTTACCCCCTAAATAGCCTACCATTTTCTTCCTATATTATAATTTAATCCTTCCTGCCTTATTATACTTTTTAATTTAAAACTACGATACTATTCACAGACTGCAAACTTTTATTGATTTAGTTGCCGAATCATACTACGTGTATAGCCCCCAATTTTCTTTGTCAAACCTTCTACTATCCTAATACTTATGGCGGTAAATACTATACCTATAAACATTACAAAGAGTGACTTGGCAAAAGTATCTATCTGTATGAATATAATATTCATATCGATGTATCGATACAGTAGTGGTGCCAACAGGAGCATAAGTGGCATTACATAAAAAATGATTGCACAAATGAGACTGAAAATGCCAATCACTAATTTCTGCATTAACCAAAAGACAGCAGACCAAGTGCGACGATCTGTAAGCACTAATTTCACCTGAGTCCAGTTTGATGTAGCCATTTTTATACTTTTATCGTAAGAGTCGGTCGAAATATCAGTATAAATTTTCGTCTGTATGCGCTCGAATTGGATAAAAGGTGTCGTAGTCTGTAGTACGTGTATAACTAGTGGAATCCCAATTACCGTAAATGAAAGGGTAAAACTGAATAGCAGAGCTATAAGATAAAAACAAAAATAAAATAATCCTGTAACGAAAGTTAGCAATAAAAAATAACCATTCTGGATGAATTTTGATTTCATAAAGTTCATCGCTCCTATCTATGTAATAACCGAATTGTACTGCTTTTTTTGTCATTCTCACTAGTGTAAAAGTGTCATATGACATTTTTAAATGATGATAAAAAGGGGAGAGTAACCTACTTCTGGTTAAAAAAGATGCTTATATGAATCACCATAAAACAATCCCGTTCTTGCATCTGCAAGAACGGGATTGTTTTGTACTTTTATTCCACTTTAATGGGCAGTAAGACCCCCACCTCAAAATGCAGCGAAAGCAAAGAATTTAGGTGGGGGATCAACTGCCCATAAAAGTCCGATTGGTGAGGGCTAATAATCAGTGGGGGATGAAGAAAATCCCCACTGATTAAAGTTTCACTTTATTTAATATGAGATGGACTTGTTTTTCGAATATGAAAAATAATATCAAATTGCTCAAGCAATGACGTATCAAAGTATGCCGATTCGTTCGGGAAGATTTGTCCCCCTATACTTAGTAATGGTCTTTTTGCTTTAACCCATTTTTCTGCTTGTCCTTTAAGGTGACGGTTATCCAATAAAAACATGTTATATGGTACTTTTCCGAGAGTATAATTGAAACTTTTTACATCTTGTGGAATAGTGTCGGTTGTAATCTTACCTCCAGTGGAAGGATCATATTCGCTGTATAAGGTAAAATTCCCCTCCGTAGTTGTACTACCAATTGTGACATAATTATTGTCTAAACGTTCCTTCAAAAATTGCCCCGCAACATAAGGGTATAATTTCTCATCGATAATTCCTTTAGCTATATGAATATTGTGTGCCCATACCATCGTTTTACCACCAAATGTTTCTTGTGCCCACATTGCATGATCGGCCAAGTATTGCTCATGTAGCTTTAACATACTTGGATAGTCGTTAGGAATTAGCATTGTGGTAAATTTCTCTATTGCACTTGCCGTTGCTTGTGCCCAGATGTACTCGGGTGAAGCTATTTCTGTGTTGGCTTGCCCATTCTCATCTTTTAGTAATTGGGCTACTCTCTCAGCGTTTGCTTTGAACTTTTCTTTTATTTCAGGAGCAAGGTCCATATATTCCTTTGTACTTCCATTAAAAGCCGACAATTCTTTATAATTTTCTTCTACTTTTGCCAGCAAATCTGGTCGATGTAGTCTTACATAATCAATCACTTTATTAAAGCAACCTTGGTCCAACTCCTTTAAGTCGAGCCCAATAAATTGGATCTTTTTTTTATTGGATGGATCAGCATTATAATCTTTCATCCACTCAATCATGGCTATAATTTCATCAGTAGGATATAACAAGTTTAAAAATTCCCTAGGGTTTCCTTTTCCTGTTTGGATATATTCATTTAGTTTTAAGCCGTTTCCCCAATCTTCTTCCATTGTGAAATTCGTAAAACCCATCTCAGTAACCAAATATTTCACAAGGCGAAACTTCATAGTGAAAATTTCAGAGCTTCCATGAGTATTCTCTCCTAATCCTACATATTGTGCGCTCCCAATCATTTTCTTAAGTGGTTTTAAATCCTCAAATGATTTTGACGGCTCTATCGTTTTTAATGGGTAAGCCTGTGATTGTATGGATTTAACTATATTTTTTTGTATTGATTGACCTGAATTTTCGACTGCTACTGTTTGAGCCTTTCCTACTTCTACACCTCCTGTGACTAATAGAGCTGTACTAACCATTGCAATTATTTTTTTCTTATTCATTTTTTCCACCTCAATTGAATTATTTGTAAAAGCAAGAATGATTCATTGTACTTGCACGAATCAATTGCCTTAATTCAATTGTTATTTATTCCATATCATATTTTCTAGTTACATAGTGTCATAAGGTTAATTGACACAGGTCATAGACTAATCATTACACTTTTGTACTATCGGTTATGACAACTTATAAATAATAATTACATGGATGAGTTGCAAGTAAAACTAGATTATAAATTTGGGAGTGATGTTAAAGATGAATGAATCTGTATGCCAAAATATTTTTATTCTAAGGTGTGTCTGTAGAAATGACAAGAAGTAAATTCGATAAACAAGTGAATGAAAGGGGGAAGGCGGATTACAATGATATTACACGCAAAATCGTTCCACAATAAAGATAAAATCCAACGTGCTAAAATAGGAATTCAACTCTTTCTGAGTATTTTAATCATTACTTCTATTATCCTAAATGTAGTAGTAATAATTACGAAAAGTATGCCGCTTATTGTGGTATATATGTTTACCCCAGCACTTTCTTCTATTTTGACTCGCATAATACTGAAAGAAGGGTTTAAAGATGTATCTTTTGGTCTCGGTAACTTAAAGGTATGGAAGGGGATTGGTTTTGCTCTGCTAATCCCTATGATTATTTGTGGAATTACTTATTCTATCGCCCGGCTGAGCGGAATTGCGAGGTTTCAGCATCCTGAAGGTGGTATGTTAGAACCGATCTACAATATACTTGGACTTCAGTATGTAGCGGCACCATTCAGTTTCATTTATCTAGTTGTATTGAGCGGCATCTTCGGAAGTTTGCTTAACTTAATCCCAGTTTTGGGAGAAGAAATGGGTTGGCGAGGTTATATGCTCACAAGGCTAGTCGATGCAGAGTTTTCACGGCCGATCCTTATTAGTGGATTGATTTGGGCAACGTGGCATGTTCCAATTGTTATTGCTGGTCTATATGTAGAGGGACCATCTGTCCTACTTTCAGTGCTTGGCATCTATTTTTGTATTGTGCCATTCAGTTATATTACAGCTTATTTACGACTAATCACAGGTAGCGTTTGGCCTTCGGTTATCATCCATACTACTTGGAATGCCATTATTCAAGGACCTTTCGCACGTGCAAGTACAGGATATCAAACTGAGATTTGGGTTGGAGAATCTGGCTTGATAACCGCTATTATTATCTTAATTACTGCAATAATTACGTCTCGAATCGTAAATTTTACTAAATAGCATACGGATGTGTTTTAAATTCAATTAGTGAAATATGACGAGGCGAAATAAGATGCTCCTAAAAATATTAGAAAAAATCTAGTTGAACAGACTCTTACTTCATCTTAGGCTGCTGGATATGTGGGGGACATCAAGCTAAGAAAATAAACTTGGTTTGCCATAAAAAACATAATGTTTTCATTTAAAGGCTATGAGATGAAATTTCATCATTTTCATCACGTTTGACCTTCAGGAAATAAAAAGTTAAACGATTATACAAATACTCTAACTGAAAAAATGATAGTCCTTCTACATTTTAGATAGAAGGACTATCGTTTATTTTTTTGACAAAATTAGGAGGTGATGTTTATAAAATGGATAATATAATTCGTATTTTGCGTAAAGAGAAAAAATTTTCCGAAGAAGATGTAGTTAATTCCCTTGGTATAACGGTTGATTGAAATTTCATTTTATAACTTGTAAAGGGCTGTTCAATGCATCGTACTATTAAAAAATCTAAATTTAATCATTAAATTGCGATAAAATGTGTTCGGAAATAATGAAATTTTAGGAAAAATAAGGTACACTAGTTTATGATTTTAGTTGAAAATCGTTTGACGTTAATGCATACGGGGGAAAGATTGATGAACAACAATACAACAAATGAATCAGTTGAAGAAATTGATCAAAAACGAGTAAGATCAAAAAAACGTTATACAAATTGGAAGTTTATTGCAGTGGGTATTGGTGTAATTGCACTTCTTATTGGGGGAATGAGTTATTATCAGGCAACTCACTTCAATTCGAATGTTACAATTAATGACACAAAAGTTGGTGGTCTGAGCGCTGATCAGGCAATACAGAAACTAAAGACATCTGGACTAGCAAACAAAGTCTATGTTGATCAACAACAAATTTTAGATGAAAAAGATACAAAAACGGAACTTACGGAAAAAGATTTGCCTCAAGTTAAGAAACTATTAAAAAGTCAGTGGACATTTTTTCCTTCCTCAAAGGGAGAAAATTATTCATTGCTACCAGAGAAGGCAGATCAGTATCGTAGTGAAACGATGAAAAAACTTGTAGAAGAAAAGCTCATCTCTATGAATGAGAAATTAAAAGCGCCTCAAGATGCTATGGCGAAGCTAGAACAAGGGAAAATTGTTATTTCGAAAAGTGTTGAAGGAAAACAGTATGATGTTACTAGTCTACTGAAAGATTATGATAAACAAAAATATAAAAGCGAAATTCATCTGAAGTCTGCATACATAAAACCTATTAAAGAAGACGATCCGATTGTCAAAAAAGAGGAGAAAGCACTACAGAATCTTCTTGGGCAGTCTGTTGAGTATAAAGTGCAGGATGAAGTTTATCCTTTAAAAGCGAAAGATTTAATTCAAAATGCCTCTATGTCAAAGGATATGAAAGTTACAATTGATGCGAGTGACATTAAGAAGAAAATCACTGAAATTAATAATGCCAAATCAACATTAAATAAAGATTTCTCATTTAAAACTCATTCCGGTTCAGTCATATCAGTAAAAGGACAAGGATACGGCTGGGCACTAGATGTTGAAAAAGAAACTAAACAAGTTCAACAAGCCTTTGAGAAAGGCGACAAATCGCTTTCTGCTTCTAATATTCACGGGAATGGTTGGGAGAAGGAAGGTATCGGTTATAAAACAACATCGAATAATGGCATCGGAGACACGTATGCAGAAGTTTCAATTGCAGAGCAACAAATTTGGATTTACAAAGATGGAAAATTAGTTGTTACAACAAATGTAGTAACTGGTAAACATAGTACTGGTGAAGATACATCACCAGGTGTGTGGTACGTCCTTTATAAACGAACACCATATACGCTAAGAGGTAACGCAGTAGGAAAAGCTGATTATGCGGTTAAAGTAGATTACTGGGTTCCATTCACAAATAGTGGTCAAGGATTTCACGATGCCGGCTGGCGAAAAGACTGGGGAAATAATGCTTATTTAACAGGAGGATCAGGTGGGTGTGTGAACCTTCTTCCTAATGTTGCAAAAACTGTATATGATAGTTTGAACACGTATGATCCAGTTATTGTGTATTAAAAAATAGCTACGTATCAAGAAATAAACAAAGCAGGAAATCTTACCTGATGGTATATGAAAAAACACCTCTTGCATTCGCATACTAAGTGTGCAAATGTAATGGAGGTGTTTTTGTTTGAATATAAAAGTGTGTTGCTTATAAGAAACAAAGTAGAAAGAAATAATAAGTATTCAAATAGTCAATAAAATTGACGATGAATATCATTTTCATTTAATATAGAATCGTTGCATGTAATTAGACATGAATTTTTTGTTAATATAATAGATTTCTATTAAGTTGTCACATTTAAGAACTATCATTAAATATTTTAAGAATTTAAACGTAGGAAAGGGTAATATAAAATGAACTGGAAAAAAGGCGGATTATGGGTTATTATTTTTTTTGTTGTAAAAGGCACGATTTCTACACTTTTAATCGTTACAGGTGCTAAATATTTTGATTTATCATTTATGCAACTTATCTTATTAATTCTGACCTTATTAGTGATTTCTCTAATAAGCCGAAAATTGCTGTATAGACATAAACAAAACAAAAAGCAAAAAGAGCTAAATATATAAGGAAGCCCCAGAGACCGTTGGATTTCTGGGGTTTTATTTTGATAGTTTTTTCGCATGTATATCAATTTAACAGAATAGGTTGTCCAAAATGATAAAATCGATGATGTTTAAAATGCGTCAGTTATTTTTAATAACGATTGATACCCGTATTTCTACAATCTATATAAATGGCTCAAGCTTCACATCTTATGAATTCCTTGAAGCGCTAAACTTAAGCAAAATAATGAACTATCCTATGGAAGAAAGTTGAGGGAGCCAATCGCATATGTTTTATTGAAAGGATGTGATTGAATTATGGAACGGCCGAATTGGGGAATTGGAGGATTAGTATTCGTTGGCTGTATGTTTCTTGGTGGAGGAGTGGGATCTATGTTAGGTAATGCCCAAACTGGATGGCTAATAGGAATGGGCGCTGGATTTCTTGGTATGGCTTTAACGAGACTGTTCAGAAAATAATGTAACTGGGATTCTTCTTCTGGTAAATAAGGAAATATGTAAGTAAGTCATGACATAAGAGTTCTATAAATTATAGTTAGAATCTTCTCTTTTGTATTTGTTTTTTCTAAATTTCTCCATACATAGATACGATTCTCAAGTCGGAGGATAGCACCTTAGGGTGTCTTTTTTATGCTTTTTAAAAATGTCTTACCATATAATAGCTGAGTTTTGCTTTCAGTCTCCGATGCCCATTAAGCATAGAATAAAAATTCTGCACCATTTAAACTCTGATAACAATTCATACAATCAAGAATAATTGAGTTAATAGCTTTCGGTAGATTGCCATCATTTTTTTTATAATAGATTAGATTCATTGCCGTTTCAGACCTATGTATGAATTCATAATCTAATAGTAAAAGGAGGAATGATTAAAGGTATGGCGGTTAATGAGGAATCAATTTGTCAACAGTTTGCAAGAATCATTGGCGGTCAAGAAGGATTCGCCGGTGGGAAATGCGTGGCAACAATAAACCGAGATGAAATACGAGCAACAATCTTGGGAAAACGTTTTAGAGTAACAACTTCCTTTTCATTCGAATCACGAGACAATAAAACCGGACGGGCATTATGCCTAGGCCGAGTAGCACTCTTACAAAAAGAAGTCACTGAATTTGTGGCGACAATTATTAAACAAGGAATAATCGTTTCGTCTATACACAATGAGTGGTTATGTGATGATCCAAATTTAATTTACGTTAATATCGAAGACGTTGATGATCCACTAAATTTTGCAAGAAAAGTGAGAAGAGCGTTATGCACGTAATCAATTTCTTTAGTTAAACGAGTCATTATATTAAATTGAAAAGTTCAGCGTGTTGGATGGTTTTATAAAACGAAAGAAGGTGTTTCATATTTGGAATGCCTTTTCTTTATGTTTTCGTTACTAATGTGGGTGGTTAACTGATTACATGCTGTTTATCTTGCAACAGCAAGAAAACTGGATGAGGTATCTTTAAAGGTGTTTGACTGTCTATAGATACCATATTTTATCAAATGTTATTAGCATATCATAAAACGATAAGGGAGAAATCGCCAGAGAAATACGTCAAATTAGTCATTCCTTCTATAATCTAAAGGGACGATTTGGTTTTCGAAAAATAATAGGTAAATCATTTGACAATTAAAATAATCTACTTTAATATATGTGCCATAGCATATATATGGTGAAACAAATACATTCATTGTGAATGATTGACTGGTATGCTGTATCCTTTTATATCTTAATTTATAGAGGTGATATATGAACTTACATGATTTAATAGGCTATCTTGTTCACCGTACTGATGTGAAAATGACCAATTATTTTACGAAGAAATTAAAGCCGTATGGAGTTACGCCAGAGCAGTGGGGGATTATTAGTGTTCTTTGTAGCCAAAGGAGCACTACTCAAAAAGAGTTGGCGGAAGCTATTGATAAAGATCAAACTACTGTTGTTAGAATGATACAGTCAATGGAGAGAAAAGGGATTGTAAGGAAGGCTTTGAATGACCAAGATAGGCGTTCACATAACCTTTTTTTAACTGAAAAAGGCGACGAGCTAAAGAAAACAATCTTGCCTGTAGTGAAAGACGCTCACCATTTCGTTACGAGTAATTTGAGCGAGGAAGAAATTAAAGTATTACAATCGTTATTAAACAAATTGTATGATACACACTATTAATATTTGTTCCTTATTGATGCTATGCTATTCATAAGGAACAAACTTTGTTTTAGGTATTATATATGCTGTAGCATATAATTTTTTGTTTGGACGAATGGGAAGATAACTTTATTTTGTATGATATCTGATTCAGGGTCACTTTTTTGCTTAGTACCAGTCAAATTTTTTGTATTATATATGCTATAGCATGTAATTTCTGGCCCTTTAATATTGAAAAGGGTAATGTAAATTGAAGCGACTTCCATACGGGTAATCTCAGGAAATAGGATAAAGGTAGTGACTACTATCTGAACAATACTGAGTTTTTACCAAATAATAAGAAAGGTGTGATTACTATTTTAATTTTCATCAATATTGTAAAAGTAGTGTTGTTTCTGTTCTTTTTAATGACAGGAACGAAAATTATATCCGGGAAAATGGCAGATGAGTTCAAACGATTTGGTTTACCTTCGTTTTTTAATTTCTTAACTGGAGCTTTTGAGATTGTAGGAGCGATTGGAATGTTGATAGGAATCTGGATTCCAGTAATAGCTTTATGGGCAGGAGTGTTATTAGCTGGTACGATGCTTGCAGCCGCATTAACTCTAATTGTATTAGCGAGAGATCCCTTTAAGAAAGCGATACCTGCACTTGTTTTGTTTGTCCTTAGTTTAGGGATAAGTTTGTATCACATTTTTTAAAAATAACCGAAAACTATTAAACTTTCACTTTATGCGTTCAAGTTACTATCATTATGTGATTATTTTACAAATAGGGGGATTCTCAAATTAGTGCTTGAATAATAATAGCAATACGGATTTAGACATTACTATCATTTGAATCATAATCAGTAAAAGAACGGGAAGAATTTTATATTAAAATAGGAGTGAGTGAAGGTGGCATATTTACTACAAGTTGATTTTCCGTTTGAAGGTCCTTTTGGTGAAGAAATGGAAAAAACATTTTGGGATTTAGCAAATAGTATTAACGAAGAAGAAGGATTTCACTGGAAAATATGGACTGAGAATGAAGAAAAAAAAGAAGCTGGAGGCATTTATGTATTTGAGGAAAAACAAGATGCTGAAAAATACGCTGAAATGCACAAGAACAGACTTGAAGCAGTTGGTGTTAAAGATATTAGAGTAAGAATTTTTAACATCAATGAAAAATTAACGGAACTGAATCGTGGGTATATTAAATAATTTCGACAGTCGGAGCAAGCGTAAAAAGGAGGGGGGATAATCCCCTCTTTTTTAATTCTTAAATTGACGGTGAGGGGACTTGCACAAAAAAATCCCTATATAAATAGGGATTTGTATATCGGTATATTGTTCCTTGGAAAAGGATGTATGAAGTGTAATATATGAGAGTTCTTACATTTGTGAAAGTGATGTAAAAGTACTTTAAAGAAATTTTATTGAAATAATTTCTTCTCCTTTAATTCTTTCAGTCTGCTTTTTCTTAACGTTCCATGCCCATCAAGCTAAGAAAACAGATGAACCCAAAAACAAAAAAACTTCGCAAAATTTGTGAGAGAAAAGGAGAGATAAAGGTATTTTAACCTTATCTCTCTTTTTCTATATTAATTTATTTTCAGGTAAGGAGTTGATTAGTTATTACTAGTAATAAGAACGTGAAGAAGTGTTGATGCCGGTTGGAACTGTTGTAAAGGTTGAGGGGGGATGCAAGGAAATATCAGAGATGTGCATGATGATTTGGCGCAGGGGTATTAATCCATCTTCTATGAAATCGTGGGATTATATAAGCAGTTATTATCCTGGGGATTTTAAAATAAAACCTACCTAATTATAGAAGTGATTTGAACGTAAGGAAATTGTAAGAAATGCATAAGAAAAAAGAAATTTTTATTATGTAGGATACAAATATAGAGAAGCACAAAAGAGGGAGGATAAATAGGATTTATTTATACGAAAACCAAACTAGTAATAAGTACATTCTAAATAAAAAAATCATTTATGGTACTAACATACATGTGAAAAAGAGAGGTTTTACCGTTTGTTACGACAGTAGGGATAAAGCCAGAATAGTAGTTTATGTGATGTTTGTAATTGAACAAATAAAAGATGAAATTAATCATTTATCTAAGGAGGCATTTTTTTATGGAAAATAAATTATCTGGGGTGTTAGCCGCTACTTTAGCTCTAACGATGAGCCTGCCAACAGGAGCGATAGCGTCTTCTAGCAGTAAGGCTCCGGTTGTATCTAGCCAAGCAGTTGCTAGCAAAGATTTGGAGAAGATTGCTGCAGAGAACGCTGAACTACTCACGAAGTCCTATGAGACGACTAGCGTGCAGTATGCGCTGATTGATAATGGTAAACTTATTTTGTCGGGGCAGACAGGCAAGAACGACATAGAAGGGAAAGAACCATTAACTAAAGATACTTTATACGGAATTGGTTCAACCAGTAAAGTATATACAGCAGCGGCTGTTATGAAACTAGTAGACGAAGGAAAAGTTGATTTGGATGCTCCTGTTACTGGCTATATTCCTGAGTTCAAAATGAAAGATAAACGATATAAACGCATTACACCGCGTATGCTGTTGAATCACTCCTCAGGTTTGCAAGGTTCGACGTTCAATAATGCATTTTTATTTAAAGATAATGATGCTTATGCCCATGATATCTTGTTGCAACAATTGTCCAACCAAAACTTGAAGGCAGACCCTGGCGCGTTTTCAGTATACTGTAATGACGGTTTTACGCTGGCTGAGATCTTGGTAGAAAGAGTCAGCGGTATGAGTTTTACTGAATTTCTACATCAAAAGTTTACAGAGCCATTAAAACTGAATCAAACGATAACATCGCAAGACAAATGGGAAGACGAAAAGCGGGCTGGACAGTATTCTCCGACATACCAGGGACAGCTTCCAAGTGAAATGGTAAATGTGATTGGTACGGGAGGAATCTCCTCTACTGCAGAAGATGTGGTGCGATTCTCACAAATATTTATGGGACTGGGAAAAGAAATTCTCTCTAATAAAGCAGTCAAGGCGATGGAACAAGAAGAATATAAAAAAGGAATGTGGCCAGGAGATAGCGGAAATATGTTCAACTATGGTCTTGGCTGGGATAGTGTGAAACTATACCCATTCAGTGAATATGGGATAAAAGCGTTGACTAAGGGTGGGGATACGATGCTGCAACATGCTACATTAGTCGTGCTTCCAGAACAGAAGATGGCAGCAGCTGTATTGTCCTCCGGTGGGAGCAGCATGACAAATCAACTGTTGGCAAATAAATTACTGCTAGCTAGGCTTAAAGAGAAAGGGGCAATTAAGGATATAAAACCAGATAAATCCTTCGGCAAGCCAGTCAAGGCTAAAGTGCCTCAAGATGTGGTAAAAAAAGCAGGATTGTATGGAAATATCCAAAGCCATTTCAAAATAGAGATTACGAAGAAGGGAGAACTGTTTTTACCAACTAAACCGGAAGAAAAATATGTATATACGGCGGATGGAAGCTTTATAAATGAAAAGGGTACTTCCAAGCTTAACTTCGTCACTGAGAAGAATGGAAAAGTTTATTTAAGAGAGAGCACATATGAATTATCACCGGGATTGGGGCAAAATGTGCTGACTCACTATTTAGCTCAGAAATTAGAAAACAATGTGTTACCGAAGAAAACAGCTGCTGCATGGGCGAAGCGCGAGGGCGGCAAGTTCTACCTTGTTAACGAAAAATTTAATTCTATAAATTATCTAGGACAACAAATACCTCTTAACACACAAATTACGATCAAGGATGGTTATTGGGACGGCAAAAAAATTACAGGTCCGAATACGGCGACGCATCAAATTCAGATTCCTGTGATGAATGGGAGGGATACGAAGGAAGCTCATTTCTATACAGAGAATGGTACTGAATATATGGAGATGGCCAGCTTTTTATACGTCAGTGAATCTAACGTAAAATCCCTTGATGCAGGTCAATTATCGAAAGTTACACTGCAAAAAAATGGGCATGCGAAATGGTTTACGATTCCGCAAGAGGCAGCAGGGAAAACGATGAATGTGGAGTTGCCATCAGGAAGTTCATTCGCGGTGTATGATGGGAATGGAGTATGCGTCAATTTTAGCGTTGTTAGTAATAATAACAAAGTGAAACTACCAGAGAACGGAACGGTTGTATTTGCTGGCGCACCGAACTCCGAATTTACAGTCGCATTGAACTAGCTACAACTCGGGATAGACTTCAATAAAACAGTGCGACATGGAAAAGATATTTTATTTGTATCTTAAGTATTACCTTAAATGATATTACACTTAAATTCTTAGCTTAATAGCAATGGGATAGCACCACATGTCTACTAACCTAAGAAAATAAATCAAACCCATGTCCATCAAGCTAGTAAAAATAAATACCCCAAAAATAGTAAAATTGACATTCTCATAGTAAAAATGTAAAAAATTATTGTTTAGGGGCAGCGTAAAACATTAGTTTGATAGCGATATGGCGCTACTCATAAAAAAAAGAAATAGGATAGAATATCCTATTTCTTTTTATTGATATAATAAAATGTAAAGAATAGATCCAAAGTAATGATAATAATTAGAAGTAACAAGTGTATAAGTGCATCAGTTTTTCCGTTTAGTAAAGACTTTACAAAGAAATCCCATTCTGTTTCATAGGGAGATTCTACCCAATTTCGTTGCAGACCTAACACCATTCCATTTATGAAATAGAAAATGCTTAATAGAATCCTTCCAACAAATAAGGCAGCTATTTTTATATTCCAATCCTTTATCTTGATTACATAAAGGATTGGAAATAGTATCAGTATCCAAAAAACAATAATAAAGACTGTATTTCCCATTCTCTCCTCCTAACAAAATGATTGTGTTTTTAATCTTGGTAAATTCTTAGGTTGGAGGTATGTTTCATTGTTACTGGTTAAAAACAAGGGTCGGAATTCCGGCTCCTTTTCTATTCCGCAAAATAAAGGTTTGCTTTATCTCTCCGTCTCAAAAAACTCAATCCACTCTCCATCAGGACCAGCGAAGAATATGTAACGTGTTCCATCTGGTAATGTTTCGATTTCTTCTCCTAGTAAAAAGGTTACTGCGTGTTTCTTCAGTCTTTCGATCTCATCCTCTAATGAATCCACTTTAAAGCAAATGTGATGTACTTTTCCTTCTGCCGGAAGAGAAGAGTTGTAGCCTTCAATGAGTTCTAGTATCGTTTCTTTTGATTCTTCTACACCTAAAAAAGCGAGTTTTAAGTCTGGATTCGGATGACCCATACGTTTCATGAGCTGTAAGCCGACTACTTCTTCATAAAATGAAATAGATGTTTCTAAGTTTGCAACCATAAGTCCGACGTGTTCAATTCTTCTAACTGGCATGTAGATTCCTTCTTTCTGAAAATTATATACAATATATTATTGAAAATTAAGAAAATAAGCAAGATAAAAACCTTACAAATTTTAGCGTGTTATATGGTATAGTGAGAAAGTATGTTTGGGGAGAAGGAAGGAGATTATACGATGAATACAACTACTCAAACTCCTTCATTATCGGAAACGATGAAAGAGTGGCATTATGCATTAGCATATGAAATTAAACATTGGAAAACGATAGGTGGTAGTAAAATTTCTATCATGAATGGTCGTTTTTTATATACAGATTATGAAAGTACAGTATACGTATTTCAGCTTATTTCGGAAGTAAGCTTACCTGAAGGTTCACCCATTCGAATTGAGTTTGATGGTGAGGAAGCGACAGGAGAAGTATTGTCTGTACATGGATTAGAAATAGAACTGAAATTAAATGATTATATACAAGGTGAAATACGAGAAGCTGTTTTATATAGTGAACCGTGGCAACTTTTAGAGCAACTACAAGAGAGGTTGAAAGAAGCACGTAAAGATAAGCTGAAACGTAATCGTATAAAGCGTCTTGTTGATGGGACGAGCAGTCCGAAACATATTGAGAAGATGAAAAATCCGAAAAATGAATTGGCGTATCGTTCGTTTTACAATCCGACGACGTACGTATGGGGACCACCAGGAACAGGGAAGTCTTACAATTTATCACGTATTATTTCAGCTCATTATCAAAAAGGAAAATCGGTACTTGTGTTGGCTCATAGTAATGCGGCAGTAGACGTATTAATGAGTGAAGTAACGAAGCAAATTGAGAAGAAAAAGAAATGGACGCCTGGCGAAATTGTTCGTTACGGTTATAGTCAACATGAACATATACGAAATCATGAAACGTTACTTGCGTCGAAGTTAGTTGAAACGACGAACGGATCTTGGGGTGAGGAAAGACTCTATTTAGAAGAGACACGACAAGATCTTCGTGAAAAAATCTTATCGTATAAAGCAACATCTGCTGATAAGAAGCGCATACAAGAGATTGAAAGTGATCTTCGAAAGCAAAAGGCTAAAATTAAAGAAGTAGAAAAAGAATATATTGAAAATGCGAAAGTAATCGGCGCAACTTTATCGAAATGTGCCATTGATTCACTTATTTATGAGCGTACATTTGATTTAGTTGTTGTAGATGAAGTAAGTATGGCATATGTTCCGCAAATTGCATTAGCTGCTTCACTTGGAAAACGTATCGTCGTTTGCGGTGACTTTTTACAGTTACCTCCGATTGCGATGGCAAATCATGAACTCGTTCGCAAATGGCTTGGGGAAGATATGTTTTACCATGCTGGGATTGTTGAGTCTGTTAATAAATCAGAAGCACATCCAAACCTATTTATGTTGCAGGAACAAAGACGTATGCATGCGGATATATCGAAGTTTACGAATTCGTTTATTTATAAAAATAGAGTATACGATCATCCGTCTGTTTCAGAGCGTAAAGAACTTGCGCAATTGCAGCCGTTCGCAAATGAAGCGAGTATTTTATTTGATACGAGCCAAATGGGAGCTTTTTCGTTAAAAGATGCTGCTTCTGGTTCACGTTTTAACATTATGTCTGGTTTAGTAGCGATGCAAATGATGTTAATCGGATTGTTAGACGGTGTGCAATCAATTGGTATTGTGACACCTTACAGGGCGCAGTCACGTTTCTTATCAACGTGTATTAGAGAAATGTTGCAGAGAACGAAATATCAAAACATACCAGTTTTAGCGGCGACAGTTCATAAGTTCCAAGGTTCTGAAAGAGATATGATGATTTTTGATACAGTGGATAGTTATCCGCAAGAACGCCCTGGTGTGTTATTCTTTGACCATAAAAATCATCGCCTAGTCAATGTTGCAGTGACAAGGGCGAGAGGGAAGTTCATTCAATTATCAGATTGTCATTATATGCGTAAAAACCTTTCAAGAAAACAAGCGTTATCACAATTAACAGCGCATATAGAACGTCACGGAGATGTGTATGATCGTACGACATCAAGACAATTGTGGGAACGGAAAATTTCAAAACGTTTACGCTGGTTTATGGAAACGAATCTTGAAGAGCCGAAAGGGTTATTGAAAGATATTTTAGCCGCAAAACGAAAAATTATTATTTCACTTCCAAGTACAAAACAAGTGGATAAACGAGTATGGCAAGCGTTAATGCGTACAAATGCGCAAATAACAGTGTATAGTGATGGACCAGTTCCAATGAAAAATGTAAAGTTACAAAGGCAAAATAAAGCATTCCCGTTTATCGTAATTGATGATGAAATTTTCTGGGCAGGCGCACCGCTTACATCTCAAATGATGTTTGAGGGGAGTACGGAATTTCCGTACGTATGTGCAAGACTGCAAGCACCTGAGACAATTGGTGTATTAAAAGGATTTTTAGATATTCGGTAAATTCAGATAGGAATTCCTTGACTTTTACTTGGAATGAACTTAGAATAAAAAATAATTTAATATAATTTTATGAAAATTCTTATCACGAGAGGTGGAGGGACTGGCCCTATGATACCTCGGCAGCGGATTCGTTATGAATACTGTGCCAATTCCAGCAAGGTAACTTGAAAGATAAGAAAGAAGCTCATTTTGACTGTATATACGGAAGCCTCTTTCTATCTTTTAGAAAGAGGCTTTTTTATGTGAAAATATAAGGGGGAAGAGAAATGGGAGCGACAGGAGTAACGTCACAAAGAAAAACAATTGAAGAGAGTATCGAAAGAAATAAGGAAAAGTACATAGAAACAAGTCATGATATTCATGCGAATCCGGAAATTGGTAACCAAGAGTTTTATGCATCTAGAACGTTAAGTTTATTGCTAGGCAGTGCAGGATTTCAGTTGCAGCACAATATAGCTGGACATGAAACGGGATTTATCGCGCGAAAAAGCTCTGGAAAACAAGGACCAGCAATCGCATTTTTAGCGGAGTACGACGCTTTACCAGGACTAGGCCATGCGTGTGGTCACAATTTAATCGGCACAATTAGCGTTGCAGCAGCAATTGCATTATCAGAAACGCTTGAAGAAATTGGCGGGGAAGTTGTCGTGTTCGGAACACCAGCTGAAGAAGGAGGACCGAACGGTAGCGCAAAATCGAGTTATGTAAAGGCAGGCTTATTTAAAAACATTGATGCGGCGCTTATGATTCATCCAAGCGGAAAGACAGCGACAACGAGTCCTTCACTAGCGGTCGATCCGCTTGATTTTCATTTTTACGGAAAAACAGCTCACGCTGCAGCTTCGCCAGAAGAAGGGATTAACGCATTAGATGCGGTTATTCAGCTCTATAACGGTATTAACGCACTTCGCCAACAACTTCCGTCAGACGTGAGAATTCATGGCGTCATTACAGAGGGAGGAAAAGCACCTAATATTATTCCTGACTATGCCGCAGCAAGATTCTTCATCCGTGCAGCAACGCGAAAAAGATGTGCAGAAGTAACAGAAAAAGTAAAAAATATCGCACAGGGAGCAGCATTAGCAACAGGTGCGAAAGTAAAAATCCATCAATTCCAAAATGAAATCGATGAATTACTCGTAACAAAAACATATAACGATATCGTAGCGGAAGAACTAGAACTATTAGGTGAAGATGTAAATCGTAAAGAAAGAGTAGGGATTGGTTCAACCGACGCAGGAAACGTAAGCCAAGTCGTACCGACAATTCATCCGTACATTAAAATCGGTCCAGATGATTTAATTGCACATACGAATGAATTTAGAGAAGCAGCACGTTCAGAACTTGGAGATAAAGCATTAATTACATCGGCAAAAGCACTAGCGAATACGGCATATCGATTAATTACGGAAGAAGGGTTGTTAGAGAAGGTGAAGGAGGAGTTTAGAGAAGCGCAGAAGAATCAGGGGTAGATGGTTAAAGGGAGTGGGGGATCCACTCCCTTTCTTTTTTGCGTAACACTGATGCTAAGATTTTTTTGCAGTAAAATCAATGTTAGTGGAACTTTTTTAATCAAACTTTTTTTAAAATTAACATAAATACTTGTAATATTTAAATTAGTACTATATAGTTCTAGTTATGACAAAGGTAAAATTAATGAATCAAAGACGTGTGATTGAAGTAGCTGCAACATTATTTTTAGAAAAAGGGTTTGCTTATACAAGTATGGATGAATTAGTACGTGTAAGCAAAGTTTCAAAGTCTAATGTGTATTATCATTTTTCTAATAAGGAACAATTATTAGAAGGAGTCGTTGATTATTGGATTGAAATGTATCAATCTGCAATTGATGACGTACTTTCTCAGAATCAATTTTTAGTTGAAGATCGTATCCAACTGTTTTTAAAGCAATTATCACAAGGAGTTCAGTCGAGAGAGTATAAGGGGAGCTGTCCATTTATTACTCTTTATATTCAAAGTCCTAAACAGGCCACGCAAATAAAAGAAAAAATAGGTCTTTTTTTTACAGGATTACAAAAGAAAGTTTCTCTATTACTTAAACAAGGGGTAGAGAATGGAGAATTTAGAAATACGATTCAGATTGATGAGGTTGCATCACTTTTTATTACAAATCTTGAAGGAGCGTTATTTATTTCAGAAACATTGAAGGATGCAACTGTAATCACGAAAACAGCAGATCATTTTTTAAAATTGCTTCGATAAAAGAAGCATTTTTTTTACATCAAATTAGTACTGAGTAGTACTAAAAGGGGGATTTTATATGAGAACAGTATTTTTAACTGGTGGAACAGGCTTTATTGGAAAGCAATTAGTGAAAGAATTAGCCAAAGAGGATGTTAAAATTCTTCTTTTAGTGAGGTCGAAAAGTAAAGCAATACGTCTTTTTCAAGAAAGAGGCATCTTAAAAAAGGAAGTTATGCACTTTATTGAAGGTGATTTGACGAAAATAGATTTAGGTCTAAGTGCTGAAGATAAGGAGAGGGTATTGAAAACGGATGTGATTATTCACGCAGGAGGCCCCATGGATATTCAAGCGACAAGTAAAGAGGCAGCTTCCGTATTTTTAAATGGTGCCAAACATATTAGTGAATTAGCTAAAAGTATTCATCAATTGAAGGGCTTGCAACAATTTATTCATGTTGTAGGTTATATGAGTCCCTTTGATGATAAAAATAGCAAGATTGCAATTGATGTGTTTAAAGAAGGAAACAGTTATTTGAAAATAAAAAATCCATATGAGGGAACAAAATTTTTAGCAGATCTTTATATCCGTCAGCAGGCATCAGCAGTAGGTTATCCGCTTTCTGTAATTAATCCACCAACTGTAGTCGGTAGTAGCAAAACAGGGAGTACAGAGCAGATAGCAGGATTAGGTTTGCTTGTGATGAGTATGCGAAGAGGGCTCATGCCAGTGATTCCTGGAGGTAAGGGATATAGGTTACCACTTATTTCAAACGATGAGTTTGCGAAGTTTATTGTGCAGGTTTTCAGGTTGGAGCAACCGACTATTCAAACATATACACTTGTTGAAGACAAACAGCACGATCAGAACATTGCTGAATTATTAAGTATTATGTCGGAAAGTATGAATATGAGGGCACCAAAGATCTCGGTTCCAATGCCGCTTATGAAAACAATTATGAATAGTGGAGTAAGTAAAATAACAAAAATTCCTTCTGATGGACTGAATTTTATTACAAAACGAAAATTTTCAAATGTTTCAGCGAAAAAAATTATGGGAGGGGATTGGTTTAAGAAGACGAGTGTAATGAAATTTCTCCCTGCCGTAGTAGCTGATCTGGATTATCGAATGATAGATCAAAATGGCCAGCATAATCATTTATTTAAACGAACATTATGCGATAACACTACCCTTTACCAATTACAAGGAGAGGGTAAACCGTTTATTTTATTACATGGTTTATTGAGTGATGGAGAGGATTTATTTCCTTTAGCACAAGAGCTTCATGAAAAAACTGGTCAACCTGTATGGATCTTGGATCTTCCAGGTTTGGGGCGTTCTCCTTTTAAACGAGATAAAAATCTTCTAAATATCTATTTGAATGTAGTGAAAAAGTTATTGGAGAAAGCTACGAATGGTGCACATCTAATTGGTCATTCATTCGGTGCATTTATTCTTCTGGAAGCATTGGTACAAGAGTACATAGATAAGAAGTATGCAATCACTTTACTTCAGCCACCTGTTGTTAAAAAAAATGCTAAATCGCTAAATGTTCCTCAATTTATGAACAAATGGACATTAAAACTGGCAACTACTAATTTCATAGAGCGATATTTATTAAGTAATGGTTTGTTTGAAAGTATAGAGAGCATCCCTGAACATTATATTGAAAAAATAAGGAACAGTTTTACTTCTCCTAGAATTTTAAATACTACGGTTCAGCTTAACAGTTTACTACTGAAAAACGATCAAGGTGATTTCAATGAAGTAACAAAGTATAATCTTCACATTATTTGGGGGGATTATGACAGAGGTTATTCTGCTCCATCGCATCTTGGTAAAGTTGATTTTGTTCCATATGGCCATCATTTTCCTCTTAGCCATCCGAGTGAAACGGCAACATTAGTAATAAAAAATAGTAATACTAGCATATGAGAGTGTGGGATAAATAAAAAGTGTGTAGTAAGATCGTTGTGTCTTTGAAATAAAATCGTACTGTGTGGGGTCTCGCGAACAAGACGCGAATTTTGCACGCTAAGCAAAAAAACAATAAGCTGCCCACATGGACAGCTTATTTACATTATTCTCGTTATTGGAAGTTATTTTAACTTTTCCTGATTCGAAAGAGTCAATCTTTGTTTTGTTTTTCTAACAGTTGAATAACCTTATCTAATTTTGTGCGACTGAATCTTGCTTTTTGCAATTGTTAGTACGACGAATTATACGTATAATGCCCCTAAACATTGCACAGATAATTACTAAAATAATAGCAACTCCTATGGAATAAATAGAGTTTTCCATAAGATAATTTATCAATAATTATTCTTTTTTCTCCGGCTGATAGGAAAGAATAACGACACCTGAACTGGTCGTTCTTGTTTCTATAAGTTTTAATGCTTTTGTCTTGTTCTGGTCTTTAAAGAGACGTTTTCCGCTCCCTACGATAACGGGATTGACTATAAAGTGATATTCATCAATGAGGTCATGTTGCATTAATGTTTGTGTAAGATCACTGCTGCCATAGATTAAAAGGTTCTGACCAGGTTGTTCCTTCAGTTTCGATATTTCTTCTACAATATTACCCTTGATAAGATTTGCATTCCATTCGGTTTTTTCCAAAGTTGTTGAAGCAACAAATTTAGGCATGCTGTTCATCTTATCAGCAAAACCCTCTTCATCAGTCATAGAAGGCCAAGCAGCTGCAAAACCTTGATAGGTTACTCGTCCTAGTAGAAGAGCTTCACTTTCAAACAGTAAATCGGATTGAAACTTTGCCACTTCTTCATTGAAGTATGGAGCAGTCCAAGCTGGTTCCTCCGTGACACCATCTAGTGAGAGGTACATCGATACAAGTATTTGTCCCATTTTGTTCTCCTTTAGTTTTAAATTGAGATTTTTACATATTGGTAACATAATTATTAATTCTTCAGCTAGAGAAATTCTCCCTTTTTAATAGTTTCGACAAAATATATTTATGTTTGTTTCGGAATAATCTAATATATTAATAACTTTGAAATATTGTATAACTTCTAATTTTTATGCATTATTGATTAGCGTTGCTTATTGTGCTAACGAATCAGGATAGTGTGGCGACCGACTGACTGACTAAATAGTTGCTTATCCTCAATTATTAGAAGGAAAGTTCTATCATTTCGCGAATTGATTAGACATAGACGAGTCCTATAATTTTCTATATATACATAAAGAGGTGACTACGTATGAATCAAAGACCGTCAGAAGAAGAATACGCCGGGAGCTCCGGTGAATATATCCGTTTGGTGCCGGACGGTAATATCATCGATATTCTGTTCGCCCAGGAAAAGCAAATGATCGAGCTACTGGCATCGTTGACCGAAAGCCAGGCCGCATATCGGTATGCGGAAGGAAAATGGACGCTGAAAGAAGTCGTGGGCCACATTGCAGACGCGGAACGCGTCATGACCTACCGCCTGCTCCGGTTCGCAAGAGGGGACCAGACGCCCCTGACTGGTTTCGATCAGGAATTGTTCATGCCCCCTTTCGGAAGTTGGACAACTGAGCAATTGGCCGAAGACTACCGGGCTGTACGGCAATCAACGATCACATTGCTGCGCGGGCTACCGGCGGAGGCGTGGACCCGCAAGGGCACAGCCAACAACCTAAGCATTACGGCGCGCGCCCTCGCGTACGGCATCGCAGGACACGAACTTCATCACATGGGGGTCATCCGAAACCGGTACTTGAGTTAATCGTCGGCTGAGGCCTTTTGAATGGAACTAACACCTTTCATACAATCTTAGATACCGTTCTTATTGGGGCCCGCCCCACAACCATCAACTTAAGGATTTAGACTATTTTTGAAATTGAAAGCACGTTACTATTCTCTTATGTTAATGAGAAAGGGTGACGTGCTTTTTATGATTATGCACTAAAAACAAGAGTTATCTTTATTTGCCGAAGAGTTATATCGATTTTTCTCATTTTGGGGTATTTGTTTTTCTTAGATTGATGGTGATGGGGCACTACTCTATAATGATCAAATTAAAATTTAAAATAGTTATAGAGACTCCATTTCTCGGAAATATTGTAACTATTAAGTTGTAAAAAGATATAATGGGAGGAAGTTTTTCTAAATCAAAAAAATTGATTAATAAGTTGCATAATAAACTCACTAGCGTATATACTATAAACATCAAAAAAAGTTGATGAAGGGAAGTGAACTACAGTGGCACAAAATTTTCAGTTATATGAGAAAAAGTTTAAAGCGTTGGCTGATCAAAAACGTTTAGAAATCATGTATGAACTTTGCCAGCGAGGCCAGACTTGTGTATGTGATTTAACAGAGATTTTTGAAATGACGCAATCTAAATTGTCCTATCATTTAAAGATTTTATTAGATGCAGGTTTAATTGTAAAAGAAACAAAAGGTACGTGGAGTTATTATGATTTAAATGATGCGGAAGTGAATAATTTGTTATCAGAAGAATTGTGCTGTATCTTTAGAAAAACAGGCAAAGGTAGTTGTTGTTAAAATTTTGCGTTATTAATCAAAAAAAATTGATTAATAACATATAAAGAGGAGGAATAAGCTATGAGATATGTTCATGTCGGTATAAATGTTACGGATTTAGAGAAGTCTATTGAATTCTACGAAAAGGTATTTTGTGTGTCACCAGTTAAGGTGAAAGTAGATTATGCAAAATTTTTATTAGAGACGCCAGGACTTAATTTCACGCTAAACGTACGAGATGAAGTGAAGGGAAATCAGGTAAATCATTTCGGTTTCCAAGTGGATACAGCTGAAGAAATTACGTTACATAAAGAAAGATTAGAAAAAGAAGGTTTCTTTGCGCGTGATGAGATGGATACGACTTGTTGCTATGCGGTTCAAGATAAGTTTTGGGTAACGGATCCTGATGGGAACGAGTGGGAATTCTTTTATACAAAAGCACAGAGTGATGTTCATAAAATAGAAGAGGCACCTTGTTGCACGACTTCTAACGTAGTAGAACAAAATTCTTGTTGTTAATAGGAGATGGAAAATAAAATGAAACGTTTATCTTTTCTAGATCGATATTTAACACTATGGATTTTTCTAGCTATGGCTGTTGGGATTGGTTTAGGGTTTGTATTTCCTAGTGTAGTAGACGGATTGAATACATTACAAGTTGGAACAACGTCTATCCCGCTAGCTGTTGGTTTAATTGTCATGATGTATCCACCGTTAGCGAAAGTTCGTTACGAGGAAATGGGCCGCGTATTTAAAGATGTAAAAGTATTGGTTTTATCTTTAGTACAAAACTGGATTATTGGACCTGTACTTATGTTTGTTTTAGCAATTATTTTTCTTCCTGATAAGCCAGAATACATGGTCGGACTCATTATGATTGGTTTAGCACGTTGTATTGCAATGGTAATTGTTTGGAACGATCTTGCAGATGGGGATAAAGAGTATGCAGCAGGTTTAGTGGCTTTTAACTCAGTATTTCAAATGTTATTCTTCTCCGTTTATGCATACGTGTTTGTAACAGTCATTCCAGAATGGTTAGGGATTGAAGGGGCTATTGTCGATATTACAATGGGAGAAGTAGCGAAATCAGTATTTATCTATTTGGGAATTCCTTTTATAGCAGGCATGTTAACACGTTTTGTACTCGTTAAGTTAAAAGGAAGAGAATGGTATGAAAAGGTGTTTATACCGAAGATTAGTCCACTTACATTACTTGCATTATTATTTACAATCATCATTATGTTCTCTTTAAAAGGGGAGATGATTGTTAGCGTACCATTAGATGTGGTAAGAATAGCGATTCCGTTATTAATCTATTTTATTGTAATGTTTTTTGTATCTTTCTTTATGGGAAGAAAAATTGGTGCAAACTATCCGGTGACGACAACGTTAGCATTTACAGCAGGTAGTAATAACTTTGAGTTAGCAATTGCTGTAGCAGTTGGGGTGTTTGGTATTCATTCAGGCGCAGCATTTGCAGCAGTTATCGGACCATTAGTTGAAGTACCTGTAATGATTGCACTTGTAAACGTTGCTTTTTGGTTTAAACGTAAATATTTTAATGACCAACCAGTCTAAATATAAAATAAAGGTGGAAAATACCATGGAAAACAAAAAGACAATCTATTTCTTATGTACAGGAAATTCATGCCGAAGCCAAATGGCAGAAGCGTGGGGCAAACAATATTTAGGTGATAAATGGAATGTATATTCTGCAGGAATTGAAGCACATGGAGTAAATCCAAATGCAATTAAAGCAATGAACGAAGTAAATATCGACATAACAAATCAAACATCAGATATAATTGATGCAAACATTTTAAATAGTGCTGATTTAGTCGTTACGCTGTGTAGTCATGCGGATTCTGTTTGTCCATCTACTCCGCCGCATGTAAATCGTGTTCATTGGGGATTTGATGATCCAGCAGGAAAAGAGTGGTCCGAATTTCAACGTGTTCGTGCTGAAATTGGTGAACGTATAAAGCGATTCTCTGAAACAGGGGAGTAAATAAAGGAAAGAGTCAATCTTCTATCTTATAGGGGATTGGCTCTTTTTTTATTGTACATAGTCATGACTGTATTGGTTCGCATAAATTACCGGAAAATAGAGGGTATTCTATTGAATTGATAAAATTAGAAATCTATTTAATCATGTAGGTGTTCACAAATAATAAATTCATTTAAAAGATAATATAGTTGTTTAGAATTAGAGATGGTATGATGAATAATTACAATATCTTCCTTGTTTTATGTATAATTTAATAAAGGGATTTTTGGATATTGAAATAAAGGGTAGTATATTAGCGCAAGGGGGAGAATGATGGATAAGTTGTTACAAGAAATTATAAATTGGTTAAGGATGAGCGATGAAAAAATTGTTATTGGTATTTCAGGACATGGTGCAGCTGGAAAAACAACGTTTGCTAATAGACTCGTAAATCTACTAAATCAAAATGAAGCAAATTATATTAATACAGATCCTTACATTGTCAGTTCAGATATCCGTAAGCATGCAGTGATTCACTATACATATCAAAATGAAAATCATCGTTATAAAATGACAGCTTGTCATCCAGCGGCACACCATTTGGCAGCTTTAGAAAGAGATATTCAGATGGTTAGAGCTGGGCTAGATTTTTATACGATAGATACGCATTATATGAAAAGTAAGTTAATTTCTTCGAAAAATAAAGTAACGATTGTGGAGGGAATGAGTGCCGCATTTATTAACCCTGATTTATTTGATTTGAAAATTTATTTTTATACAGATGGCGAAACGGAACTAATGAGAAGATCAAGCCGGGATATAGCTGAAAGGGGAGCGGATATAAGTTATTTAAGGCAGTCTCATGAAGAACGACGGATTCAATATGAAGTATTTATGCATTCGTATAGTCAGCGTTTTGATATCATTATCAAAACTTCTGATGAAACAATATGTTTAGAAAAGAATACATTTGAGTTTTATAAAATTTAAATGAAAATCCTCACTTTGTTAATTACATTATGACGGTTAATTTTTCTTACGGAGTACTTGTATTAAACAAATGTATTATTTAATCAATAATACATTCATTATGAAATATCTAAATTTAAAAAAAGATTTAGTAGCCTTCTTTCATCTATATAGATAGAAGGCTACTGTAATTTTTGCATGAAAGGAGAATAGAATGAAACACATAATAAAAGACATATTAATAAATTATTTTAAAGAAATTCATTCACTAGCAGTGGAAGAAGAATTGTATAAGGATAGGTGGAATACGGATCTGCATTATAAAATAATGGTAAATGGAAAGCGATATTCCGCAAGATTTATAAATAGCAAGCGAACAATCAATCCAGCCTTTGGGGCGTTATCAAACGAACAACTGATAGAGCAAGTACGGTTTACCTATTATTTACGCGAACATGAAATTCCTTTTATGCAGATAAACAAGAATAGGGCAGGAGAGCCATTTACACTTGTCGCTTGGAATGATGAACAATACCGATTTGTATTGTCTAATTGGATTGAGGGAGAACATATTACGCATTGCACAGAAAACATTGTAGAAGCCTTCGGAAAGGAAGCAAGAAAGATTCATGATATTTCTTGCGCATTTCAAAGCTCGATTTTTCAAAAGATATCTCATTTGGATGGGTATGTTGAGTTTATTAATATGTTAGAAAGTAGGGCAAGCGCATGTAAGGAATTGCGGGAGTATATAGATCTTGCTAAATATCATATAGAGTGCGCATATACGAGTGAACTAGAATTTATCGTACAAACAGATTTAAATCCTTTGAATGTTTTATGGGGCTCAAGTCAAAAGGTAAAAGGAATTGTGGATTTTGAATCTATTAGTTATGTTGACCGCATTGAAGGACTAGCCTTTTTAATAAAATGGTATTCTCGAACAGAAGGAGTACAGTCTCATGAGGTGTGTTCGAAGGTTGCTAGTTCATTTTTAGTAGGGTATAAGGCCCATAATATTTTAACACCAAATGATTATAAGAGATTTTCTTCCTTGTTATGGTTATCCGGTAGTTTGAATTGGAATTTTGTGAAGAAAACGCTAGGTGTAATAAGTGATGAGAGGGAATTAGAAGAACATTTGGAAGTTTATAGAGTGAGGGGAGAAAGACTATCTTCATTATTAACTTGTACATAACATGTATTCTCCTAGTCTGGGACTCAAATAAGAAACCATAGGATGTGTTCTAAAAATGAAAATACAAATAGTATTGTTTGATGGTTTCGGAGAACTTGTCTCTTTCGCACCGTTTGAGGTACTGAAAAGAGCTATAGAAGAAGGGGCTCCATTTATAGTTGAATTCGTTTCGAGTGAACAAAAGCAGGAAGTTATTACCTCGTTTGGAGTTACAGTTAAACTACATGATTTTTTACGAATGGAGAATCGTCCAGATTTGTTAATTGTACCTGGTGGTGGCTGGAATCATAAAGCAGAGCATGGGGCACGAAAGCAAGCAGAGCTTGGAACTTTGACTAAAATGATTAGCGAGATGCACAATGCAGGAACAATCGTTGCTGGTGTGTGTACAGGAGGTATGCTATTAGCTGCCTCTGGTATATTGAACGGTCGAAAGGCAACGATGCACTATTTGGCACAGGATGAAATGAGTGAATACGGGGCAGAGCTTCTTCATTACAGAATTGCGGATCAAGGGGATGTTATCACTGCAAGAGGAGTCACTTCAGGAGTTGATTTGGGGCTTTGGATCACGGAAAGATTCGCAAGCCCTAAAATTGCGGCTGCCGTTGAATACAGAATGGAATATGAGAGGCGAGGTGTTGTTTGGAAGTAATTTGCTTTCTTTTTTATCCTATTTTAAATGGGAGGGGGGGCTGCCCATAAAAGCCCAATTCATATGTACTAATAATCAGTCGGGATGCCAAAACTCTTACTGATTAAAGTTTCATTTTATAATTTTTACTTTATTAAAAGTTGATTTGTTAGAAAGGATAATCATTTATTGATATAATGAATGGATGCGTGGCAGGAAATAGATAGAAAGATACTGCTAGTAATTTATACTTAAAATGTAGGGAGATTGAACAGAGTTATGGGGACAGAAAAAGAAATTAGTTCCGCTAAATTAATATGGAAGATGACGCGCCCGCATACGTTAACGGCGACGTTTTCTCCTGTAATTTTAGGGACAGTGGCATCACTTTATGTTGCTAAAATTGATTGGCTGTTATTTATTGCGATGATGCTTGCATGTTTAGCATTGCAAATAGCAACGAACTTATTTAATGAGTACTATGATTTCAAACGTGGATTAGATACCGCTGAATCCGTTGGCATCGGTGGTGGAATTGTCCGTCATGGATTGAAGCCAAAAAATGTGTTAACAGTTGCGCTTTTATTGTATGTAGTAGCAGCTTTTATTGGCATTTATATTTGTATGAATAGTAGTTGGTGGTTAGTGGTTATTGGTTTAATTGGGATGGCAGTTGGCTATTTATATACAGGTGGTCCACTACCAATTGCGTACACTCCGTTTGGAGAATTAGTTTCTGGGTTGTTAATGGGGACATGTTTTGTACTCATTGCTTTCTTTATTCAAACGAATACTGTAACGATTGAAAGTGTATTGATTTCCATTCCAATTGGAATTTTAGTAGGTGCAATCAATATGTCAAATAACATCCGAGATATCGAAGAAGATATTAAAGGTGGAAGAAAGACATTAGTAATCCTCCTTGGGAGAGAAAAAGCTGTGGTAACACTAGCGGTAGCCTTTTTCATTGCGTATTTATGGATTGCCGTAATTGTATTAATGGGTTATATAAGCCCTTGGGCATTAGTTATGTTCCTAGGTTTGAGAAAGCCAATTTCTGCGATTCAAAGTTTCCAAAAAGGGGCAAAGGATCCTGGATATATGCGCATCGCAATGAAATCAACAGCGATGACAAATACGATTTTCGGCTTCTTGTTGTCAGCAGGATTATTAATTAGTTATTTGTTTTAAATAACTTAACCCCAATTTCTCGATTTTAGTATAGAGAAATTGGGGTTTTATTTTGAGTTTTTTACGTTATAAACTATTATCATTTGAAATGTATATACCAATAAATTGCAACTTCATCACTTGTCTTATCCAAACCTTTATAAACAAGAAAATCAAACCCACCAATTACAAATCCACATTTTTCATAAAATTTACATGCTGCGACATTATTATTTTGCGTTTCAAGCATGATACCTGGCATATTTCCTTTTTTTGCCCACTGCTTTGCTTGATCAACTAATCTTTTACCAACTCCGAGTGTACGATATTTTTTATCTACCGTTATATCTTCTATGTAAGCATAGTGGTTCCAATTCTTTTTCAATACCATTAATCCAATGATTTGGTTATGTAACAGTGCTATGTAAATGACTTGATTAGGTTTATTTATATATTCATTGTAAGCCAGTTCTTCATTATCATCTTGATTTTGTAAATAACTTTTTTCATAACTTGGAACGTCTTCTACTGTATATTCTATACGTTTATTTCCTTTGGAAAGAGAAAGAATTAACCGAGCATTCACTATAAAACTGTCATCAATCTCCGGGAGATTATCTAAATCATTTGTTTCTAACTCTCTAATTACAAGGTTCATCGGGGCACCTCCACATAATAATATTTCTTCTAGTTCTTCATTTGGTTCAAATGAATTCCAATTACAAAATTATAATAGAATTTCAATAGTACGGCTATCTTTGTATTTTATCTTTATACCAGTATGTTGTTATCTTGATATAAAAATATTGTTTAGAAAGAGTAGTATCTTTTATTTTGGATGTATATCCAGTTTTCAAATTTAACTGTAGTAGAGAAACAAATATTTTTTAAAGAGTGGATGCCATACGTTATTCTTTAACTAAATTCGACATTATCTGCATTTTATCTTCACCTTCCTCTATTAATCTATTTATTGTAAACATCAGCTGGAGTTAATGCTCAGCTGTATAAATAATGAATATAAAAATTAATAGGGAAAGGATCGAAAAATAATGAAAGAATCACAAAGTAAGAAAAAAACAAGTCGACTAACTAAGGTAATAATATCTCTAGGAGTTGTTTTAGCAACGACCTTTTTCACCTTCTTTTTAATTGGAAAATGGAACTCTATCCCAGCGAAGGGAATAGCTAACGAAAGTAGTAATCAAGTTAACACGCAACAACAAGAAAAGAAAAAGGAAACATCACCAGCAAAACAGAAAAGACCTGATGGAAAACCGGTAGGAAAAGTTGTGTATTTAACATTCGATGACGGTCCTAGCGAACTAACTGGGAAATTTTTAGATGTACTAAAAGAGCAACATGTTGCTGCGACATTTTTTATGCAAGGTAGCAATTTACAAAATACAGGTTTTCAGGAAAACGTAAAACGAGCGGTAAAAGAAGGACATTATATTGGTGCTCATAGTATGACACATAATAGTGATAAGCTATACAAAAAAGGACAATTTGTAACGGAGATGAAAGAAACGTTAGCTCTTATTCATAATATTACGGGTACAACTCCTAAACTAGTCCGTCCCCCATATGGATCTGCACCAGGATTAAAGGGCGAGGACATTCGTAACAAAATCGTAGAAGCAGGAATAAAAGTTTGGGATTGGACGATAGATTCAAATGATTGGAAATTAAAAGATAATCCCATTCAGATTATCGAAAATGTAAAGAAACAGACAACAGAAGAAGTTGAAGTTGTATTAATGCATGAAAAGGCGCAAACATTACAAGCTCTTCCTGAAATTATTAAATTTTATAAAGAGCAAGGGTATGAATTTGGGGTATATAATGACGAGGATCATTTTCGTCTAAACTTCCAAAAAGATCAACGTCTATAGTATAAACATAGTTATTTTAAAAAGGTGTTTTTATTACTAAATCAATAATTAAGCCAAAAGACGATTTCCTATACAATAAAGAAATCGGCTTTTTTTATAAAGTTGACTTTTTGATCAAAAAGGTTTATTCTACTTGTGCAAGTAACGACTTGCATTCGGGTTTGGATAAAGATTATGTGAAAGTTGGATGAAACGTGAATGAAATGACAAATACATCAGAACGTATTATTGAGGCTTTTTTAGAACTATTTCGCACTCATGGCTATAAGGGAACGACGACTCGCTCGATTTCGGAATTAGCGGGCGTAAACGAAGTAACGATCTTTCGGAATTTCGGAAGCAAAAAGAATATTATGGAAAAAGCTGTCGAATCTTTATCGCGTGATATGGAATTGAATAAATTAATGCCTGGAGAGATGACTTGGAATCTTGAAGATGACTTGCTATCTATTGCAGAAGGATATCTTGCATATATAGAAAAGTTAAAGGATTTAATTTTGATTAGTTTTCAGGAAGCTGAAATGTTCCCAGAGCTCAAAGAAAAAATTGCATTAATTCCTAAACAATTAAAAGATAATTTGGTTTCATATTTCATTGAGATGAGAGAAAAGGGAAAGCTTATTGAAACTGATATGGAAGCTCAGGCGATGAACTTTATTTGGATGAATTTCGGTTACTTTCTTTCTAACTCACGCTTTGGTGACAATTTATTTTCCAATTCAAAAGAGATTTTTTTAAAACATAGTGTCCAACTATTTTCTAGGGGGCTAACTCCCTAGGTCTTTTTTTGTACCTAATGCAAGTAAGTACTTGCTATAATGAAACAACAAGGAGTACGACAATGAAAACTTTAAAAAATTTCTTTAAATTCCCTCCAACATTCATTGGAATTGCAACAGCATTTGCCTTTCTGTTAATTTTCTTTTGTGTGTGGATGACTGCATACGATGGTGTTACGGATCGGGTAAACCAATTAAAAGTCGGATTAGTTAATGAAGATAATCAAATGGGAACCGATATTGAAAAAAGCTTGAAGGAAAATCTACCCTTTAAAGTTAAAAGCTATAGCTCGGTAACGCACGCCCAAAAAGATATGGATAACAGGAACTTAGATATGGTTATTCAAATTCCTGCAAATTTCTCAAGTCTATTGAAAGAAAATAATACTACAGAGATTAACTATTTCATCAATCAAGCAAACTCATCTTTGGCAAAACAGATTATGGAAGGCGCGGCAAAGGATATTACGCAAACAGTTAATAAAAATGTATATGCGTATAAACAAAAGCTTATTTCATCTAACCTATCTAACGAACTAAGTACAGTGATGCCGTCAGAAGAATTGGTCCAAAAGTTATCAGAAAACATTACGAAAGCTATGAGTTCATTAAACATTGATTCTGTGCAATCATCTGTCGAAAAAACAAACAATACAGATGGCTTTGCAGCAACCATGATTCCATTTTTAATTGTTCTTGCTTCATGGGTTGGAGCGATGCTTATGAGTTTAAATCTTAATATTGTTGCAACAATATTAAAAAACACGCACGGAAAATGGTCTATATTTTTATCAAGACAAGTTATTAACATTGTCGTATCTGTTATTTTAGCTATTATCACGTTATTATTAATGACCTTATTTAATGTTAAATTGAATACAAGCTTGTTTGAAACATGGATCTTCCAAACTCTTGTCTTTTTCTCTTTTTTAAGCGTAACGCAAATGTTTATCGTTCTATTTGGTCCTGCTGGTATGATGTTTAATATCATATCGCTGTCAGTACAATTAGTTACTTATGGAGTAATTGTTCCAAAAGTGTTGCTATCCAATTTTTACCAAATTGTCGGTTCTCTTTTCCCTGGAACTTATGTAGCTGACGGATATCAAACAATAATTTTTGGTGGGGGAAATCTATCACACGATATGAATATTCTTCTTTGCACTTCAATTATTACCATTCTTATAGCGGTGGGGAGAATTATGCTGCAAAGAGATAGTAAAAGTGAATTGATCAAACAAACTGCCAACAGATAAAAAGCTTATATTACATGTGAAGTGCACCCTGATTGCTAAACAAAGTCTAACAATCGAGGGGCACTTTTTTTAGTCAAATTCTCTTAGCGTACGAAATTCGCGTTTTTCTCCGTAGCGAAATAGGGCTCATATGCTCTAACCTCATTCTATTAGTAAATAGCCTGCAATCATTGTCCTCTGTACATGAAATAAATTTGGTTTGTAATATAATCTGAACTAAAATGAAGTCCGTTTTTTATCCACCACATAATGATTCCTACCAATGAAGCGGTTTTAATCTCAATGGCAACATAATCTTCGGGTAGCTCTGTCTCACTATTATTTCTGCGCGTTTCTACTAATTTCTTTATTAATAGAAATAATTGTTCCTCAAAATGATTCATATTAAATAAAACAGATAAATAATTTCGATGAATATATAAATAATCAAGCAATTGTGTTAGCTGTTGTTTTTCTGATAAATTGCTTACGTGTATTAAAGCGGTAATTTTATTAGAAAGTTCGTTTAAAATTTCATCAGTGAGTTGCATGAGTAAATCCTGAATATCTTGATAGTGTAAGTAAAATGTTGTCCGATTTAATCCAGCTTCGTTTGCAATTTTCTGGACTGTTAAATTTGAAATAGTGGATTCCTCTTGTAAAAGGGAATAGACGGCATTTTTAAACATTTCTCTTGAACGAAGTGTACGAGGATCCTCTTTTTTAGATGTAGACATTTTGAAACTCCTTTATAGATTTTTCTTTGACTTTCTCGACATAGCATATTTTCAATGTCGATTAATGAACATTTTTAACAAAATTGTTCATGGTCAGGAATATGTATCTTTGTTACTATGAATTTTATCGACACTGTGTCGATAATGCAACTATAGAAAAAGGGAGTTTACAAATGGAGAAGGGAATAACAGAAAAAAATAAGAAAATTTTATTACTTGTACTAATTGCTGGATGTTTTTTATCAACATTAAACCAGACGTTACTTAATGTGGCAATGAGTAAATTAATGGAAGTATTTGATGTTACAGCTACAACTGTACAATGGTTAGCAACAGGTTTTATGCTCGTAAACGGTGTTTTAGTGCCAATTACGGCATTTTTAATGAAACGTTTTACAACGAGGCAATTATTTATTAGCTCAATGATTTTTTTATTGATCGGAACATTACTATGTGCCGGTGCCATCAATTTTGGCATGTTATTAACAGGAAGAATGATTCAAGCAATTGGGGCAGGAATTATTATGCCGCTCATGATGACAGTTATTTTATATTTATATCCTAGTGAAAAGCGCGGGAGTGTTATGGGAACTATCGGCTTTGCTATGATTTTTGCGCCAGCCATTGCTCCAACGTTATCTGGTTTTATCATTGAATATGTATCATGGAGATGGTTATTTATTGGATTAGCTCCATTTGTATTCATCGTCATTATTCTTGCGCTAAAATATTTAATGAACGTTGCAGATACGACAAAAGCAAGATTGGATATTGTAAGTGTCATTTTATCAACGATTGGCTTTGGTTGTGTTTTATTTGGATTCAGTAGTGCAGGAAGTAAGGGATGGGATCACCCGATTGTTATTACGACAATTATTACCGGGGTACTTGTTACAACGCTATTTTGCTTACGTCAAATAAAGTCTAACGATCCATTATTAAATTTATCCGTATTTAAGTATAAAATTTTTACTCTTACATCAGTGATCAATGTACTTATCACGATGATTATGTATGCTGATTTAATTCTTTTACCGATTTACTTACAAAACGGAAGAGGATTTACTGCATTTGAATCAGGTTTACTTCTATTACCTGGAGCGGTCATTAATGCATTCTTATCACCAATTACAGGTAAAATGTATGATAAATACGGAGCAAAACCACTCTTTATTACAGGGTTAGTATTTATCATTATTTCGATGTGGGGGGTAATTGATTTAACTGAATCCACAACGTATATGTATGTAATGGTGCGTACTATTCTTTTACGGATTGGGTTAAGTTTCATTTCAATGCCTTTAAATACAGCAGGACTAAATGCTTTACCTAGAGAATTAGGTTCACATGGTTCAGCCGTAAATAATACGGTTCGTCAATTAGCTGGTGCTATTGGAACAGCTGTTGTTATTACTATATATACAACTCAAGCAACTTCACACGCTTCAGAGTTATCTTTAGAAAATGGAAACATTACAGCTATTCAACTAGCGAAATTATCCTCTATTTTCGGCTCAAGCGATGCGTATCTATTCATGTTATTTTTATCTTTCGTAGCATTAATCTTTGCATGTTTCATGCCTAAAAAAGTGGCAACTCAAAAACTTGAAAGTAAGGCAAGTAATTAGAATGGTTTATAGAGTTGTTTAGAAAGTATATGATGGAAGAAAAGCAAGTGATCTAATAATTAAGGTCATTTGCTTTTCTTTTTGTTTATGCACTTAACTGTATTTTGTAAAGATATTAAAGGAGACATGAAAAAATCCACCTACAACAATTAAAAGATTGATTGAAACAATATAAAAAGGACTCGTAAATTTATCCCACTTTAATGGGTAGTAAGACCCCTACCTCAAAATTCAGAGAAAGCAAAGAAGTTAGGTAGGGGATCAACTGCCCATAAAAGTCCGATTGGTGAGGGCTGATTAAAGTTTCACTTTATAAGAGTTCTTTTTTGTAATTGCTATAATTTCTACTTAGGAATTGAAAATAAAATTAATCCGGATTATTATATTGTTATTGTAAATTTATTTTATTGAAGGAGGATACATAGATGAAAAGCTCAAAAGGCTCTATTGAATCAGAGATAAGCAAAGCAATTACTCACTGGGAAAAGGACTACCTAGGACGCGGGTCTATATCCGTTAAGACAGATATATTACGGGATATGATTATCGTAAATTTACAAGGTGTTTTAACGCCGGCTGAATATAGTGTTTGCGAAACAAAAGACGGTATGTTAACGATAAAGAAAAATCGTTCGGAGCTAGTTGAATCTGGAATTGATGATCTGAAAGAGATTATACTAGAATTAACTGGAGAGAAAGTGAAGAGCTTTCATACGGATATAAGCTCCCGTACAGGCGAACGAGTAATGATTTTTAAATTGCTTCATAATCTTGAGGAGAAATTTTAAAAATACCTTAAGGTTAGTGGAAGGATTAAGAAACCTACAAGTTTTGCACTTTATTAACAGGCTAATAATTAAAAACTTGAAGTTATTTAGGTATAATAAATCTTAATTCTAATAACTCTTAAAAAACGGATAAATAAATTGACAAACTGCTTAATATGGTTTATCTTATAATTGTTTTAAAAAATTGATAGATGCTCATTTTAACAGCTTGCTATAATTAAGGCTTTAGCATTTTTTTAATATGTAATATTGACTAAATGAAAAAGTTTCTTAATTAAAAGATAGCGTATAACATAAATTGATATATTGATTGCATAATCTAGGAGATCAGAAATATACATTTCTTTTTAACAGGAGTAATACATACATTATTATCCTCTATAAAATGGGAGCTCTTCAAAAAACTTTATTGAAGTTAGTTGAAGGGAAACCGACAATCTCCATAATTCAATGATGATATAAAATCATTGAATTATGGAAGTTGTCGGTTTTTTTTATGGGAAAAAACGATGCACTAAAAAGAGTGAATGAAAATTGAAATTTAAAAAATTATCTTAATTAAAAGGAATTTTTATAGGTTATTTTCGCTTAGAAGGGAGTATTTAACATGTTAATTTCGCTGAGTTCATCAACACTGTTAACATTATTTTTTATGGCGCTTAGTGCTTCTTGGCTAAGTGGATTATTGTTTTTACATGCAAGGATGCCTTTACGTTTTGTTCATATCCATATTGGTATCGCTGCTTTGCCTTCATTGATTTCTTTACTCGCACTTGTTAATAACAATGGAGATAGAGTTGTGGGGCCTTGGCATCTAGATACTTTAGCTTGGTTAATGGCTTTCTTTGTTCTTACAATTGGTTTAATCATTCAGCGTTTTTCTGTACGTTACTTAATGGGAGACCGCTCATATCGAAAATACTTTGCACTTTTTACATTTACTACAGGTGTATCTTCGGTTGCATGGTTAAGTGACGATCTTCGTTTCATGATCATTTGTTGGGGAGCAACGCTTATAGGATTGGTTCTACTCATAGGGCTAAATAAAGGGTGGAAAGTAGTTAGTGAAGCAACTAAAATCTCTGGCTATTTATTTACAATAAGTTGGATTGCGTTGCTATCAGCTATCATTTGGCTTTTTCAAGTAACTGGACAGTGGCAATTAACATCAGTTTTAACGAATGAAAATGTAGCGCTACATGGAACATTGGAGAGAACAGGAATTAACTTATTAATTATATTAGCGGTGATGATTCCAGCAGCACAATGGCCTTTTCAAAGATGGTTAATTGAGTCCGCTGTTGCTCCAACTCCTGTTTCTGCTATTATGCATGCGGGTTTAGTAAATGCTGGCGGTATCATGTTAACTAGATTTTCACCTCTTTTTCATGATGATATTGCACAAATCATTTTACTTATTTTCTCTAGTATTTCTGTCTTGATAGGTACAGGAATTAGTTTAGTCCAAGTTGATTATAAACGTCAGCTAGTAGGTTCAACTATTGCACAAATGGGATTTATGCTTATTCAATGTGCATTAGGCGCCTATTTAGCGGCTGTTATTCATTTAATTTTACATGGTTTGTTTAAAGCTACACTGTTTTTACAAGCTGGTTCTTCAGTGCAACGTTTTGGGGTAGTGAATCAGTCTAATGAAAAGATGTCCAATTTATGGATTATAGTCGGGCGTGTTTTAGGATTATTTATAGCAATTACTTTCTGGTTTATGACTTCTGGAGAGGGGTATCAACTAGTTAGTGCGTTAATCTTAGGCTGGTCACTATACTTTTCATGGAAACAGCTTGTTGTTTTTGGAGAGGGAAGAATGGGACGAATTGCTGGCGTAATTGTTTTGATTGGATTTTCTCTCATTTACTTTACCGTTCATAATTCTCTTTATAAATGGTTGCATACTGATATTTATCAAAGTGTTCAACCTTCAGCTCCAGCCGTTATCTTTGTTATATGTATTTTACTATTTAGTAGTGTTACTAGTACTTTCGTTACTCGTCATCAATCTTCTACTTTATTCGCTGTACTTTATCTTTGGTTAGTTCGAGTAGGTGAGGCGAGAAGAAAATCAGTAGAAAGTCACCCAAGCTATCTGAAACATTATGTATCAAAGGGAGGTAATTCGTGATGAGCATATCGTCAATATTAAAGAAAGATACAAACATTGATATGCAAGAAAATAATATAAATGATTTAGTTGCATCTGCTAGCCGAGTTATTGCACCACTTTGGCCTATCTCTACGTTTGCAGCTCACCACCCTTGGATGGGACTTGAAAAGCAATCATTTGAACAAGTCGCAAATTGGCTAAAAGAAGCTCGTAATGTGGATATGTATCCTAGTACTTCCATGATTCATTCGGCAAAAGCGAAAGGTGAGATTGAGGAATCATTTTTACAAAGTAGTTTGTCTCGTTGGCTGGATTCACAATCTTTTCATATTCCGCGAGAGAAAGTAGAGGGATTTTGCCAAGCGGCTTTAAAGTTAGAAAAATTACCTTCTAGTCTATTATCATCGCCAGAATTAAATAAACTGGCAGACGAAATGAGTTATATAAATACAGGGAGTATGAAAGCCTCTGTTATGCAGCCAATAAGTTCGCTTATAGAGAATCAAAATAGTGAAAACCTATCTGATATTCTTAATTATCATATCATTAAATGGTGTAAATTATATCTTGATGACTCCGGATCAAGTTGGACGATGCCAAATCGAGAGAAAGGTTTTTATCGTGCATGGCAACACCTTATTACATTTGATCCAGCGCTCAGTAAAAATGAGCGTAAAGTTTTAAAAGATTGGCCACAAGATGCCGAAGTAGCTTTAGCGAGAGCGTTATTTGAACTAGGAATTTCTGAATCTAACATACAAGCTTATCTTGAAGGGCACTTACTTTCTTTACCTGGGTGGGCAGGAATGATACGATGGCGCTCACAACAATCAATTCAGGAACAGGGGCTTTTAATAGAATATTTAGCAGTTCGAATTTCTATGGAGCTGGCTATTGCAAAACCTTATTTACCTTTAAAAAATCAAAAGGTTGAGAAAAAAGTTTCGATCGTCCCACTTATAGCTTCTTGGATCTATTGGGGGAATATTTCAACACGGGAATGGTCACAAATGTCTGCAGCTGAACAAAGCGAATTGTTAGCATTTGCATATCGTTTTGATGAAAATATTCGCAGGAAACTTTGGCTGGAAGCTTGGGAACAAACGCATGCAGAGCAATTAAGAGAGAAGATTGCTTCTAAACAATGTGCAACCAATGATAAAAAGCGTGTATTAGCTCAATTAGCATTTTGTATTGATGTACGTTCAGAACCGTTTCGTCGCCACTTAGAAAAACTAGGTCCGTTTGAAACGTTTGGAATAGCTGGTTTCTTTGGGTTACCAATTGCGACTAGTGAACTAGGTAGTAATGACAGCCATCCTTCTTTGCCAGTTATACTGAAACCGAAGCATCAAATAAAAGAGCTTACAGATGAAAATGAATTTAAATCTTATGAGCAACGTAAGAGGGTAGGCAGTTCGGTGCGTTATACATTTAAAACGATGAAACAGAACGTACTGACAAGTATGGCGCTACCTGAGTTAAGTGGTCCTTTACTTGGTCTACAGATGGTGACAAGAAGCTTTGTCCCAAGAGGAGTTGGTGGTTTCATTCGTAAACTTCGTAAAACTATGTTACAAAAACCTGATACAACATTCTCGCTTAATTATGTTCATGACACAAAAGGTGAGATACCTATCGGTTTTACGAAAGAAGAAAAAGTGAACTATGTGCGTCAAACTTTAAAAATGGTGGGACTGACAGAAAAATTTGCTCCTTTAGTTGTAATGTGTGGACATAGTAGTCAAAGTACGAACAATCCTTATGCGGCAGCACTTGAGTGTGGTGCTTGTGGAGGCGCAGCAGGGGGATTCAATGCAAGAGTTTTCGCTACTTTATGTAATCTTCCAGAAGTAAGAGAGGCGTTGTCTGCTGAAGGCATTAACATTCCTGAGGATACCATTTTTGCAGCAGCTGAACATAAAACAACAGTGGACGAATTGGAATGGATTTACGTCCCAGAACTTTCGAAAACTGCGCAAGAAGCGTTTGATTGTATCGAGACGATTATGCCAAATGTGAGCCAACATGCAAATAGAGAACGTTTAACGCAATTACCTAATTTTAAAACGAAAATAAAAAATCCGAGTAAAGAGGCGCATCGATTTGCAGAAGATTGGAGTGAAATACGTCCAGAATGGGGATTAGCGCGTAATGCATCTTTTATTATCGGAAAGCGTGAATTAACTCAAGATTGTGACTTAGAAGGTAGGGCTTTCCTTCATAATTATGATTGGAAACAGGATGAAAGTGGAGATATATTAGCTAATATTATTGCAGGACCAGGAACAGTTGCGCAGTGGATAAATCTACAATATTACGCATCAACTGTAGCTCCTCACTATTATGGTAGTGGAAATAAAACAACCCAAACCGTAACGGCGGGTCTCGGTGTTATGCAAGGGAATGCTAGTGACCTGTTGCCAGGCTTACCTTGGCAATCCGTTATGCAGTCAGATAGTGAGACGTATCATTCACCACTTCGTTTACTAATTGTCATTCAAGCACCTATTGAATATATAGAACGTTTGTTAAATAATGATTTCACATTTCGAGAAAAAGTTCAAAATGGATGGGTTAGACTTGCAAGTGTTGATCCAGAGGGAAGCTGGAAAAACTGGTAACAATTATTATTGTTACTAGCTTAAAAGTTTCATAAATACAATAATGAAGAAAGGGTGCTCCATATGAATTCAAAGAATAAAAAAGTTTTATTATTAACAGACATTGAACACGGAATAGAGCCTAGTATCCAACAAGTAACTAACATTCAACAAGAAAACATGTTGACTATACACAGCTATGATTCTGTAATTGTACATCCTTATGGAGATATAATGAGATCTATTATTATTGCTATTTATCAAGAAAATGTTAAAGAAATTTTTGTTGTCGGAATAGAGGATAAAAAAACTTCTTCAGTTAATCTACAAACTCAACGTGATTTCATAAAAGATAATATAGAATTAGACTATCTCTTTAAAAATTGCATGCCTGAATTTTCAAGTGGTAGCCTTAATCAATGGCTGAGTGGACAAAAAAATGTTAGTGAAAATATTGAAAAGAGTATAGATATGATCCGTCATCATCCATTAGTACCTTCTGATATTGAAGTTCATGGTTTCATAATTGATAGAACGGGTGAAAAAGAAACGGTTGTTAAAGTTTCTGCTAATAAAGTACTGAAACAAATGGATTTTTATGTGTAAGTTATCGATAGATAAGCAACTTTTATTTGGACTTGTGTCCTTTACAAAGAGCAAAAGAAATCTTCTATAAATGGGGATCTTTTGCTCTTTTTGTTTGAATTTTTAATGTGTTTTATAGGAGATACCTAATATGTACATAATAAAAATATATAACTTTTTGCATAAAATTTTAAGGACGGATTAGCAGGCGGAAAATAAAAATTTATGTTGTGATTTATTTCAAGATTATTACTAAAAAGAATGGAGATTCTTTAATTATGAGAATAAAACAGTTAAAACCTAAAGTGATATGGAAAAAAAGAATGTTGCTAACTCTTTTTATTGTTTTCGGATTGATTATTGCGGGGGTTGTTTTTTGGAATGTTTCACCTATTCCGAAAGCGTTTCTCATAAAAAAAGCATTTGAAGGTGGAATGTTTGTTCAATCTAATAATTATAAAAACGCTCTAAAAGAGACACGAATTGTTAAAGATATCAATTATAATTCTAAATTTCCTGATGGTACATTAGACATTATTTATCCCAAAAATTTTATAGGGAAAACACCTGTTATTTTTTGGGTGCACGGGGGTGGATTTGTAGGTGGAGATAAATCAGACATTACTGGTTATGCAGTAGAATTAGCTGCTCGTGGTTATACAGTGATAAATATAAATTACGCTCTTGCTCCTAAAAGAAAGTATCCTACACCAGTACTACAACTTGGTGAGGCTTATGAATATATAAAAGCAAATGCAAAGAAATATAATGTAAAACTAGATGACCTATATTTTGCAGGAGATTCTGCGGGAGCGCAAATATCTGGACAATTTGTTACTATTCAAACATCTCCAGATTATGCGAAATTAACCGGGATTGACGCTGTTGTTGCTCCTTCTACAATTAAAGGTATATTGCTATTTTGCGGCCCGTATAATATGCCTGCATTAGCTAAAATGGAAACATCCAAAGAAGTGCAAGACTTTATGCGTACTACTGGCTGGGCTTACTTTGGGAAAAAGAAATTTGAAACATTACCTGAAATGGAAATCGCCTCTATTTATAAACACGTTACAAAAGATTACCCACCAACGTTCATCACAGATGGAAATACTGCATCATTTGAAGAGCAAGGTAAAGCATTAGCTTCTACTTTACAAAATAAAGGAGTATCTGTAGATACACTTTTCTTTGATAAAAATATCTCTGGCGAGTTAGCACATGAATTTCAATTTAAAATGAACACTCCAGCAGGTGAAGAAGCTTTTAACCAAGTTCTTAAATTTCTAAATGAAAATAAATAATATATATACTATTAACTTTTTATAAGCTTAGTTTAATACCATATATGGGTGAACAAAATATTGCATTAATAATCTAATGGTAGCAAAAATAAATTTGATAAGAAGTATATAGTAAGAATGATTTGGAGATACAGATGGGGATATAACTATTTTATTTAGGACGGTGCACTTTAAATGGATTTACAGAAAGGGAAATTATATTGGAACACAACTTTTTCTAATACACCTTCTTATCCTCGGTTGGAAGAAGATATAAAATGTGACGTACTAATAATAGGAGCAGGAAGTTCAGGTGCTCAATCAGCATACTATTTGAGTGAATCAGATTTAAATATTGTTGTCGTTGATAAAAGAAAGGTAGGACACGGGAGTAACCTTACAAATACAGCACTTATTCAATATTTAGGTGACAAGATGTTTTTTGAACTTGTAAATACATTTGGAGAAGAGTATGCAGTTAAGCATATGAAATTATGTGAACAAGCTATTAATGATATTGAATATGCTGATCAAAACTTGCCTTATTGCTCTGATTTTAAACGACGTGACAGTTTATATTATGCAAGTTATGAAGAGGATATAAAGAAATTAGAAAAAGAACTGTATTATTTACATAAGCATGATTTTAAAGCGACTTGGCTATCAGAGGAACAAATTGGACAGAGATATCCATTTAAAAAACGTGCAGCTATTTATACGTATAATGATGGTGAAATAAATCCTTATAAATTTACACATAGTTTATTAGAACAAGCTTCTAATAAAGGAGTTCAAATTTATGAAGATACAGAGATTGTTGGCAAAAAGTTAGAGAAAGAATGTGCTATCTTTTATACAAAGGGGGGCAATTCTATTACTGCCAATAAAGTAATTGTGGCTGCAGGATATGAAGGGTTAGAATTTAAAAAGGAAAAGAACGCTACACTGATTAGCTCATATGCAGTTGTTACTAATCCTATAGAAGATTTATCTTCTTGGTATAAACGTACTCTCATTTGGGAAACTGCGAGACCATATATTTATATGAGAACTACTGCAGATAACAGGATTATTATAGGTGGGTTAGATGAAGATACAAACATTGCTCAAGAAAGAGATTCAAAATTAATCCATAAAAAAGAGAAATTAGTAAATGAATTTAATAAGCTCTTTCCCAATATAACAGTTGAACCTGAATTTTATTTAAGTGCTTTTTATGGTGGTACTCATGATGGTTTACCTATAATTGGAATGTATGAAGAGTTTCCAAATTGTCACTTTATCTATGCGTATGGAGATAATGGATTAGTATATAGTATGGTGTTTTCTAAAATTGTTCGAGATATAATTATTAACGGTTCAAGTCCGGATTTGAATTTATATTTACAAACTAGACCAAAACTAAATGAGTAAGCTACATGTATGCAAAATCAAGGTAGTATAAAAAAGTAATAGTTTTTACGGTTTTAATTACTTTATATAGGAAGCAATTCTACAATTATAATCTCTCCAATATATTTGGGGGGATTTATTTTTTTTTTAATGATTTATTGAAAAATAGTCTAATTAGACTATAATGAGTATATAGTTTAATTAGACTATTTATTTTGTTGAGTGTGAAAAAAGGAGGAAAGAGGTATGGTTGCAAAAGAGAGCAACTTACGCTTAGTGATAGCTGGGTTAATGCTAGGTATTTTAATGGCTGCAATGGATAATACAATTGTTGCCACTTCAATTGGTACAATTGTCTCAGATTTGGGTGGATTGGATAAATTCATCTGGGTTACTTCTGCTTATATGGTTGCAGTTATGGCGGGTATGCCTATTTTCGGGAAATTATCTGATATGTATGGTAGAAAGAGGTTTTATATTTTTGGTTTATTAATCTTCTTAATTGGTTCTGCATTATGTGGTACTGCGCAAAGTATTGTTCAGCTAAGTATTTATCGTGCAATTCAAGGTATAGGTGGGGGGGCACTGATGCCAATCGCCTTTACCATTGTATTTGATATTTTTCCTATTGAAAAAAGAGGGAAAATGACTGGGTTATTAGGGGCCGTATTTGGTTCTTCAAGTGTATTAGGGCCTTTATTAGGTGCGTATATAACAGAAAATATAAGTTGGCATTGGATTTTTTACGTCAATATTCCAATTGGTCTAATGTCATTAATTTTTATTTTAAAAGCTTATAAAGAAAATAATCCACCTACTAAGCAAAATATTGATTGGTGGGGGGCGATAACACTCGTCATAGCAGTAATTAGCTTAATGTTCGCTTTAGAATTGGGAGGAAAAGAATTTAAGTGGGATTCGATACAAATCATTGGGTTATTTGCATCGTTTATTGTATTTTTTGTTGGCTTCCTATTGGTAGAAAGAAAAGTGAAAGATCCGATAATATCATTTTGGATGTTTAAGCGTAAGGAGTTTGCAATATCACAAATTATTACGTTTTTCTATGGAGCAACATTTGTTATTTTAACAGTATTTATTCCTATTTTTGTTCAGGCTGTATATGGTGGAACAGCAACTAATGCTGGATTAATTTTAACCCCAATGATGTTAGGTTCTGTAGTAGGTAGTGCAATTGGTGGAATATTTCAAACGAAAATTAGTTACCGCAACTTGATGTTATTATCTATAATATCCTTTGGGATAGGTATGTATTTGTTAGGAACGATGGATCCACAAACAAGCCGTGTACTTTTAACGATATACATGATTATAACGGGGTTTGGAGTTGGATTTTCGTTCTCTTTGCTTCCCACAGTTTCTATTCATAATATGGAACCGAGATTCCGTGGTTCAGCTACTTCAACAAATTCATTCTTTCGTTCACTAGGTATGACAATTGGAGTAACGATTTTTGGCTCCATTCAAAATAGTACCTTTACAGCTAACTTAAAGGATGCTTTTAAGGGAATAGAACATGGTTCCAGCATGTTAAATAATCTAGGTGATCCGAGTGCAATATTTCGCTCAGATGTAAGGTCCAGTATACCTACTTTTATTCTTGAAAAGGTTATAGCTGCTATGTCATCTTCCATTACTACTGTTTTTCTATTAGCTTTAATTCCAATTATCGTTTCGTTTATGGCAATATTATTTATGGGGAATGTCAAAGCTGGTACAAAGGATAATAAAGTGAATTTGAAGTTATAAATTTTATAAAACAAAAAGATTCTTTACTTATTTTTAGCTTATACTATTGGTATAGGTTATTAAGGAGTGGAGAGTTATGAATACAAAGCTTTTTATGCTGGGTCTTCTTATGGAGAAAAATAGGCATCCGTATGAAGTCCAGCAACTTTTAAAAAATAGTGAAATGAAATATTATATAAAAATTACTAAAGGCTCTTTATATTATACATTTGAGCAACTTGAAAAGAAGGGTTTTATAGAGGTTGTTGATATTATTCGTAATGAACAACGTCCTGAACGGACTATTTACGGTATTACTAAAAGTGGTAAACAAGAATTTGAACATTTATTATTAGAGCAAATGATAAAGAAAGAGGATATGCATCGTCCTATATATGAAGCGCTACTTTTTGCACAATATGGGGAAGAAGAATTAATTCTAGAACAGCTAAAAACTAAAATTTCTCAACTGACGTTATATCTTACTACCCTTCAAAAAGTATATGAAGAGAAGTGTGGAAAAGAGAGTGTAGCTAAGTTATATATATTATCTAGTGTCATTTTACATTTAAGAACAGAGTTAAAAGTTTTACAGAGTTTATATAACACTATAAAAAATGAAAAGATAGATAATATTGGAAATGATGTACTTAGAGAGATAGAAAATCAATGTTTATAGTGACAGATATTATAAAATAAAGAAAAGTATAATATTTTAATTCATAAATTAAAAACGTTAATTTGGACAGGTCTAATAGTATAGGGAACTGTCCATTTTTAATATGTAAATTCTCCATTCAATGTTAAGAAATCTTAATATTTTTGTAGGGTGAAAATTAAGATTTTTTCAGTAGATTGATTGTATGTTCTAAATTAACATTGGAGAGGAATTTATGAATGTTATTTGTTTTATGTAAGAGTATGTGAAGCGGCCTCGGATCGTAGGGGGCTATTTTACCCAGTTCAAATCAACTTGCAAAACAGATGGTTTCTTCAATATGTTTAAAAAAGCAAAGTGTATTATCACGCATTAACGGGTAGTAAGACCCACATCTCAAAATTAAGTGGAAGCAAAGAAGTTAGGTGGGGGGCGGGATTCCCGTAAAAGACCGATTGGTGAGGGCTGATTAAAGTTTCACTTTATACGTGTAAGGTAAAACTAAATGTATAATACTACAGCATAGAACGAGATGTCAGAGAGGAAGAAAATATGATGCAGAAAGAAAAAATTTTGATTGTAGATGATGATATAGAGATAAGAAAAATCGTATCCATTTATTTAAAAAATGAAGGGTATGAAATTATAGATGCATCGGATGCTATAGAAGCTTTAGAAACTTTAAGAAATACAACAATTGATTTAATCATTTTAGATATTATGTTACCGAAAATGGATGGCATAGAGGCTTGTTTAAAAATAAGAGAACAGTATCAAATGCCTATAATTTTTTTGTCAGCTAAAGATGAGGATATAGATAAGATCCAGGGATTAATGAGTGGGGCAGAAGACTACATTACCAAACCGTTTAATCCACTTGAATTAATGGCAAGAATTAAATCTCAATTACGAAGATATCGTGTTTATCAAACAGAAGAAGTAAAACAATTTATTCATGAAATAGGCCATCTTAAGGTAGACGAGGAGACAAGACAAGTTTTCATTAGAAATGAAGAAGTAAGGTTAACTCCAAAGGAATTTGACATACTTTCTTTATTAGTGAGAAATAAAGGAAAGGTTTTTAGTGTAGAAAAAATATACGAGATGGTCTGGGAAGATTCATTTTATAAATCAGATAATACAGTCATGGTTCATATTACTAAAATACGGGAAAAAATTGAAGAAAACCCTCGTCAGCCTGTTTATTTAAAAACAGTATGGGGAGTTGGCTATAGAGTATGATCGATCGTACGAAATTAAGGGATAATATATTCTTTTCTACACGCTTAAATATAAAGCTTATTTTAATTTTTTTGCTCTGTTTCATCGTTGCGGTTGTTACTTTTTTTCTCATAGCAATGAAAAGTGCAAATCTACTTTCTTATAATCAACAGATTGAAAAAGAAGCCGAAATAAGGGAAATAGCGATAGGGATAACTAATGATATACAAAAGCGTAATTTGGAATCTGGGCATATAGAACAAGTTATACCGATGATTCAATCTATCCAAAAGAAGAATGAAAATTTAAGGTTTTTAGTATTAGATTATAAAGGCCATATTATCTATCGTTCACATAATTTTCAATTGCAGGATAATCTCCCACAGGAATTATTACAGGAGAAATTAAATGTTACACCAAACGTCAGAAATCCTTTGTTTGAGAAGTTCATATTGTTTGTTTCACCAGTTTCATTTCAAGATGGAATTGGATATGTAATGGTACAATCTCCAAATTCGAATAAAACAATCTCACCAACTCAATATAATCAAAATTTATTACTTGCTTTGGTGAGCAGTATATTAATTTTCATCCTTTTATTTTTGCTGTTTATGATCCCTATTACAAGATACATTAAAGAAATTGAACGAGGTATTCAAAAGATTGTAAAAAAAGATTGGAAACATTCCATACGTGTTAAAGGAAAAGATGAATTATCTTCTTTAGCTTATAATATTAATTGGATGGCTAGTCAATTAAGGGAGCGTTTTGAGAAAGAGAGAGCAATTGAGAAAGGTAAAAGTGAATTTATTACCAATATTTCTCATGATTTGCGTACCCCTTTAACGTCTATTATTGGATATTTAGCATTAGTAAATGAAAAACAATATCGAAATAAAGAAGAATTAGAAATGTATATTCAAAATACGTATAATTTAACATTAAAATTAAAAACTCTCATTAATGAATTGTTTGAATACACAAAATTATCTTTACCTGATGTTAAGTTGAGAAAAGAAAAAGTAGAATTGGGCAATTTGTTAGGTCAGCTAGTAGGAGAGTATATCCCGATTTTTGAAAAACAGCAATTAATTGTTAAACTAAATATCATTAATAAGGATATTTGGGTATGGGCAGATATAGAAAAACTGGTGCGTGTATTTGATAATTTACTATCTAATACTGAAAAATATAGTTTTTCAAATTCAACAGTAATAGTGGAACTAAAAAAAGAAGAAGATAAGGCATTTATTTGTATTACAAATAAAACAGATCATCTTGAAGCACAAGAATTAAGCAAGATGTTTGAGAAGTTTTATCGAGTTGATAAATCACGGTCGAGTCAAATACATGGATCCGGAATTGGTTTAGCAATTGTAAAGCGCACAATTGAATTGCATGAGGGTAAAGTATGGGCTGAAAGTCATGGAAATAGTCTTACGATACATGTAGAATTACAACTTTTAAAAAATGTTTAAAAACTATTTAAGAATTTTCATTATGTAACTAATATAAATGCTTAAATAAAGCATTTATAAATAATAGTAGGCTTCTTTTGGTAACCATTGCATGAATGCCATGCCCAAATGGGGAAATCTATAGTAAAGTCAATACCTTTCTGTTTCATGTGTCTTACAATGTATTTATATGCTTTGCAATCTTCTTTACTAACAAAAATAGGATTGGCTATAAGCTTACCTTCATTCAAAAGTGTATTTATAGCATTTTGGTTTTGAAAAGTCCATAGGATTGTTGAATCAATAAATGTATTTAAGTTTGATTGTTTATCAAATTGTTTTTTCATCTTTCGCTCCATTTTCTTTTTTATTTTGCAGAATTAAGAATAAATATGACTAATCGGACAATAAGAAATACCTATGCTAGATACAATTGTAAATGCTTATTTAAAGTAACAGCAAGGAATAACCTTTGTATATAGAGTGTACAATACATGCAAAACAGGATTAAAGAAGATTTTAAATATAATATGAAATAGTACAAAATAAGAATTTGATATATCTTTTATATATAAACTATTAATTGAAGTTTGTAATTACACATTATAGTTAGTATACTAACTATATAATTAGTGTGCTAACTATATTGGGGGTTATATGAATAATTTAGGCTATTTATTACACAAGGTAAGTATAATGACGAAAACAGAATTATCAAATCAATTAAAAGAATATAAAATAACAGCTCAGCAATGGTCTGTGTTAAAGGATATATCTCTTTATCCAAATGGAACCACCCCAGCTATGATTGCTGAAAGGCTCTTAGCAGACCGTCCAACAGTAACCGGGATTATACAAAGATTATTGCAAAAAGAATGGATTCTTATAAAACATAATCCTAAAGATAAACGGTCACATTTAATATTTTTAACAGATGAAGCTAAGACATTAATACAGGAGATAGAAAATGTAAGCGATGAAGTTATAAAAAATGCTACAGCTAGTATTCCTAAAGAGGAAGTAGAAAATACAGTTCGAGTTTTGCAAAGTATGATTCAAAATTTACAAAAAAATAAAGGGTGATTAAAATGATTTTAGTAACAGGTGCTACAGGGAATGTAGGAAAAGAGGTTGTAAAATGCCTAATAAAAAGAAATGCTACTTTCAAAGTCACAACGCGCAGTAGAGAAACTGAAGGAGTGTATTTTGATTTTGAAAATCCTTCATCTGTAAAGGCGGCTTTAACAGGTGTTACTAAAATCTTTCTAATAAGACCACCACATCTAGCTGATGCAAAAAAGTATTTCCAGCCTGTTGTAGATGCCGCAAAAGAAATAGGTATAAAACACATTGTATTTTTATCTTTATTAGGTGTAGAAAAAAATCCGATAGTACCTCATGCTAAAATTGAAGCTATGATAAAGGCTTCTGGGATCCCTTACACATTCCTAAGACCGAGTTTTTTTATGCAAAATTTATTATCACAACATGGTGATGAATTAAGAAATAAAAAAATAATTGAAGTACCTGCTGGTAAAGGGGAAACAAGTTTTATAGATGTACGGGATATTGGAGAAGTTGCAGCTAAAATATTAACCGAAGAGGGACATGAATTTAAAGCTTATTCTTTAACGGGAAATGAGGCATTAACATATTATGAAGTTGCTGCTATTATTTCAAAAATAATAAATAAAGATATTACTTATACAAATCCAAGTATATTTAAATTTAGAAAAAGAATGATTCAAAAGGGACTTAACAGTGACTTTATTTGGGTTATGATTGGAATATATACAACTGCAAAATTAGGGTTAGCTAAAAAAGTCACATCAGATTTATCGAATTTACTAGATAGAAGTCCAATAACTATGGAAACGTTTGTTTACGATTACAAAGAATTATTAATATAATAATGCAAAAGTAAAAAAGAGGATTATTCACATAAAGAATCTATTATGTTTTAAGAGTAAGAGGGGATAGCCATGCAAAACAAAATTATCGTTATGTTTCAAAAAGATTTTCGTTTATATGATAACCCAGCTCTATTTGAGGCTGTTCAGTCCGGGGAGGTTCTTCCGGTATATGTACAAGATGAAACTTTTTCAATAGGAAGTGCGGCAAAGTGGTGGTTACGCCATGCTATAATGGATGTCCAAAAGCAACTTAAGGCATTGGGCTCTACTTTAATAATCCGCAAAGGAAATACACAGGAAGAAATACTTTCTCTCATAAAACAATTAGATATAACGGCTGTATATTGGAATAGTTGTTATGATCCAGACAGGTTAAAATCTAATCAAAAAATGAAAATGATATTAGAAGATAAAGGTATTATTTGTAAGGAATTTAATTCGCATTTATTATTAGAACCGTGGATTATAAAAAAGAAGGATAACACTGAATATAAGGTGTTTACGCCTTTTTACAATGCATTTCAAAAGCAGGTAATACCTAAACCTATTAGCAGAGTGCAGAGTATAAAGTGGGGAAACTCTTTACCAGCAAGCTTATCTGTTTCAGAATTACACTTGTTGCCGACTATACCGTGGACATCTCATATGGAAGCAATATGGGATCCGACAGAAGAAGGGGCATATAAAACATTCAAGAAATTTTTCTCTAGCAAATTAGCCTCTTATAGTGAAGGAAGAGATTTTCCAGATCAAAATGTCCATTCGATGTTGGCACCGTATCTTTCATTTGGTCAAATATCAGTAAAGCTAATGTTTCATTACTTAATAAATAAAAGTACCGAAAGACAATGTAGTCTTTTTGAAAAACAAGTTAATAGCTTTATACGTCAATTAATTTGGCGAGAGTTTTCTTATTATTTACTATATCATTATCCATTTACAGTATCTAAACCTCTTAATAAGAGCTTTGAAAATTTCCCGTGGGATAAGGAAGAGGAGTTATTAAGCGTATGGCAGAAGGGTGAAACTGGTTATCCGTTTATTGATGCGGGAATGCGGGAGCTTTGGCAAACAGGTTTTATGCATAATCGGGCAAGAATGGCTGTAGCCTCTTTTCTTGTAAAGCATTTGTTAATTCCATGGCAAGAAGGAGCAAAATGGTTTATGGATACACTACTAGATGCTGATATTGCAAATAATACAATGGGATGGCAATGGGTTGCTGGAAGTGGGGCAGATGCATCACCGTACTTTCGTATTTTTAACCCCATCACACAAGGAGAAAAGTTTGATAAAAATGGAGAGTATATAAGAAGATGGGTACCAGAATTAAGCGATATACCGAATAAATATATACATAAACCATGGGAAGCGCCTGCGCATATTTTACAAAAGGCCAATATAAAGCTTGGGGATACATATCCTTATCCGATTGTTGATCATAAGGCAGCACGAGAGAGAGCCCTTTGTGCATATAAAAGTATGAAAGAATTTGTATAAAATAGGTTAAAAAATATGTATTTGGAATTTAAATATTAGAATTTTATCCATTACAAGGGCATACTAATCATATAAAGTTTCTATAATCTTCTAGTAAAAAGGAGAATGTTTATGAAAAAATCTAGTATTATAGTATTTTTACTAACATATGGTTTGTTTTATGTTTCTAGTGTTTTATTCCCTATTGATCGTACTTGGTATGATGCGTTAGAAAAGCCGTCTTGGACACCTCCTGGTATGACAATCGGAATGATATGGGCTGTATTATTTGGACTTATTGCATTATCAGTTGCAATTATTTACAACAACTATGGATTCAAGCCAAAAACATTTTGGTTTTTATTCCTTTTAAATTATATATTCAATCAAGCGTTCAGCTATTTTCAATTTAGCCAAAAGAATTTGTTTTTAGCAACAGTAGATTGTTTACTTGTCGCTATTACTACGTTACTTCTCATAGCGGTTTCTTCCAAATTATCTAAAGTATCGACATGGTTGCTAATACCATATTTTTTATGGTCTGCATTTGCTACATATTTATCTTGGACAATTTATAGTATAAATTAAAGACGGAACTAAAAACTTGAGCACAATAAAAATGCTCGAGTTTTTATGTGTGTTAATGATAATCCGAAATATGGAATATATACATCTTATGGAGGTCATCTTTGTGAAGAAATGGATAAAAATTATGCTGTACTCTTTACTAGCTATTTTAATTATAGGAAGTTTTACTTTTTTGACTTGGTCTCAGTTTACTTATAAACCGACGAAAGAGGCTTTGTCGTTAGTAGATGATAAAAAAGATGAAGATAATATCGTTTTTGGAGCGAAAGATGCGAAAGTAGGGGTTATTTTTTATCAAGGAGCTAAAGTAGAAGCTGAGGCTTATAGTTACTTAGGAGAAGCGCTTGCAAAAGATGGGCACTTTGTAGTAATGCCTAAGTTACCATTAAATTTAGCGATACTTGGAATAAATGAGGTAGACAGTGTAATTGAAAAGTATCCGGAAGTTCAAAAATGGTATGTTGCAGGGCATTCAATGGGAGGAGCTATGATTTCTAAGTATGCCTTCCAACATGAAGACAAGGTAGACGGGATTATTTTCTTAGGTTCGTATCCTGCAGATGACTTTTCTACAAAATCGATTCCGATGTTATCAATTTATGGGGAAGTAGATGCTTTAGCAACTGTAGAAAAAATAGAGAACAATAAAAAGTTCATGTCAAAGAATACAACTATGCACATGATAAAAGGGGGAAATCATGCTCATTTTGGCATGTATGGTGAGCAAAAAGGTGATAATGCGAGTTTAATTACGGCAAAAGCACAACGAGATGAAACAGTAAAAGTAATTGAACAATGGTTATTGGAACAATGATAACGAATTTAATAAATCTACCGAAAGAATTATCCAAACGGTAGATGGGAGAGAGAATAAAGAGCCAAATCGTATGAATTGGCTCTTTTATTTATTTGCTATCTCCAATTGTCCCCTTATTTTCTCCGGAATATCCTCTTTAGAAATAATATCGTAAGAATACACATATTTTCCTTTCACATGAATTTTTAAGTAAGTTTTTCTTATAAAATCATTAGGCGTGTTCGTTCCAACTGTATATTCTTTTTCATTACTTAATTCGTCAACAGCTTTTAGTGAGTACATAGCTTTTCCTTTATGATGATAATCTGGAACACCATATCCTTTCGCAACGGCATATACATTTTTTTCTTCAGCAATCGGATTAAATCTGTCTAAATCTCCACGTAATATGAAAGGTAGTAAGTATATAGGGAGGCCTATTCCTAGTATGCAAATTACAAATTTCTTCATGATTGTTTCTCCTTTTGTCTATTTACATTTTTGAGTATAGAAAAAAGTTCTTATGAATATAGAGGGAAATTCTTTAAGTTTTTCTTAATAAAGTTTAACTTTGTGAAAAAAACTAGTTTGAGCATTAAGTTTACGAAATGAATAGCCAAATAACCTGTTTTCTTTATTTTTTGATGGTAGGTTATTAGGTTTTATATTGGTATGAGTGAATTAAGAAATAAGTGAGGTTTAGGAAATAGAATGAATTTATCTTATAGTAATAAGAGAATTACCTGAATAAATGATAGTGAGAACAATTAAAGAAAGCATCTAGTGGGGTGCTTTTTTCTTTTGAAACAGAGAATCTCATGGGTCGGTTACATGTAATTTCGTGCTGTGCTTCTAGGTCATTGGAAAATCCAACAATAAAAAAAGAGGGGGAAGGCGTTTTTTATTGAAGTTTGTTAATGATAGATTTTTAACTTGAGAGGGGGATCGTAAAATAGATTATTAATCTCTTTGGTAATTTTTATTTTCCTTATAGTTGGCATATTGTATTAGAAATTTTAAATTTTGAAGGGAGAATCAATAAGTATGGGTAAGAAAAGAAGAATAAGTAATAAGTTATTACTTATCAGTGCAATTTTTACAATAGCAATTCCCTCAGTCTCATATGCGGAGGAAGTAATTTCACCTGAAAATTTTAAGAGTTCTTCAAATTTGTATAAGGCACGGAATACGGAAATTTTGAAAACAAATTTATATCCTAATACATATAATAATCCATTTAACCACCAATTTATTTCAAAATTAAAGGAAGTAAACACAAATATAAAAAAAATAGACAATAGTGATGATGAAAATCCTGTTATATCTACTACTCTTTCATTTATTCGCCATATGAATAGTGAAGATTATAAATCTGCATTTGATTTAACCTCAAGGTCATTACAGAAAATAATATCCGAAGAATGGTTGAAGAGCTATTGGGAGGGACTGCCAGTTCAATTACAAGCAGGTTCTTTTATAGAAATTGGAGAGGTTACACAAAAAGAGACAAATCCTGTTCATACAAATGTGGAGATTCAATTAGTTTTTGAAAAAATGACTGTACCTTTACTAATTAAACTAGATCCATCTGGAAAAATAGACGATTTTCAACTAAGCATGTCGTTTAGTCCTGTTGCTGAGCGTCCATCATATAGTAAGCCTGAATCATTTGTTGATAAAGAAGTAGTAGTTGGAAGTGGTGCATTTCCATTACCAGGAACATTGTCGGTTCCAAAAGGAAATGGTCCTTTTCCAGCGGTTATTCTTGTTCAAGGATCAGGAGCAACTGATCAGGATGAAACAGCGTTTGCTTTAAAACCATTTCGCGATTTAGCTGAAGGTCTTGCATCGAAGGGAATTGCTGTCCTTCGCTATAATAAACGAACGTATGAACATGGGCTGAAAACACAATTCAGTCCCTTCTATACAGTTGATAAAGAGACAACAGATGATGCTCTTCTTGTAACTCAATTTCTTAAAAATGAGCCTCTAATAAATAAAAATCAAATATATATTCTTGGTCATAGTCAAGGTGGAATGATGCTTCCGAAAATGATTGAAAAAGACCAAAATCAAAATATTGCTGGGGCAATTGTAATGGGTGGGCCAGCTCGTACGATTCAAGACGTTGTTTTAGATCAATTTGAGTATCTTTTTTCTATTGGAGCAATGAACCAGGAGCAATATAAATTCTACAAATCGCAATTTGAATTATTAAATGATCCAAATTTCTCTGGTCAGAATCCTCCAAAAGATTTTTACTTAGGATCAGCAGTATTTTGGGATTCTATTCGGAAAATTAAAGCAGCAGAAATGTCAAAGGAACAAAAGACACCGCTTCTTATTATTCAAGGGGAAAGAGACTATCAAGTTCAATCAAAAATCGAAATTCCTCTTTGGAAAGAACAATTAAAAGAACGAAATAACGTTGATTATCGACTATATCCAAAGTTAAATCATTTCTTTACAGAGGGCGATGGGGAAATAAGTAAGCCGGATGAATATTATAGTCCTGCTAATATACCTGAGTATGTTATAAATGATATTGCTGCTTGGGTGCAAGGCAGATCGCAATTAAATTAGCAACTATATGTTTTAATAAAGACTTTCTTTCTGTAATCAAAATAGAAATATTTTTATTAGGTTATATGTTTTGTAAAGGCACTCTTTGAAAAGGAGTGCTTTTTTATTTTTCTATGATTTCTATAAAACAATGGGCTTGCCTTCCAAACAAATCGTTATTTGTAGCGCTTTTATCAAAGCAAAGTGCTCGTGACATTTCCTTGATATTCAAAAACATTAATAACCTATTATGTGAAGTTTTTTGAAAATTTAGGTTTAACATCTTTAAAATAGGTGTATTACATATTACATAACAACTAAATAAGAAAATAAAAAATCTAAGGGAGGAAAAATACGATGCATAAGAATGAAAGAAAACCGGTGGTTTATGAATATCAAAATGAACAGGAAGTAGTTATGAAAGTAAAAGAGCTAGAATTGCAAGGGATTCGCCAAGATGACATTTACGTCTTAACACATGAAAAACATATAACAAAAAGAATTGCGGATGATACAAACACAAATACGATTGGAGTAAAAGAACAAGGGTTGGGCACAAGTATTATCAATTTTTTCTCCAAAAAAGGGGACGAGCTCCGAAATCAAATGGAGGAAATGGGGTTGTCGAAGGAGGAAGCTAACTTATATGAAGAAAAACTAGATCAAGGGAGAATTTTACTTCTAGTAACAGATGAAACACTAACGGCGAGTGATAGGCAGCCGCAAAACTATCATTCTCTCTAATAGATTGCAATATCTAATAAATAGATAAGTTAATTATTTTAGGTTGTAGCATGGAAGAAAATAAAAGTAGAGAAGGGTGAGAAAAATGAAACATACAATATTTAAATATGCTGTGATTGGGATTACGACCGGAGTCATGGTATCTCTGTTAAAAAAAGAAAATCGGAAAGCAATACAAACAAAAGGAAAAAGCGTAAAAGACAAACTACAAGAAGGAAACATAAAGGAAACATTAGAGAAGGTAACCGAGACAAGTAAACAATTTTCTGTAACTGCAGCTAATGTTGCAAAACAAACATTACCACAACTGCTTACAGCCACACCAGTTGTCATTTCTACTATTAAAGATTTAACAAAAAACGAAAATAACAAAAAGAAAAAAGATGAAAAGGATAATGAAATAAAACAAAATAGTAAGAACCTAGACGGAGAAAAAACGGAAAATGAAAAGAAATATGTGAAAGAAGGGAAAGAAGAGAGTGCTTAGATTTAATTCTAAAAAGAGAAAGTGAGGAAAAAAGTATGAAATCTCTGTATGCAATTGATGTAGGAATTGGTTTTACTAAGCGGGCATATCGACAGGATGTAGATTCTGAGGTGACGATTAAGAGTGAAGCTGCCACACTAGCTCCTGTACCTAATCATGCTGAAAGTGAAGATTTAACAAAGGTAAGTTTTATAGACTTAGACTTTGCATACTACATGGGAAATGAAGCACATCAATCTGACGCTTCATTTCTTCCTCCATTTGAAGAAGAAATAGAAAATTATTATGAAAGCGAACGATTTAAACAACAAATATTTGGTTGCATTGCAAAGGATTATAAAGAAAATGTCGTGTTACCTTTAGTTGTTACCGGGCTTCCCGTTACTTGTTTTGGTAGTCAGCATGAGCAATTACAACGTGCACTAAAAAAAGAAACTTCCGTACAAATTGATGGGAAATTTATTCATATTACGGTGGAAAATGCTTTGATTCTTCAGCAACCAATCGCTTTACATGCCTATTTCTTAAAAGAGGGAATCATTCAAGAACGAGATCGCATCTTAATTATTGATGGTGGATTTCGTACATTAGAAATGACAGATATGAAACAGAATGTCATTTTAAATCATTATGAGACGGAACTAGGATGTAGCAAGCCTTTGAAAAATATTAAGAATATCCTGCAGAATCATGTGGGTGAAAGTAATCAATTGCATATTAACGACATGCCAAAAATATTAGAAAAAGGATATGGAGATAAAGAAGAAAATTATGAGACAAGTCAGGTGGATATTTTAATTCAAAAAGAGTTGGATACACATTTCCAAGACATCATGCGTGTATTACAAGAACAATTTAAGTTAGACCAGTATGATACTATTATTTGGACAGGAGGAATAGTAGATCTCCACAAAAAACGAATTAAAAAAATGCAAAGTGAAATTTCTTCTTTCCGTATGGTAGACGCTTCGAAAGAGGCTGCACTTCATGGATACTACATTATTGGGAGTCAAGTATTTGACGACATCACTAATCAATCTGCATATGAATCCAAATTATAATAACGACTGAAATGGAGTGCGTTGAATAGACGTGCCAAATTATGTAACTTCTTTTCCACATATAATAAATTCTTTATAAGAAAAGATAAAAAGTGATTGTATAGAGGAAATGTTTAAAATTGAGAATAAAAATAATTAATATATAGGGGGTCTTCCTTTTAAAAGAATAAGGCCTCCTATGTCATTTATTTTGTAATTTAGATGATCTAAAAACTTTTCCTCCAAGACATGAATACCTACATACAAATGTCATATTACGGTTATGATTCGATTAAACATAAAACTATTTAGAAAGGAAGAATAATATGGAATGCATAAAAATGCCGAAATGGAGTTGGTATCATGTGAAAACTAGTGAGCTTGAAAAACTTTCTTCTATAATCCCTCATGATGTAACATCTTATTTCTCTCAATTTGTAAAGAAAATAAGTTCTCCTTGTGAAAATGGATTATATGTTTATACGTTATCACCAAGTCAAACTTGTGTATATGGTTCGTTTTTATATGATCAAGATAAAAAGGACGCCAAAATTCAAAAATTTCTTCATTATTTCGTAGCTCATGGAATACTGATAACAGTTCAGGAAAAAGAGGAAGAGGATTTCCAAAAATTAATACATAATTTCCCTATGGGTACAAAAAATTGTAATAATTCCGCTGAAGGATTATGTGCTATCTTATCAATGTTTATATCTCATTATTTGCGAAAGGTTGACTACTTTGAAAACAATTTCAGAAATGTATTATGGGATTTTTATCATCATAATAACATAGCAGTTTTAGAAAGGATTTATCATATTCGTCATGAATTATTTATGAACACACACGTGTTTCGCTTAATACAAGAAGTGTTACAAGGCCTAAAAGAAGCTTGGTTAGAAAAACTAACAAACACCCTTTGTTATAAACAAACAAGCGTAAAATTAGAGCGTGGATTACAACTCGTTAAAGAGTACCAAGAAGAATTAGACACGATGATTCATTTGCAAGAAGTTGTTTCTTCTCATCGTGGGAATGAAATTATGAAAGCCCTTACTGTATTAACTGCTGTGAGTACGCCTTTGACAGCCTTAGGAGCATTATGGGGTATGAATTTTAAATACATGCCTGAACTAGAATGGAAATATAGCTATTTAATCGCTCTCTTATTTATTATTTTCACAACAGGGGGGATGTATATGTATATGCGATTCAAAGGATGGACAGGTGACTTATTACGAGTAAAGAAAAAGAAATCTTTTTTTAAATCTAATTAATCCGCTTAATTATTAGACTTGGTACAATTGTAAAACGACACCTAATATATCAAAGATTGTTTTCCTCTCATACAGATGAGATTTTCGTCCGTTTTATTATAGGAGATTGAACAGGCGAATTAACACCTTTGATTGCTATTAGGTGTTTTTCTGTATGGCTTGATAAATAAGAAGAAAATAATCTTTAATCTATATATGACCTTATATTCACTCAGTTCTTGTTTCTTTTCATAAGAAGTAATTGATGCATTTGAACCATAGTAGCCGAACAGAGTAGGATCGCGATCAGTTGCTCATACAAATAGTAGGATGCTATCCCGATAATTGTAGTTTGCTAATAATTTTACCTTACATAAATGTAATACAAATGAAAGGTAAATGAATATGTAAAATTCCATAAAACAATTATTCTATATAAGGAGCAAATACGAATTAAAGAAACGGTATACGTATATATGATTTGCAGCAATTATCTTAACTAGTTAAACCATTTTTAAACAATAATTCTAAGGAGATTAGAAATGAGAAAAATCATTAACCTATGTATGATTGGAGCCCTCTTATTTGGTTTATACTTGGCGTTTACGCCTAAAGAACCAAGAAATGGAATTTTGATGTTAGGAGATAAACAGGCTTTACAAGATATACGAAGTGAAAACAAAAGTGAAATTAAGTCTATCGATTTATATGAAGTTAAAACAGCACAATATAATGGAGAATCAGTATTTATTATGGATCAAAAAACAGGTGAAGCCGTAATAAAAAAAGGGATATTACGAGAGGGAGAAGATCATTTTACACCGATTTCAGATCCAATAAAGTCTATGCCTAAAATAACAAATGATAATGCTGTGTTATTCGCGGGTGAAAAAAGTAAAAATATAAAAAGAGTAGTAATTGCTGACAAAGAAATACCGGTAAAATATGATAGTAATACTTGGTTTGGGCATTATCGTAACTCGAATTATGAACAGTGTATTTTAATTGTCAATAATTCTATGTTTAATCAAATTCCTATACAAGAAACCTATATGGGAATTTTTGAACTTAACAAAGTTTATGGAAATAATCATGGAGTTGTTGATACCGAGGATAAAAACTCAGTACAAGTGGAGAAAGAATTTCAAAAAATTATTGAGAGTAGAAAAGATAATTCACAGTTTTTAGAAGCGTTATCAATTATAAAATAATAAGCCCCAAAAAAGGTGAAAACTAACTAAAAAATAATATAAATATTACGGAGGATTCATATGGCAGGCGTTATAGGACATACAGTAGTTACCGCAACTGTAGGATTAGTATATAAAAAACATTTAAATATCACAACTTTATTTTTCGGTATGGCGATTCCAGATGCTATAAGCATGTTCATTGGAAAGGTACCGCTTATACCAGGAGGAGCGGTAGATGAGAGTTTCATAGGTGGACTAGCTTGCGCTTTAGTTTTGACTTTACTAATTATGATAGGTCTTAAAACAATACCTAGATTAATGAAACTGTTTACTTATAAACAGAGCTCTTCATTAAAAATTATTTTTATTTCTGCTTTAATAGGTACAGAATTACATGTATTGATGGACCTTATTGCTATAAACGGATGGCTGAATGGAACCATATTATAATAGTTTGATTTTAATGAAATATATAATTTAGGAATATCACTTCTTTTATTGTAAGGAGTGGTCTTTTTTATATAGAGGCTAAATTTTCACAAATAACTGTAAAGGGAAAAATTTCGTTATGGGGGTGTCTCAAAATCTTAGCTTGATGGCGAGGGGGTAGTGCCATATCCCCATCAAGTTAAAGTTTTGATGTCTCCGCAATAATAAAAAAGGTGAAAATTCATATGAAAGATTAGAGCTCTCCTTCTTGTAGGAGGGCTCTAATCTTTGTTTAAAAACTATATCATATACATGGGCAGACTCAATATGTGAACTTTGTCCGGATTCAATTTAGAATATAAAAAAAGAGAACTTGCGTTAGAATACAAGCTCTCTTTAAAAGAAATAACGTAATTGAGATACTTATATATTAACAATTTTTTTCTTCTAATTCCATATGTCTTATGTTGAGAAATAAATGATAAGGGGCTTAATAAAACTAAAAATGAATTATTGACATAATATTTCGACGATAATATAATAAATCTCGAATTCAAGATAACTTGTAAAGGATTGGTAATTATGAGTGTGATTAATGATGAGAGCTTATCTTTAAAGTTATTTGTTACATTATCAAGGGCAGCACAGGCAATTACTAAGCGTATTGAAGAGGATATAAAAAGTTATGGACTTAATCCAACTGAATTTGCAGTGCTTGAGCTACTATATAGTAAAGGCGATCAGCCTATACAAAAAATTGGAGTGAAAATATTACTTGCAAGTAGTAGTATCACGTATGTAGTGGATAAGTTGGAAAAGAAGAGGTTCTTAATACGAAAACCATGTCCAAAAGACCGCCGTGTCACGTATGCGTCAATTACTTCAGATGGTATTCAGTTAATGGATAGTATTTTTCCTCAGCATAAAGAGGCGATTCGGCATATATTTGGTGGTTTGAACTATATTGAGAAAAAAATGATAATCGAAAAGTTGAAAAAATTAGGGTATTATGCACTAGAATTATAAAATTTTAGAAATATATCTCGAATTAGTAATATCCTAATTAAATATAAATTAAATAAATAGGAGGAAAAATTAATAAGTGGTAGTAAATGTATTATAATACAAAATGAATAAATCGTATAATTTCAATTAGTACAGTAGGGAATAAAGTTGTTATATTAACGTATACATATCGTCCTTTTCATTATAAATCTTTCATAAAGCGGAGAGTGGGTATCAAGAATGGAATTACGTCATTTAGAGTATTTTATTCAAGTTTGTAATAATAATAGTTTTACTAAAGCTGCGGAAGTTCTAGGTGTTTCACAGCCGACTTTAAGTCAACAAATCCGTGTGTTAGAAGGTGAACTTGATACACCTTTGTTTCATCGAGTTGGAAGAGGTATCAAAATGACAGAAGCGGGTAAGCTGCTATTTGATAAAGGAAAATTTATCATGCAACAATTTGATGACGTTTATAATGAAATTTTTGAATTAAAGGGTGTAAAAAGAGGTGTAATTACTATAGGAGGTTTATTAGAGGATCTCACTTATTTAACACCTTATATTATGAAGTTTCAACAACATTATCCCAACATCGTAGTAAAGATTATAGAATCTGAAGTTGCTGTAAATCAAATCGTTGACAAAAATATTGATTTCGGGATTACACGTAGTGCTCAAATTCCAGACACATTAACAAACACCCTTTTGTATAGTGAAGAGCTCGTCCTTGTCATTCCAAAAAATCATCCTTTGAATGAAAAATCATTTGTTTCTTTTCGAGAATTAGTAGGGCTCAGTAGAATAATGGTTTCATGTAGTTGTCGTGAATCTATTAAAATATATTGTGAGAGTTTAGGGTTATCTTTATCTGAAGCAAATATAGAAACAAAATCTTCTATTTCTCTATTGAGCCTTGTATACAATGGACATGGGGTTGCCATAATACCTCGTTCACTGGTTAACTTTGTTAATAATGATACTTTGAGCATAGTTCGTATTACTGATCCAACACCAAGTCAAGATATTAATCTTATTCACTTTGATGATAAATTTTTAAGTTTTGCTGCACGCATCTTTATGCAGAAGTTAAATGATTCGCAAAAAGTATCAGTGTAATAGAAATAATAATGATTCTAGTGTGAAATTTGAAAAAATCTATAAGTCTTAAGATAAAGCAAATATTAAAGTCAAAGGGCAGTGGCTTTATATGTGTGGTGTGATTGATTTTTGACTTTTACTTAAGGGAAAGGGGTAGGCTTTGCAAGGAGAGAAGGATGTAAAAAACAAATCAAGTTTAAGCTATCAACTCTTTTGTCCTATTAAATAGTAATAGATTCCAATAGAGATATACAATGCTATTTCGAATCTACATATCCTTATTGCAGAAAGAAAACCACCGGCATTATACCGGTGGTTTTGATTTAGAAAGCAAAGCAAGTACAACCAATACCCCATTTAGTTCCATCTTTTCCTATTACGGTATGAGTGTGTTGATGGAGAGGGTTACTGCAACTATGTAACTTGTTATCATGGGCATCGTGAGAAAGTATAGTGTTGGCTAGGTTAGCACCGCCATAACCATAAACTCCCGTCGGTGACCAGTCAGGTGATGCTGGCGGCAATTCAGGTGATAAATTTTTAAATTCATCATTTCCATACACAACCTGTCCGCCCATAATTGTGAGTAATGATTCAAGGTTTTTGATTTCTTCTTCTGGCACAGTAAAGTAGTCAGCAGACAATACAGCAAGATCAGCAAACTGACCTACTGCAAGGGTTCCTTTTTTACCTTCATCACCAGAGAACCACGCACTTCCTTTTGAATATAATTCCAGGGCTACTTTTCTATCCAGTTTATTTTTTTCATCGTATATCGAAAGTCCACCAATGGTTTTTCCGGCAACCATCCAATAAAGAGCGACCCAAGGGTTATAGCTGGAAACTCTAGTTGCATCACTACCGGCGCCAACAGGTATACCAAGGTCTAACATACGATAAATCGGAGGAGTACGCTTTGCAGCTTCCTTTCCGTATAAATCAACAAAGTATTCACCTTGAAAAGCCATGCGGTCTTGGATGGCAATACCGCCATTTAAAGCCTTAACACGTTCCATGCTACGATCTGAGATTGTTTCTGCATGATCAAACCACCATCGTAGACCATTAAAAGGAATTTCACTGTTAACTTCCTCGAATACATTTAAGAAACGTGTGATTGACTCATCATAAGTTGCATGTAAACGGAAGGGCCAACGGTTTTCCACCAATAGAGAAATTACTTTCTTTAAGTCAGCTTCCATCATCGTAGCTAGTTCAGGCCGTGGCATTTGAAATTTTTCAAAATCGGCTGCTGAGAATACTAACATCTCTCCGGCACCATTCATTTTATACTTATCAGTTCCTTGACCTGGAGAAACAATTTTTGCCCATGAAGCAAAGTCTTCATATTCATGATTTGGATTCTGCGTAAATAGATTATAAGCAATACGCAAAGTTAATTGTTCCTTCTCGGCTAAATGTTCAACAACTTTGTAATCATCAGGATAATTTTGGAATCCACCACCTGCGTCAATAGCACTTGTAATACCTAATCTATTTAATTCGCGCATAAAATGGCGAGTTGAATTAATCTGGTCGTCAAAATTAAGTGCTGGTGCTTTACCCAAACTTGAATAAAGAATAGAAGCGTTAGGATTCGCAATTAAAAGGCCCGTTGGATTACCTCGTTTATCCCGCTCAATTAAGCAGCCTGGAGGGTCTGGTGTATCTTTTGTATATCCCAGTGCATGCAGCCCAGCACGATTTACAAGTGCTCTATCGTAAAGATGTAGCACAAATACAGGAGTGTCTTCAGAAACGGCATTAATTTCTTCCAAAGTTGGCAACCGTCTCTCTTTAAATTGAAATTCAGACCAACCTCCAACTACCCTTACCCACTGAGGAGCAGGTGTACGCCTTGCCTGTTCTTTGAGCATTTCTAGAGCAATAAAAAGTGATGGCACGCCTTCCCAACGTAATTCCATATTATAATGCAGACCACCACGAATAACGTGTATATGAGAGTCATTCAGGCCTGGAATAGCTCTCTTTCTTTTAAGGTCTATTTTCTTTGTTTTTTCCGTGGCACTATTAAGAAGCTCATCTCCACCTACTGCAGTGACTAAACCATCAGTTATGGCGATAGCAGATACCTCAGGCTGAGAAGGGTCAAGGGTAGTAATTTTTCCGTTATATAAGATCATATCCGGTAAATTCATGTTCACACCTCGTCTACTTTCTATTATTTTGTAACCATGGATGAAATAATTTACCGAAAATCGGCATGACTACCCATGATAGCAAGGACACTATACATACTGAAACAAAAAAGGCCGATATAATAGGATTCATATGTTTTATAATAGGTCCTATCACTTTAGGAACTAACATGCTAAGAGGCCATACACCCAAAAGGGTAACGATAGACATTTTCCATTTTGGCGGTGGAACTGGCGTTTTCGGAGTAACAAACCAATAAGCCAAACTACTTTCAGTTTTGTAACTCGGATTAGTAACTTGAAATTGTTCTGCCGTTTTTAACAAATCCCGGCGAATGTCTGATTCTTGCCAAGCACGTAGATGCTCATACGTATCAAAGCGAAAAATAACAGTATACTCTCTCGATTCGTTATTTGGGACTATTAGATTTACACCTAAATGCCCTGGGAATTTAGTAGCGGCAGCTTCGATTTCATGTCTCCATGTTTCAAACTGTTTTTCTTTACCTTGTTGAATTTCCCATGTAACAATCGTTGTTACTGGATCAGCAGCATCCATCGTGTTCCCTGTATAAGTCTCTTCGACAGCTACTCCTTCTTGTTTCATATTTTCCTGCTTGGAAGCGCGCCGTGCACCATAGTATATGCGTATTCTACTCCTTGACCATAAGCGCCAGTGTGCTCCTTTACAATTTCCATTACAGCATCATAAGTGTCTTTGTGTGCCCAGTCACGTTGGTATTCAAGTAAAACTTGAATTGCTGTCACTGGAATTGCACCAGCTTGTTCTACACGACGCATAGCAGCGTTATGTGCTGTCAGACTAGTACCACCTGAAGCATCATCAACTGCATACACTTCATAGCCAGCTTTCATTGCTTCAAGCACAGGGAATGCAAGGCAAACTTCAGTCCAAAGTGCTGCAAATATTAATTTCTTTCTACCTGTTGCTTTAACTGCTTCAACAAATTTTGGATCTTCCCAAGAGTTCATTGAACTGCGTTCTATAATTTCATGGTTTGGGAATATATCAAGAATTTGTGGCCAAAAATAACCAGAAAAGCTGCGTGTCTCAACTGTAGTAAGAATAGTAGGTACGTTAAAAGTTTTTGCTGATTTAGCAAGTAGCATAACGTTATTAATCAATGTTTGTCTATCAATACTTGCAACTCCAAAAGTCATTTGAGGTTGAAAATCAATCAAAATTAATGCACTGTTCTCCGGATTTAACAATTCTAAATTACCCATAATAAAACGCTCCTTTTTTAATTGTTTAAAATTGTAATCGTAAAAATAAAATTTTTGCTATACCTTTTAAATTAAAAGAGAGTGCTGATTTAATCAGCACTAAATGTATACTATCCATTTTTTTGAAAGTGATTTAAAGCTATTTCTTTGAAATACATTTATCCCGCATTAACGGGCAGTAAGACCCCCACCTCAAAATTCAGCGGAAGCAAAGAAGTTAGGTGGGGGATCAACTGCCTGTAAAAGCCCGATTGGTTCAACTAATAATCAGTGGGGGATGAACAAAACCCCCACTGATTAAAGTTTCACTTTATGCATTTTGTTTACTAAGATCTCGCTGAGCTCCCCTATAGCTTCCAATTATATTTTGATAGCCTGGAAGATTGCTAGCAAGCAAATTGCCAAAACCTTCGACATCGTTGCGCCAATCGCGTTGTAATTCGCAAGCTACGCTAAACCAGTTCATAAGTTGCACACCACTATGTGCCATACGAGTATTGGCAGCATCTGCAACTTGTTTACTGAAAGTTCCTGAAGCATCCGTAACAGCAAATACTTCATATCCAGCTTTTATAGCGGAAAGTGCCGGGAAAGCAACACAAACGTCCGTAACTACGCCTGCGATGATAAGTTGTTTTTTTCCAGTTTCTTCGATTACTTTTACAAAATCATCATTATCCCATGCGTTAATTTGTCCAGGTCGAGCTATTTTTGGTGCATGAGGAAAGAGATCAACCAATTCTTGCATTAAAGGTCCATTAGGCCCGTTTTCGAAACTTGTTGTTAAAATAACTGGTAAATCAAAAAACTTAGCAGTATGAGCAAGAGCTAAAACATTGTTCTTGAATTCATCAACACCATAGTCACGTACTAGTCCGGACATAAGACCAGTTTGATGATCTACTAAAAGCACGACAGCATCATCTTTGTTAATACGAGAATAGAGATCAGTCATTATGTATTCCTCCTAAAAATTAAGTAATCGAAGAAAGTTTAAATAGTCGAATACTATCATAAGTTTCTTCGTTTATAACTAAGCTGACCAATAATATTGGTTATAGCAGCATTCACAGAACATGAAGTGCTATACAATTTTATAGTATTTGAAAACTGATTCGTTAATCAATTCTAAATTATCTATAATTCGTATAGGTCGTAACTATAGTTGTTTTCACTATAAAATAGATTGGTTTTACCTATACATCCTATAGATAGAACAATATTGATAGTCACCTATTTTTGTTATTACAATTGAATAGGAGTAATGTTCAGTAATTATTTTATGATGAAAAAGGTATTAGAGGGGGGATTGTTCCAAAAGGAGAAAATGAATTCTTTGGAATAATAGAGTTTCATACTTAGAGTTCACAACATAAACGTGCATGAATAGGTTATGACATTCATCCGGATTATTGAAGAAAAGGATACATATTAGAATATTTTTTGGAGGTAGAAGCATGGCTAAAATTACTGTAGGAACCGAAAATCAAGAACCAATTGAGATATATTATGAGGATTATGGCACAGGAAAACCAGTTGTACTAATTCATGGTTGGCCGTTAAGTGGTCGATCTTGGGAATACCAAGTTCCCGCTCTTGTTGAGGCTGGATACAGAGTTATAACATATGATCGTCGAGGATTTGGAAAATCATCTCAGCCGTGGGAAGGGTATGAATATGATACCTTTACTTCTGATTTACATCAACTATTAGAACATTTAGAGCTTCAAAATGTCACACTTGTTGGTTTTTCTATGGGTGGAGGCGAAGTAGCCCGGTATATTAGTACGTATGGAACAGATCGTATTGAAAAGGCTGTTTTTGCTGGAGCAGTACCTCCATATTTATACAAATCAGAGGATCATCCTGAAGGGGCATTAGATGATGCAACAATTGAAGCGTTCAAAAGTGGTGTGATTAATGACCGCCTTGCATTTCTTGATGAATTTACTAAGGGATTTTTCGCGGCTGGTAATCGAACAGATTTAGTTAGTGAGCCATTCCGTTTATATAATTGGGATATTGCAGCCAGTGCATCACCTAAAGGAACACTTGATTGTATTACCGCCTTTAGTAAGACAGATTTTAGAAAAGACTTGGAGAAGTTTAATATACCTACTCTTATTATTCACGGTGATTCTGATGCAACTGTACCCTATGAATATAGTGGGAAATTAACACATGAAGCAATTCCTAATTCTAAAGTAACGTTAATAAAGGGTGGTCCACATGGGCTAAATGCAACGCATGCCAAAGAATTTAATGAAGCACTCCTATCATTTTTAAAGGACTAATTACAACTATATAATTGTTAATTAATAAATTATAAACAAGTAAAAAATAAAGCTTTATAAAAGATGCTCTTGGATAAATCCAGGAGCATCTTTTTAATGGTGATATTGAGATGTTAGGTTGATAAATCTCCATTAATTTTGGATTGAATACTCTTCTTAACAGCTAAAATATATTGATTAGAGTTTTTTAGATTTCTTAGAAGTATTGTTATATTACTATCAAGATAATATTTTGAATAATCCTCAAAATAAAGAAATGTTTTGTCAGAAAACAATAAAATCTTATTAATTTTTATAATTAGTTGAATTTTTATAGAAATAATTCTCTTAATATATTAAAATAACATCGTATTATGTCAGATTTTAATTAGGGGAGAGAAATTTTATGTTGAAAAAAATTATTCCAGTTGCTTTAGCATTAAGTACAGTTACTTTTACTAGTGTATTTGCTATGCCTTCAGCCCAAGCAAGTACAGAATCAAACCGCTACATAGATGTACAAATGCTCGGTATTAACGATTTTCATGGGCAACTAGACACTGTAAAAAAAATTAACAATAAAGATGCAGGGGGAATTGAGTACTTAGGGGCTTATTTACGTGATCGTGAAAAACAAAATCCGAATACATTAAAGGTACATGCTGGAGATGTTGTTGGAGCAAGTACTCCTGTTTCAGCATTATTACAAGACGAACCTACGATTGAATTTCTAAATGATTTGAAATTCGATGTTGGAACGATAGGGAATCATGAATTTGATGAAGGTGTTGAAGAAATGAACCGCCTTATTTATGGTGGATACCATGAGAAAACAGGGAATTTTAAAGGAGCAAAATTCCCATATGTTGCTGCAAATTTCTATAATAAATCCACCGGTCGTTTATTTTTACCACCATTCACTATAAAAAAGGTACAAGGAGTTCCTGTTGGATTTATCGGAGTCGTAACAACGGATGTTCCTAACCTTGTTATGCCTACTATGCTAAAGAATGTAGAAATTACAGATGAAGTTGAAGCTATTAACAAATCCGTAAAGCAATTAAAAAAACTAGGCGTTAAATCTATCGTTGTTCTTGCACATAACGGAGGTATAACAGATGGGAACGGCGTAACAAATGGTGATATCGTCCGATTAGCAAATGAGACTGATCCAGAAGTCGATGTTATTTTTGGTGGCCATAGCCACACTTATGTAAATGGAACTGTTAATAATAAACTTGTCGTACAAGCAAATTCATATGGTATGGCTTTTGCTGATGTTGATGTAAAGATTGATCGTAAAACACAAGATATTGTTGAGAAAAAAGCAGAAATTGTTACAACTTATCATGAAGGCATAGAGCCTGATAAAAAAATAAAGAAGAAGATGGAGAAATATCAAGCAAAAATCGCACCTCTTGTTAATGAAGTTGTAGGTAAGTCTATTGCGCCACTAGATCGCAAACTCAATACGGCTGGTGAATCTACTCTTGGAAATTTAGTTGCTGATGCCCAGCGTGCAACAATGCAATCCCAAATTGCACTTATGAATCCTGGTGGTATTCGTAATGACTTAGATGCTGGTGATATTACATGGGGAGAGATATATGGTATTCAACCATTCGGAAATCAATTAATAAAAGTAAATTTAACAGGTCAAGACATTCGTGATATTTTAAATCAACAATGGCAAAAAGACATAACAAGAATGCTTCAAATTTCAGGAATCCAATACACTTGGGATGCGAACAAGCCCAATGGAGAAAAAGTAACAAGTATTCGCTTAACGAATGGAGAAGAAATTATTCCTTCTAAAACTTACAGCGTCGTTGCTAACGCATTTCTAGCTTCAGGGGGAGATGGATTTGTATCCTTTAAAAACGGTAAAGATGCTGAAACAGGACCAACTGATTTTGAAGCATTAGTAGATTATATAAAAAAATCAAAAGAACCAATTCAGTCTATTATTGATGGAAGAATTCAAAAGATAAATTAGGTTTTTATTAATCTCAAAAACAACTAGATTACCTGTGCGCTATACTCTTTAGTGTGCAGGTAATCTATTTTTTTTGATTTGAAATAGTCTAACTGTGGCCAATGGGTATACCGTCTAGATGCAGAGTGCCGAAAAAAATGAAGTGAACAAAAAATAACCCCTAAATTAACTCTATGATAAAGAGACTACAAACAATCAAAATTTGGAACTTCATATTAACCATATATTAACTACGTTAATAATACATACTGAAATTGAATACTTTAGATAACATCATTTATAACGGATATCTGCACATTATAATGTTATGCAATGAGGAATTTACAATACAATGAATTGAAGCTTATTTAGTTTTATATTTGTATAAGTGAATTAAGAATTTCTTAAGAACCTATTAAGAAATAAGTGAGTTTTAGGAACTAGAATAAATGTATCTTAACAGTAATAAGAAAATGAATGTTTTAAACGGAAGTTGGCAGAGTATGTCAAAAAGCTATAAGTAAATATTTCAGGAGGTTTTTTATGAAAAAGAAAATAATTATTGCAATTGTTGCTTCTGCTATAACAATGACTCATTTTGTAGGAAATACTTATGCAGATTCGAAAACAGAGGTTTCTGTTACAGCTCCCTATAATACAAATCAAATAGCGAAATGGTTAGAAGCACATGCAAAGCCTTTAAAAACAACTAATCCAACTGCATCTCTTAATGATTTGAAACCACTTAAGGATATGGTAGGTTCAGCTTCAATTGTAGGTTTAGGTGAAGCTACGCATGGGGCTCATGAAGTTTTTACGATGAAACACCGCATTGTTAAGTATTTAGTATCTGAAAAGGGCTTTACCAATCTAGTTTTAGAAGAGGGATGGGACAGGGCCTTGGAACTTGATCGATATGTTCTTACTGGTAAGGGAAACCCAAACCAACATCTAACACCTGTATTTAAGACGAAAGAAATGCTAGATTTACTTGATTGGATTCGGCAATATAATGCTAATCCAAAACATAAATCGAAAGTACGTGTCATCGGGATGGACATTCAATCAGTAAACGAAAATGTTTATAATAATATAATAGAATATATTAAAGCGAACAATTCAAAACTGTTGCCTAGAGTAGAAGAGAAGATAAAAGGGCTTATTCCTGTAACAAAGGATATGAATACTTTTGAAAGCCTTACGAAAGAAGAAAAAGAAAAGTATGTTTTAGATGCTAAACAAATTAGTGCTTTATTAGAGGAAAATAAAAGTCATTTAAATGGGAAATCTAAAGAGTTCGTATGGATAAAGCAAAATGCTCGTATTATTGAACAGTTTACTACAATGTTAGCGACACCTCCTGATAAACCAGCGGATTTTTATTTGAAACATGATATTGCATTGTATGAAAATGCGAAGTGGACTGAAGAACATTTAGGAAAAACCATTGTATGGGGACATAATGGACACGTTTCGAAAACAAATATGCTTTCTTTTATATACCCTAAAGTAGCAGGGCAGCATTTAGCAGAATATTACGGAAAACGGTACGTATCTATTGGAACGTCAGTTTATGAAGGACAATACAATGTGAAGAATAGCAATGGTGAATTTGGCCCCTATGGAACATTAAAATCGGATGATCCAAACAGTTATAACTACATTTTTGGACAGGTCAAAAAAGATCAATTTTTTATTGATTTACGTAAGGCGAACGGCGTGACAAAAACTTGGTTAAACGAACAACATCCAATTTTCGCTGGAATAACTACCGAAGGGCCTGATATACCAAAAACTGTTGATATATCATTAGGTAAAGCGTTTGATATACTTGTTCAAATTCAAAAAGTGAGTCCATCTCAAGTACATCAATAAATTTAGAATCATGTGCCGTAATGACAAATTTCATAGTGTGTCATATAACACAATGAAATTTGTTTTATATAACAAGAAGAATAATCGCATTAGAAAAAATCAGCAGTTTAACCTGTTAAGAGTAAAACGAATCTTACAATATGTAAAGCGCAAAAACACTGAAGCGAAAAGCATCGGTGTTTTTTGCGCTTTCGGGCACAGATGCTACTTCAATCCTATTGTAGAAGTGATTTTGTATGTAAGGAATTTGTAAGGAATAGGTAAGAAAAAAGAGATTTTCATTGTGTAGGATAAAAATATAAGGAGGCATGAAGGGGGGAACAAGTACGGCCTACATATAAAACAAATAATCAGTAACAAGAGTGTTTTAAGGAAAAGAAGTAATTTCTATGGTTAATATGTATGTGGAAAAAGAGTGATTTAGAGATTGTTAGAACACAATGGTGTTTGTGAAAATAATGATTAGTACGTTGATTGCAAATTCAGTGTTGACTTTTATCATTGGGAGAGTTGATAGCTGTGTGATTAGTATATGAGACAGCTATCAGCCATCAATACAATTTAAATAGAAAAGAGGAATTTTTTATGAAAACACGCAGTAAAATTACATGTGCAAGTCTAGCACTTTTAATAGGTGGAAGTTCCCTGTTATACATAACACCAACATCAGTTGTAAAAGCAGAATCTACGCAAAATGTATCTAGTTCGTTACAAACAAGTACGCAAAGCGATCGTACTTCCGTTAAGAAAGCAATGCGAGATGAACTGCAACTTGGATACCCGGGAATACTCGCTAAAATTTCTAAGGGGGGTAAAACTTGGAGTTATACAGCTGGGGTAGCGGATCTGAAAACTAAGAAACCAATGAAAGCAGATTTTCGCTTTCGCATTGGCAGTGTGACGAAAACGTTCATTGCAACAGTTCTACTTCAATTATCTGGAGAGAACCGTTTGAATCTAGACGACTCCATTGAAAAATGGTTACCTGGTGTTATTCAAGGAAATGGATATGATGGTAACCAGATTACGATCCGGCAAATATTGAATCATACAAGTGGTATTGCTGACTATATAAATTCAAAAGACTTTGATATTACGGATATAAAAAAATCGTATACGGCTGAAGAATTTGTAAAGATGGGGATTTCACTTCCCCCAGACTTTGCCCCAGGAAAGGGTTGGTCTTATTCAAATACAGGATATGTAATACTAGGAATCCTTATTGAAAAAGTAACAGGAAACAGCTATGCGGAAGAGGTTGAAAATCGGATTATTGAACCGCTTGATTTGTCAAATACATTTCTACCTGGTAATTCAAGCGTGATTCCAGGCACCAAGCATGCCCGTGGCTATTTGCAACTAGACGGAGCGAGTGAGCTAAAAGATGTTACTTATATTAACCCAGGTAGCTCGGATGGAGATGTGATTTCTACTGCTGACGACTTAAACAAATTCTTCTCTTGCTTACTAGGTGGCAAATTACTGAAGGAACAGCAGTTAAAACAAATGCTTACTACAGTTCCTACAAATAGAGAGGGAACCGGATATGGTCTTGGAATACTTGAAATTAAGCTTCCGAACGGTGTCTCGGTATGGGGACACAGGGGGGCCGTTCCAGGGTTTTCCACTTTTGCTGGTGGAACACTTGGAGGTAAACATACACTCGCTATCAATTCGAACAGTTTAAACCTTAATAACCCAGAAGTTTTTAAAAACATTTTACTTGCTGAATTTAGCAAGTAGGAAAAACGGATAAATTTTGTCATTTGTAATTTCTATCGGAATGGATTACCGCTTGAAAGAGTATAGAGGGATTAAGTATCTATAATTGTGTAGGAGCAGCATTTGCAAAATTAGAAATTGAACTAGATTCAACCATCAAAGATAATATTAGCGGGAAAAAATTGAGGGACATTAAGGATTTTGTGAAGAAGACTTCAAAAATGAACTGAAATCTAATAAACAACGTAAAAGCTAAAAGATTTTCACTGTGAGAACATCTCAAAATATTAAATTGATGGTAACTTTGTTGTAGCTCTTTAAACATACCTATATTAAAACCCAAATTTCTCAATTTAATGCTGAGAAATTTGGGTTTTTCTAAAGGAATCAATTTTTTAAAAAATTTTTAGAAATTTAAAGATAAAGTATTGTATACATGTAAGTATGATTAAAAATGCAAAGTTGTAAATGCTAAATTTAATTAAATACGCCTTACTCTCTTTAACATTGGCCTGAATGAATAGTTTATAGGAGATTACACTGGCTAAAGATGCGATAATTGTTCCAAGCCCTCCAATATTTACTCCTAGTAATAAAGCTTTCCAATCAGAAGTAAAGTTTGATAGAAGAATTGAAGTAGGAAAATTGCTAATCAATTGACTCAAAAATATGGAACTAAAGAAGACTGAAGTATCTCCTCTTAAATTAGCGCGAGCAAATGTCCCCAGTGCATCGGAATGGGAAATGTTTCCGATAAAAATAAAAAAACAGACAAAGGTTATTAGAAGAAAGTAATCGATCTTAAATAGTAAGTTTCTATCTAACGTAAATGCTGCTATCAGTGTGACTATTAGCGCAATGTAATAATTAATAACACCAAAAATAGATGCAATGATAGTAATAAGTATCAAAATCCAGACGGTAGCTTTTTTTCGATTTTTCACGGTAATAACAGGTAGTTCTATTTTCAAATCTGTTTTTTGAAGTTTTTGAGTAAATATAAATAACAAACTAATTCCAAGTACAGCTAAAAGCAGGATTGAACCTAAAAATGGGATGAGCTTAATTCCATAGTAAGAATATAGGTATAAATTTTGTGGGTTTCCCATAGGCATCAAGCTACTACCGATGTTTGCCGCAATTGTCTGCAGGATGATTGTATCCATCATGTTCATTTGTGTTTTTTTACTAATGACAAGTGTTATTGGTACAAAAGTGAGGAGAGCAACATCATTTGTTACAAACATGGAGCAAATAAAGCATAACAAAATTAGAATAATAGATATTGACCTGCTGTTATTGCATTTATTTAAAATCGCAACGGCAAGTTTGTCTAATATCTTTAGCTGTTCCAAGGCCTTAATGGCCACCATTAGATTAAATAAGCTAATTAACACTTCAAAGTTAATATATTCGATCTTTGGCGAATGTATTAAGCAGCTTACAATTGCTAGTATCAGTGAAATGGTAAGTACTAAATCCTTTTTTAAAAATTCGAATTTCATAAGGAGTCTTTTTTTATTTTGAACAAATACTATTTCTTTCACAATACACCACCTGTAATCTATGTTAGTAAATATACGTTTTTGGGATAACTCGATATTGCTAGAAAAGAGGATGACATAAGGTCCTAAATAAGAGTTTTGTAATGTTTCATCCCTTCAACAAAATCCTTTTTTCTTAGTGTCTTTCATGTTGTAAATATGTGCAATATAGACGAATCCAACTAGGGGGATTAATTGAGAAAACAAATGTTTTTTGTATGATACCATAAATAAATTAAATGTTTTATTTTTTAAATATTCTTATAATATCCCGTTGATTCTTGATTTCAAATACTTTATATGAACTTCTAAAAGAGAAAAAATATGCATGTTTTTATGAAGAAAATAGAGGCTTGTCAAAGGATAGATAGAACAAAATCTGCGACGTTTGGATACTGTATAAAATTCACAAAATCTCACTGTTTTTTTAGATGAAAAATCTTAAAATATTTTTTATTTTTATAAAAACCTGTACTTTTTCGTAACATTCTGTACTTTTAATTATAAATTAAAGACAAGCTTCTCTTAGTTAAAGATTGAAAGCGCTTTATAGATTTTTTGTGAAATTTTTACCTAGCCTATTTTTGAGATTAGTAGTAAGAAAGGAGATATTTCCATGTTCTTAAGAAAATTAACAAAAAACCAGTTAATCACTATAGATTATTATGATTTAAATGTAAATCACCGGTAAACGAAACAAACATAATAGTACAACAACATTAGTGGATAAGAATATTAGTTTTGCAGAAGGGGATAGAGCATCGTGTGTATAAATGGTAAGTTTTTAGAAAATTCAGTTTTGCGGTTGCGTGTTGCGATGTTTGTTTAAACAGGCCAATTCTATTAATATAGAAAATTTTTATCCTTGTTGTATTTGAATATGAATGAGGTATTTATGCCAAGGAATATAGGTGATTTTATATAGATTATGATAGATAAATTTTTGGTATGGAGTGATAATATGGAAAGATTTTTTGTAGAGTTAGTCGGATCAACAAATGATTTTTTATGGTCTAAATTGTTAATTATTATGCTTGTTATTTGCGGAATTTATTTTACATTTAAATTGAATTTTGTACAGTTTCGAATGTTAAAAGAGATGGTCCGTGTATTAATGGAGGGGAAAAGTGGTTCTAAAGATCAAATCTCTCCTTTTCAAGCGTTTTGTATTGGTATGGCAGCCCGCGTTGGAACAGGGAATATCACAGGAATTGCGATTGCAATTGCATTAGGTGGTCCTGGAGCTGTATTTTGGATGTGGATTATTTCTATTATTAGCTCGGCCTCCAGTTTTGTCGAAAGCACATTAGCACAGATATATAAAGTAAAAGATAAAACTGGTTTCCGCGGTGGTCCATCCTATTATATGGAAAAAGGGTTGAATAAACGTTGGATGGGAGTATTATTCTCTATTTTAATCACAATTACTTTTGGTCTTGTATTCAATTCAGTACAATCAAATACAGTTACAATTGCTTTTCAAAACTCATTTGGTACAGATCGTCTAACAGTTGGGATAATCATGGCTATTGCTTTCGCTGCGATTATTTTTGGTGGTGTACAACGTATTGCAAAAATGGCTGAATACAAGGTGGTATTTTTAGCAGTATTATACATTGGAGTTGCATTATTTGTTGTAGTTACCAACATATCAAAAATGCCGGAAGTTCTTTCTCTTATTGTTCAAAACGCATTTGGTTTTCAACAAATAGCAGGCGGTTCAATTGGTGCAGCACTTATGAATGGAGTTAAACGTGGTTTATTTTCAAATGAAGCTGGTATGGGAAGTGCACCAAACGTTGCCGCAACAGCAACAACAAGTCATCCGGTGAAACAAGGACTGATTCAAGCATTTGGTGTATTAACGGATACACTGATCATTTGTACTAGCACTGCCTTTATTATTTTGCTGTCTGATGCATATAAACAACCGGGGTTAAATGGTATTGCACTTACACAAGCAGCATTAAGTGAACACATAGGTCCTTGGGCATCGGGTTGTCTTGCTATCTTTGTTTTTTTATTTGGATTTGGTGCGTTAATTGGCAACTATTATTATGGTGAAACAAATATTCGCTTCTTACATACAAGTAAAGTGTGGTTAATGATATACAGAATAAGTGTGTTGGCTATGATTGTATTTGGTTCTGTTGCAAAGATTCAAATTGTATGGGATTTAGCGGACTTATTTATGGGCTTTATGGTTATTATTAATTTAATTGCTATTACCTTACTTTCAAAAGTAGCATTTGCGGCGTTACAAGATTATATAAACCAGAAAAAAGCTGGTAAAGATCCTATTTTTTATAAAGAAAACATTAAAGGGCTTGAAAATATTGAATGTTGGGATAGTTATGAGAAAACTTCAAAAAAGAAAAGTGTGTAATAAGAAGGATATTCAGACTGCAATATGTCTGAATATTTTTCTTGGTTCTAGTGCAAATATTATTGATTATAGTAAAGAAAAAATCATTCTATATAAAGTTAATAGTACGGGGGAATATGATTAAATGATAAAGGATTCTAGCGTTCAAGTTGAGGGTCAAGAAAAAGTTTGCTTAGATCAATGGGTAGCTCATTATCGAGCGTATGCAGCTAAGGGACGAAGCGCCAGTTATATTCCCGCTCTGGGGGAAATAAATGTATCGCAGTTAGGTATTTGTATAGTAAAGCCAGATGGAACAATGATAAAATCAGGAGATTGGGAGATACCTTTCACATTACAAAGTATATCAAAAGTAATCGGTTTTATAGCCGCTTGTTTAAGTCGCGGTATTTCTTATGTATTAGAACGAGTTGACGTAGAGCCAACTGGAGATGCCTTTAATTCAATTATTCGTTTAGAGATACATAAACCAGGAAAACCTTTTAATCCTATGATCAATGCTGGAGCGATTACGATAGCTTCACTTTTGCCAGGGACATCGGTGCAAGAAAAATTAGAATCTCTATACGTATTAATTGAAAAAATGATAGAGAAGCGTCCCGCTATTAATGAAATAGTATTTCAATCAGAATGGGAAACGGCTCATCGTAATAGAGCATTAGCATACTATTTAAAGGAGAATGGTTTTCTAGAATCAGATGTGGAGGAGACACTAGAGGTTTACCTAAAACAATGTTCGATTGAAATAAATACAGAAGATATTGCCTTAATAGGGCTTATACTAGCACATGATGGATATCATCCTATTCGCAAAGAACAAGTGCTCCCTAAAGAAGTAGCTAGGTTAACAAAAGCTTTAATGCTAACTTGTGGAATGTACAATGCTTCTGGAAAATTTGCTGCTTTCATTGGATTACCAGCTAAGAGTGGGGTATCCGGCGGAATTATGACACTTGTTCCCTCAAAATCTAGGAAGGATTTATCGTTCCAAGATGGATGTGGTATTGGTATTTACGGACCAGCCATTGATGAATATGGGAATAGTTTACCAGGAATTATGTTGTTAGAACATATTGCAAAAGAATGGGATTTAAGTATATTTTAAAAAGGAGCACAGATATTTTGGTGTTAGAGCGAGTCCAAAAGTGTTCAGACCTTATATTGTGTCTGAACATTTTTGAGTTATAAAGTATCTTTCTAAAGTAGAAGGGTGTAATGAATACTCACAATCTATAATGCTTTCGTTTATATCTTATTTATCAGTTTTTGAAAAAAATAGAGTAAGTATTGTATTAATGCAAATAGGTTTGTATACTGACTGTTAGGCGAAAGTGAGAAGTGATTATTTTGAATCTTAGTAATTTAGTAAAAAAAGACATCTATATTCTCGTTTTAATGATACTTACAGTACCCTTAGTAGGTGAAATAAAGTCATTTCCTTTAAATGAAACATTTAGAATGAGCTTTGGCGCACCAACATTTTTCTTTTTTTTGTTATTGTTTCGACGAATTCCAGCATTTTTACCGGGTTTTTTAACAGCGATAGTCGTGGTAGTATTTCGTATCTCAATGGATGTCATTATAAAGGGAAATATGGATTGGCTAGCCGCTTTTCATACTCACTATCCTAGTTTTTTCTTTTATTTTACTTATTCGTATCTCTTTCATTTAGCAAAAATCAAACGTTTTTATCATCAACCACTAATGATTGGTTTTATTGGTTGCATGATTGAAATACTGTCAGACTGTGTGGAATTAATGATTCAATATTTCGTATTAAAAACATCAATCACATCCGAGGCAATAAATGAGATTATTGTTATCGCATGTTCCCATAGTTTTATAGTTCTAAGCTTTTTCAATATGATGAAATTGTATGAAGCGCAATCAAGGGAGAGACACATAAAGAAACAAAATGAACACATGCTCATGCTTATCTCTAATTTATATGAAGATGCTGTTCATTTAAAAAAAACATTACAAGATGCTGAGAATATAACAAAAAAATCCTATGATTTATATAAAACCTTAGACTCTTTTGAGCACAAACAGATGGATTTTCAGTTTGGGGATTTAAGGCAACAGGCATTACAAATTGCTGGTGAGGTCCATGACGTTAAAAAGGATAACCAACGTATTTTTGCGGGACTTTCAAAACTAATTTCCGATGAAAGTTTTACAGATTATATGTCTGTACATGAACTAGTAAATATCATTATACGGGCAAATACGAAATATGCACGCTTGCTAGAGAAAGACATCCAATTTTTGTATAAAATTGATGGTGTGCATCCTCATTATCATATTTACACAATCTTATCTATTATAAATAATATCGTTACAAACGCTGTAGAAGCTATCCAAGGTATGGGAACCATCACAATTGACATTAATAAAGACCACCATTTTGTTGAATTTCAAATAGGCGATAATGGTCCTGGTATTTCTTCAAAATATAAAGATTCAATTTTTGAGCCTGGGTTTACTTCTAAATATGATGATTTAGGCAACCCATCGACAGGTATCGGATTATCGTATGTTAAAGAAATGGTCGAACAATTTGAAGGTGATGTTACGCTTGAGGACAGAACCGAAGGAAAAGGATCAATTTTTATAATTAGATTAGGGATTGATCATATAATTTCGAAAGGGTGATTCTATGTATTTTTATATAGTAGATGATGAAAAAGCGGTTCGCTCAATGTTGGCTCAAATTATCGAGGATGAAGATCTTGGGGAGGTTATAGGAGAAGCTGAGGATGGTTTATCTTTAGAGCAACAAATGCTAATCCTTAAAAATATAGACATTTTATTTATCGATTTGTTAATGCCGATTCAAGATGGAATAAAAACAATCCGTCAAATAAAACCTTCGTTTAAAGGGAAAATCATCATGGTCTCTCAAGTAGAATCAAAAGAATTAATTGCTGAAGCTTATTCGCTTGGTGTTGAATACTATATTATTAAGCCAATTAACCGGATTGAAGTATTAACAGTTGTTCGGAAAGTCATTGAACGAATTCGTTTGGAAAAATCGATAAAAAACATTCAAGAATCGCTTAATATGGTACTAAAATTGGATAGTAATTCAAGTGCACAAGAAAAATACCGTAATGAAAAACATTTAAATACTTTTAATCATTTTCAAAATTCCATTCATTTTCTTTTGTCTGAATTAGGAATAGCCAGTGAAAGTGGAAGTAAAGATTTAATGGATATGCTAGATTATTTATATAAATATGAACAAGATAACACGTTGGAACAAGGCTTTCCCTCACTAAAAGAGATTTTTATGAATTTGGCTCAAAAAAAACTTGGGGATTCAGCTGAAGATGCCGAATTAAAAAGGTTCATAGAAGCTTCCAAACAACGGATTCGGAGAGCAATTTATCAATCATTAAACCATTTAGCATCCCTTGGACTTACTGATTTTTTAAACCCGAAGTTCGAAAATTATGCTTCTAGATTTTTTGATTTTACTACCGTAAGGAGAAAGATGACAGAATTGAATAATGAACCAACATTACCTGCTCGTATTGATACGAAAAAATTTATTCAAGTTCTTTATTTTGAAGCAAAACGAATACACCTGGAATTAAGATGATAAATGCTTGCTAAGTATTATTTTCAATTGATAGATTGATAATAGTTTTTCTTTTTATTCTCCTTTATTTCATATTAGTTTTAAAATCAGAAAATTCCGTATCGATTTGGTAGAAGTGTATGAAC
>NZ_QXCO01000029.1:0-65981 GCF_003458115.1 Bacillus sp. ISO11 | reverse complement strand
CAATCAGCCTAAGAACCTATATGGTCTGTCTTAGGAGGGGTGATGGCACACCCTCATCTTGAAGGCTGTTCAAAACAGAAATGGACTGCGAATGCTTAGTCATTCAAGAATCCCATCCGTTACACCGCAAGGTATAGGACTTGCGGCTTTAGCCGTGGGAGTGTCAAAAGGAGCAGCAGCGTATGTACGAAGAAATACAAGAGTGAGATGAAGAAAAAGAGAGTAAAGTGGAAACTAAAAAAGCAAAATGGTACGAGGAGTACATTTTATAGGTAGAAATTTAAATTATTGAAAAACCAAAATATAGAAGGGAAAATAAAAGACGTTAGTTGGCGTCTTTTATTTATCATCATTAGTGAAACTTCGCTGGTGATTACTATTAATATTAAAATATCTGATCTTGGAATTAACTTACTAGATGATACTATTGATTGTATAAAATCTGACAAATGACTAAAGATAATAAAAAAATTCTTGATACAAAAATCTAAATTGTATAATATATAGTTATAGTGTTATTTGTTGAATTCCGTTTATTCCCACGCCTTATGTGTTGTGGTTGAGTTGCAGAAGCAAGTTGTGTTCTTGTTTCAATTTTGAAAGGGCTTCTTTGAGCCGATTAGTGCATATATAGCTTATTTTGTTATGCACATTTTTAATCGACTTGAAGAAGTCCTTTTTATGTTGTTTTCAAGTTGCAGGTGGGATTATTTATGATTCATAACATAACAAAAAGATATAAAATAATGTTTGAATAGTATTAGTTGATCTAAAAGAGTAATCTAAAGAGCCCGATGATATATTGATTGATATAGATAAGTTATTAGGGAGTACAAATGAAGAACTACGATATAAAACATGTGATGGTAGTTTATACAGGGGAAAAGGAAGAACTAAGTGATATGTATACTTGGAGCTTCCTTTTTTATTGCAATTAGAAATCTGGTAGGAATAATTATGCATATAAAAATGATTTAGCGGAAAAATTTTATTTAATTTCAATACATAGAAGAAAAAGGAAAAAACAAATTCATAAAGGGCTAGTTTAAGTACGATTCATTTGCATAATTGAGAGGGGAAATGTATTGGTGAAACGTCTTGTTTCTTGCTGACCAAGGGAATGCAGAATGATTAGTAAAGAGTAAGAGCGTATTACTACTCTCACAATGGAAATTACATTAGAAAAGGGTCTGTCAGTGTTTACAATTTATTTGTTACATCGGTCTAAAAGAATTTGGATGGAGAAGTAAATGCTAAGTGAGAACATGAATAACATTTCTAGAACTTGAACAATTGTGCTTTTTGTGAATAGTGAAAATCAGAAGTAGAAGAGGCACAAGCGTTAAAGTGGACTACAAAAGTGACAGAAAGAGAACAAGGACTAACATTATTTATAAAGATATCTAATAAGAAGTGCTATCGGATTTATATAGAAGGAGGGATAATACCAGAAAATATATAAATGTATATAAAATTTGAGGTGAATCCACCTAATTTCTATACATTAGTTGAATCAAATAATAGATGACTAGGGAGTGTATAACATCCATTTCCCAGTTAAATTTTCTTAGATAAATAGCATGAAATACAGTATGTTCTCACTCATTTGTATAAGGATAAAATAGCCTTTTATTTTTATGAAAATGAGTGAAACAGAACGATTCACCATATAAGAATATTCGACTATAATGAAACACTGTACGTCATTGTAATATTAAGATGTTTTAAGATTAAAGTGATTATTAGTCATAAAATATGAGTTTCGAGACCTCAGCAAAATATTGCAATGCTTTATATACATGAGATTGTAAAAATTATTTTATTAAAATTACTGGAGGCTGATGAAATATGATAATAGATCATATAAGCAACAATGTAGTAAAAAAATTGGAACAAACGGTGCGCTATGAAAAGAAACAGGTACAGGTATTACGTGTAAGTAAAAGTAGTTCTAATATGCACGCTTACATGATTTTCCCAGAATTCTTAGAGGTTAAAATTTCAAATACTGAACTGGATGAATATATAGAAAATCTATCAACAAGTCTGAAATATGTCATTGATCGCAAGTTAAATCAACAAGAAATTGAAAAACAAAATCATTCTTTCATTATGACGTGCGCAGTTGAGGAAGATGGTGTTATAGATGATGAAACGATTCATTTTAATACGACGTATGTTAAGCCACCTACACTTGCGAGTAAGGTATTTAAGCTAGTGTGTGGTTTAGGAAATCGTTTGAATAGCTTAAAAGAGTTACATATAACAGTATTAAATAATAATATTAATCGAATTGAAATAGAGTTTTATAATGAAAATGAAACATATGTAGCAGTAGAAAAAGAAGAAATTGCAAATGCGATTATGGGGGCATATACAAAAGCCAATATCTATTATTCCGCAGATCTCCGTTATGTTGCAGAAGGAAATGAAATCAAATTAAAGAGCATTAAGCCAAAATTAGCGGGTGATGTGTTGTGAAGCGAGAAAAAGGGATGATTGGAGTTTTATGTACATTTGTTTTTATGATCCTAGTACTCATACCTTTACATACAGCTCATGCATCTGTAAAAGTGGATTTTAATGAATTGAAAGGAAATGATGTTTCTTCATCTTTTAACGAAGGATTAAACAATCGAACAAAAACGACAGAGAAAGACGATTCATTTGGGTCATCAATTATACAAAAAGTTGAGGGTATGTATGCACCAGCTTTTAAAGTAGGGGTAAATATCTTTTCTATCTCTTTCATATTAGGTGTTATTGTCATGGTTATGGCGTTAATTACAAAGAATGGTCAATGGATGAAATGGGCAACAGGGAGTATGATTTTCTCGTTCGTTAGTATGATGTCAATGAGATTAAGTGTATATTTCTTATTTAGTTCGGATGTATTTTCGTTTATGAACATTTTTACGGATTTTTTAGACCTGTTTAAAGCAACAGCACTTATTTTTACACCCTTTATGTTAATTGCAGGAATTCGTTTACGAAGAATTCATGAGAGTACAAAACAACCTGAGTATTATCGTTGGTCTAATCGCGTTATAACGGGATCTTGTTTACTATGTATGTTAGCCGTACTGGCTCCATGGTTATTTGCGAATATGTAAAGATATATATATATGCAAAAGGTACTGAATGTTCATTCAGTACCTTTTATCTACCCATCTGATTTTTCCTTTCGTATTCTGCAAATATCTCCTCTGATATAGGGGATAATTCGTTCGATTTTTAATCGGTTTTTTGTTGTAAAGGATTTCCATTTTTAGAATGAACAGAACTTGTAGTAGAGCTGGTATGCCTGCAAAACAGACGAGGAAGATACAAGCTAAAATAATATTTAAATTAGAAATTCATACCTCGTATTTAATAATAACTTAATTTATTTTGATAGGAGTGCTTGTTTTGAAAAGAAATCCAGAATATACCGCTTTACGTAATTCTATCTTGATAGGTTGGCTGCTCACAATTATTGTTATGGGCTTATCTATCTATTTTTCTTCTATTGTATATCTACTAATTGGATGTTTCATTTTGTCATTGAAATATGGATTAATGGGCACTATAAAGAATGTAGAAAAGCGTTTGCCAACCTGGGCTAATTTTGGAGTGATTGAAAAACCAGTGAATCGGAGGGTGACAAGACCGTTTCAATTTCGGGGCGGACTCATTGTTTCATTAGCATTAGGATTCATAGAGATGGTGATAAAAGGTTTATGTATCTCATATTATATTTTAGGATTAGAAACCCATGTATATCGTTTAACGCGTAGAAACACAAGAATGTGAAAAGGGGACTTATATTATGAAAGTATTAATATTTGAATTAATTCTAATTGTGCTTCTGATACCGATAAACATTATGGTAAAAAAACATGCTCCAAAATGGAAAGGAAGAGCTGGAGAAAAGATGGTAAAACGTATTTTAAGAAAATTAGATCACGAAAGGTATTGGGTGTTACATGATGTGACGGTTCATACAGAGTATGGTGATACAACTCAAATTGACCATATTGTTATCGCAGAAACAGGTATATTTGTTATAGAAACGAAGAACTACGAGGGCTGGATTTATGGAAGTGAGAAGACAGCAAGATGGACAAAAGGTATTTTTAGAAAGAAACACTCTTTTCAGAATCCATTTAGACAAAACTATAAGCACATGAAAACAATTGAATGGGTGATCGAACAACAGCTGCCGTGTATTTCTATTGTAGCGTTTCATCCAAAATGCAGCCTAAAAAGAGTAAATGTTCATTCTAAAGATAAACATGTCCTATATTATAACGATCTAAAGAAATGTATCGAATCCTATATTGATGTGAAATTAACAAAAGACGAGGTCGAACATATTTACCAGACTATTTTGCAAGCAAATATTACTGATAAGGATACTGAAAATAAACATGTGAAGTATTTACAGAATAAGTTCGCTAAACAATAAGAAACGGAGCAAGAAACAATGTTATATATAATAGGATTTTTGGTAATCATCGTAGTAGTTATTCGTCTTAACGTGAAGTATTACCAGTTAAAAGGTAATCCAAAAGATTTTGTGATGAAAAAGAAGGATTAAGGATTTATTTTAGAAATAGAGGTAATAGAATACATATATTATTTTAGCCATCACCAAAGGTCATAAGAACCGTTTTATGATCGATAAATACATACATTACTATATTTTATTAATGAATTTAAGTGATATAATAAATAAAAATAAACAGGAGGTTTAGTTGTGAAAGAAGTGTTAGATGTAGAAACGTATTTAAAGAAAATGAAGAATCAGAAAATAAATTATGATAAAGTATTAAGAAAAATGATTAATGATTGGGAAGCAAGGAACGAAAGACCAAAAGTGTTACTTCATTCATGCTGTGCTCCTTGTAGTACTGCTTCATTGGAATTTCTTGCAGAACATGCAGATATTACGGTTTTTTTCTCGAATTCGAATATTCATCCGAAAAGTGAGTACATGCGACGCTCTAATGAACAAAAGATCTTTGTAGAAAAGTTCAATGATCGTACTGGGCACACAGTAGGATTTCTTGAGGATGACTACCGTTCAAATGTATTCTTTAAAATGGTAAAAGAAGAAGGTTTGGCAGAAGAGCCAGAAGGCGGGCTTCGTTGTTCAGCTTGTTTTGATATGAGATTGGATCGTTCAGCTGAGGTAGCACAAGAAAAAGGTTTTGATTACTTTGGGAGTGCCATTACTCTTTCTAAAAATAAAAATAGTCAATTAATAAATGAACTTGGAATCGGTGTGCAAAAAAATTATGATTCGCGTTATTTACCAAGTGATTTCAAAAAAAGTAATGGATATCAACGTTCAATTGAAATGTGTAAAGAATATGATGTTTTCCGTCAGTGTTATTGTGGATGTTCATTTGCAGCAGAGAAACAAGGTATAGATTTAAGATCGGTGAACAAAGATGCAATACATTATCTGAAAGAAAATAATCTTAGTTTAAAAAAATAGATTTAATGGAGAGAAATTCGATGTAAGATTAACCTATGATTTACAAACGAAACGCATTATGTTTCTAAAGGAAAAACGTAAAAAGCTAAAATAGTTCGGGAATAACTCCTTACTGGTTAAAGTTCTAGAGAAGAAAAAACCAATAAGGAGTGTTTTCTTAATCTCGCATTGCCCCTGCCTCTCGGGAAGTCATTGCTCCTTGTCCTGCTCTTACATCATTTTGAATTTCTTGTTTCACTTTTTGTGCATCTGTTTCAGCAAAATCTGGTTTCATAACAGAACCAGGAATTTTTATAGCTTTTTTACGATCTTGCATACAAACCCTCCTCGATTTAACATTTAACAATCTTAGTATTTACAAAAATACACTCGGTATACTCCGAGTAGTATATTGTTTATTGAAGAAAAAATTGATTACTATAAGGTGGTAGAGGAACATAGGGAATAACAATCTTCCATTAATATCTCTCTCAAAAGTTTAGAGAAATATCTGCGGGAAAAACGCCTTTCTCTCTGTGGAAATATAAAGGAAGAATAGTGTTTTTTAATTTTGGATACAATAGTCTAATTATGCAAATAACCACTTGTTAAGGTTATTAGTAAAAGTGGGATCCAAGAATGACTAAATAGGGAATCTAATAGATGGATATGGAAAAATTTAATTCAATATAATAAAAAACCTTTATTTAAGGCAATTAGACTTGCTTTAAATAAAGGTTCCATCAAAAAATCACTATCAATTGTTAGTTTAAAACCAAATTGAAGTGTATATATTTTATTGGGAAATCGCTTTATAGACATCAAGCAAACCATTACCAAAAAAACTTTTATTAGTAGGGGTATCATTGCTAACTCCATTTTTATAAAGATATCTCACGGCCTTATCTGGATTTTTTTTAAAATTATTTTTATCAATAATTAATGCTAAAGCACCTGACACTTTTGGAGCGGCAAGTGAAACCCCTATAGAGAGAGCATAGCCACCACCAGGGGCGGTAGTTAATATTAGTTCTTTTAACATTAACTTATTTTTTACCCACTGTTCTAAACCATATTGCTGAAATAATCTATTATCTCCTCCAGGTGCAGCAATATCTATAAAACTTTCACCATAATTTGAAAATAAGGAGAGTAATTTAGATGGACCAACAGATGAAACTGTTACTATATTTGGCAACTCAGCAGGAACATCTAATACTTCTCCAGTAAATGTTACCCCAGTATTTTCATTTTTTTTTCTAAAAAAATCATTCATTTCCTGCTTGTTAGTAACATCAAGAGCATCATTACCAGCCGCAGCAACTATAATACTTCCCTTTGATTTAGCATATTTAATGGCTTTTCTATAAGCTTTAATTTCGGATAATTCCTCACTAGATTCACCGTCTGAAGAAGATACTATACCATTGATGAGGTATTCGCCTAAACTTAAATTGATAACATCAACATTATCTTTCGCAGCTTCAACTATGGCTTTAATAACCCAAATAGCCTCACCTGCTCCATTACCAAACACTCTATACATTTTAATTCCAATACCAGGAGCAACCCCTTTCATAAAACCATTAGCTGCAACCTGTCCAGCAGTAAAAGTTCCATGTCCTCTTAGATCTATTAGGCGATTTAATTCACCTGTTTCTTGAGATTCTTGCTCTCTAAATCCACCTTTAGGTACTAAATTTTTAGATCCAGGTGAAATGTTATCTTTTAAATCAGGATGATTTATATCAATGCCTGAATCAATGATACCAACAGTTACATTTTTAGTTCCTGGATATAGTCTATAGCTATCACCATTATGGGTTACTTGTTGCATATCCCATTGATTCTCCCATATTTCATTTAAGGGTAGGGGGGAAGAGAGATTGGTTGCTACTTCTCTTGAATTAAACGATTGTAATGACTTATTATATGAATCTATATTAGGATCCGAATGAACAATATTCATTGCTTTTTCGGTAGCTTTCACTTGTATAACACCAATCTCTGGGACACTATAGACTACTTGCATATCATATTTTTGAAACTTACTAGCTAGTTTTTGGTTATTTTCATAATTCTTCAACATTATAGTATAATATTGTGATTTATTTTCAGCATGAACTGTAGTAATAGGTATGAAAGTTCCGGAAATCAAGTTAATTAACAGAAGGAATTTAATTATTTTTTTCATAAAATCACCTCTTGATATATTATGTATAATCCTTAGTTTACTAAATCGTTAATGAAAAGAGATGTTAAGAGAATTAGTGATTTGAAAAATTTATTCACTTTGATATCGATAAAATGTATTTTAGGAATAAGTTCATTAGAGAAGAGAATTAAATAAAAGGGAATGAGTAATTAAATATATAAAGTATTTAATTACTCATTCCTATGATTTCAAATTTAAATTATAAATCTTTTTTTGCATATACTTTCAGAGATATTATCATTGATATAAAACCAATAATAATTGAGATGAAACAAGGCATCCATGTTAGGACAGTTGGTGAGAATGGAAAAATACTTTTGAAATCAATATCACTTGATTGTAGTCCCCTTATAAGAGTAGGAGCAACAAAAGGTATTAAAAAAGCAGTTAAAAGTGATATGATTTTGGTTTTGTCATAACCAAATTTAAACTGAACAGGAAGTAGTACACCAAATAAAATACTTAGAGTTAAAAAAGTTATTCCAAGAGCGCTAGCGCTCAAGCTTTCTATACCCGATGGTGCGACAACTGAAATGATTATACGGATAATAGCTGCACAAATAAAAATTACAAAAAGAAAAAGGTACTTCGCTTTTACAAATGCGCTTCGTGTGTATGGGGTAGCACAAAGTAAAGCCGCTCCCTTGTACTGATCCTCAAATTTGGATACCGTTCCGAACAAAATATATTCCATCAAAATAACGGTTAAAAGAAAGCTAACAAGACCGCCATCGTTTAATTGTAATTGTGAAGAAAGATAAATAGGAGCTATAGCAGCAAAAACGAGTAAGATTAGAAAATATTTTTTGACTAACAAAAAGTCTTTCATCACTAGGTTAATTAACATGGATGTTCCCCCCAATATATGAAAGCATAATCTCCTCAATAGTTGGTCTTTCTATTAATACATCAGGCATGAGTCGACGTACATCATCTTTTTTATTAGTAATCCCTTCAAATCCATAGTGAGTTTGATGTAAATTTAAAAAAAGAGGTCTTGTTTGTTTATTAATTAAGCGGTTGTCGCCCTTTACCAATGCATGTGTGTCTATTAAAACATCTTTTTCATCATTTACTAAAACTTTTCCATCATCAATTAAAATAATCATATCAGCAATTTTATCTAAATCAGATGTAATATGAGTGGAAAAAAATACGCTTTTCCCCGGCTCTTTCATGAAATCAAGGAGAATATCCATTAATTCACTCCGTACTAATGGATCCAAGCCACTTGTTGGTTCATCCATTATTAATAGATCTGCATGATGGGATAGGGCTAATGCAACTGCAAATTTCATTCGCATTCCTTTGGATAGAGTAGAGATTTTTTGTTCTAGATTTAAGTTAAACTTTTTAATATAATTTTGGAAAACTGTTTCATCCCATTCAGTGTAGGATGGAGCAATAACATTTTTCATTTCCTTTACTGTTAATTCATCATAAAAATAGCCCTCGTCTAGCACAATACCAATTTTGTTTTTAGACTTTCTTTCATGCTTATCCATATCTTTTCCTAGAAAATTAATTTTCCCAGAATCTTTTAAAATAAGACCCAAAATCGCTTTAATTGTAGTGGTCTTTCCAGAACCATTTGTACCGATAAATCCTGTTATACAGTCTGTATTAAGTGAAAAGGTAACATCTTTTAACGAAAAATTTCCGTAAGATTTATTTAAATTATTTACTTCTAACACAACATTCATTTTTCATTCTCCTCCTCTAAAATTAAATCTAAAATTGAATGGAGATCATCTGCATGAATACCTATACTACGAGCCATTTGACAAACTTCAGTAAGTTTAACTTCTACCATCCGGCGTTTGGACTCCATTAACAACTCTAAATTTGTAGGAGCTACATAGGTCCCTTTTCCAACCTTTGTAATAATAAAGCCTTCTGTTTCTAATTCTGCATAAACTCTTTTTGTAGTAAGTACACTTACATGTAAGTCGTTAGCAAGTGAGCGGATTGATGGTAATTGTTCACCCTCTTTTAATTCATTGTTAAATATGGATTCCTTAATTTGCTCCTTTATCTGTTGATATAAAGGCAGACTTGATACATTACTTAAGACTATTTTCATTAAACAACCTCTCTATCGATAAGTGTTATGTTATGTAATGCACACCATACACACCATACACAGTTAACATTATAAATTATAAAAAGCAGTTTAACAAGATATACTGCGATTAAATAACTTTTCATAAATAAAATTTTTAGTATCAGTTAATAAAGATATTTGTTATTTTAAATAAACCAAAAAGAAAGTTTTGTAAATATATGTCACAAAATATTAAAGAAACACACACAAAATGTTTGAAATTTTTTGATTGTTTTTAGAAAACATAGGGAGTTATACTTTAGTCGCACCACACAATACAGAAAAGGGGGTAGGTCAAATGGAAACACCAGTAGTACAACCAAGGGATTGGACTTGTTGGAGTTGCTTAGTATGTGCAGCATGTTCTGTGGAATTATTAAATTTAGTTACTGCGGCAACAGGGGCTAGTACTGCAAGCTAATATCCTTTCAGAAGTTTTTTGGTTAAAAGCACTAAGAGAATGAGCACTTTTGGTCAAATTAACTTTCTAGGAGAAAAATAAATAATCAAAAAGGAGATGTTCTAAATGGAAACACCAGTAGTACAACCAAGGGATTGGACTTGTTGGAGTTGCTTAGTATGTGCAGCATGTTCTGTGGAATTATTAAATTTAGTTACTGCGGCAACAGGGGCTAGTACTGCAAGCTAATATCCTTTTAGAAGTTTTTTGGTTAAAGGCACTAAGAGAATGAGCACTTTTGGTCAAATGAATTTTCTAGAAGAAAAATAAATAACCAAAAAGGAGATGTTCTAAATGGAAACACCAGTAGTACAACCAAGGGATTGGACTTGTTGGAGTTGCTTAGTATGTGCAGCATGTTCTGTAGAGTTATTAAATCTAGTTACTGCGGCAACCGGAGCTAGTACTGCAAGTTAAAATTTTAAAATGTGAGAGTGTTTATGGTGAAATTAAATTAGGACTTATTCTAATGACAAACAGTTATGTTAAGAATAAGTCCTATAAATTTATCGAAAACGAGTATGGGATTTTTGTAATACATAAACTAAAAACAAATTTAAATTTTATAGGAGATGATTAAAGTGAATGGCTATTTATTTTGGAAAGAAAAGCTAGAAATAAGAAAATTTACATCAAATTATGAATCTATGTTGGTAGTTCATAAAAACCCAAACGAAAGCGCTCCCACACTCAAAAACGAAAATACATTTACGATAAATAAAACCGCCACTGAAATTATTGAGTTAATTGATGGTACTAAAACATATGGACAAGTTGTATCTTTCTTGTCTTTAAAATACAGTGAAGATCCAATAAGTATTGAAAAGAAATTAAATGCATTTTTAAATAATGTATCCAAAGTTTACAATATGAACATTGGTACGCAAGAAGAACCTATAAATGTACCAGTTAATTTAATTGAAGAACAGACTATATATCCAAAAGTGGCTTCAATTGAAATCACAAACAGATGTAATGTAAGATGTCGTCATTGCTATGGAGATTTTGGAGCAGTAAAGCCAAAAGTAATGAGCTTAGATCAAATAAAATCCTTATTAGATGACTTAAATAATATAGGAGTGAAATTAATTGAACTTACGGGCGGTGATATAACAGTACATCCAAATCTAAAAGAGATATTGTTATATGCACTTAACTTGGATTTTTCTCAAATAACACTGTTGACCAATGGTATAGCTCTTTCTGATAAAGTTATGGACATAATAATAAAAAATAAGTCGAAAACATTTGTGCAAATTGATATGCATAGCTTAGATGATAATTATTTGACTTGGTTCTTTAAAGTTCCTAATACACTTCATAAAATTAAAAATAACATAATGAAATTAGCCGAAAATGATGTTCGTTTGCGGATCGCCACAATAGTTACACATTTGAATGTGCACGAGGTAGAAGATATAGCTGAATGGGTACATAATTTAGGGATTGATAGTATTGGGGTATCTCCAGTAATACCCATGGGAAGAGCCTTAGGATGTAGTGATCTTTATTTAAATGAAGAGGATGTTAAAACATATGGTGAAGCATTGTTGAAAATAAATAAAAAATATCCTAAATTTGTTTCATTATATGAAGGTGCGCGCGCTGAGATTAGGAATTGTGGTGCAATAACATCACATATTGTGATTGCGCCTGATGGTGAAATTAAAATGTGTACTATGCATAGTTTAGATGATTTGAAAAACAGAATAGGTAATGTTTTTGAACAGAATATTAAAGATATTTATGATGAAAAATTCAAATACATTAATGCATTTTTTAACTTACAAGCACCTCAAATGGACTCTGAGGAATGTAAAGAGTGTGAAAATAAACGTTTTTGTAGTACATGCTTCTTAAGAAGCTTTATAAAAGTACAAGAAATTGGCGATAAATGTAAATGGTTTAAAAATCATGTCCCTGAAATAATTAAGGAGCCATTAATGGTAGGGCAAAATTAGTATGATTGGATGAGATGAATATTGTTAAGTTTCTGAGGATAAACCAATATAATTCCATAGATAATGCGTCGGGATAAGGTCTCAAGATATCTATGGAATTATATAAACCTCATTATATTGATTCGTAAATTAATATAATAAATAGACAAAGGAGGAGAAAGAGGGTGAATAAGAAGATAAATAAACAAGATGAAATTCAAATTTCTTATAAAGAGTTATTATTTTTATATCCGTATTTGAAAAATACAAAAACTTTGTTAGCTTTTGGTTTAATTGGGATGGTTATAGCTTCTTTGATTATCGCACCGATACCATATATTATTGGCTACATTATTGATAAAGTTATACTATTAAACAAAAGCTACGATCAATTATTAAAAACAACTCTTATACTCTTATTAATTTATTGTATTAACTATTTAATATCGATAGGTTATGAGTATTTATTTACTCGTGTACAACAAAATGTAGTTAATGAAATTCGATTATCTATGATAAGTAATATTATAGATGCGCCTCTTTCTTATATTAATCAGAAGGAGAAAGGTTACATTCTTAGCAGAATTGCTGAATCTGGTAATGTAAGTGCATTATTTTCTCCAAATTTATTAAGGGTTTTTTCAGGTATATTCGATTTTTTCTTTGCTTTATTTATAATGTTTAATTTAAGTGTTAAACTTACAGGTATCATAGTAATTATTATCCCAATATATTTTATAATATCCAAACATTCTTCTAAAATGATATCAAAAAGTACCACAAACGTATACGAGTCATCGGCAGTATTAAACGCAGAAATGTATGAAACCTTAAATGGAATAGAGGATATAAAATTATTAAACGGTAAAAATATACAAACCAATAAGATTAAGAGTAAATTAAATAATGTAATTAAAAGTGCGCTAAAACAAAGTTTACATTTTATTTTCTTTATGCAAAATTTAATAGTAACAAATAACTTTGTTACAGTAATAGTATTACTGGTATCAGGTATTTTAATTTTACAAAACCAGCTTACTATAGGGGTGTATACTTCATTTTCAATTTATATGGCTAAACTCCTTGCGACTACCCAAGCTTTAGGCAGCTTAGATATAACTCTAAAACCCGTGTGTATTAGTATTAAGAGAATTAAGGAGTTCTTCAATTTAGATGTTGAAAATACACTAGGTACAAATATAATGAAAGAACCAATTAATTCAATAGAATTTAAAGATGTTTGTTTTAAATATAATGGAAATAGTGATTTGATATTTGATCATTTAAACGTGCAAATTGAAAAGGGTGACAAGTTATTAATTGATGGTATAAATGGATCAGGAAAATCTACCTTTATAAAATTATTAACAGGTTTATATCAACCTGAAAGTGGAAAGATATTGATAAATAATATTGACTATAACTTAATACATAAAGAAAGTGTTAGAGATAGAATAGGTATAGTTTCACAAAATATATTTTTGTTTAAAGGAACTATATTAGATAATATATTATATGGACAAACAAATAAAACGAAAGAAGATGTAGTTAAGTTAATGAAAAGGTATCATTTAACATCACATCTCAACAGATTTGAGAATGGATTAGATACTATAATTGTACAAGATGGTTCCAGTGTTTCAGGAGGTCAAGCACAATTTATAGCCTTTTTAAGGGCTATCCTCACAAAAAGGGATATAATAATATTAGATGAAGCAGCATCTAATTTACATATTGATACAAGAAATCTTATGTATGAGATACTTCAAAATTACAATCTTTGTAATATATTAATTATGATTTCACATCAGCAAGATGGCTTGTATTTTCTCAATAAAACATTAGAACTTACACATGGTAATAAAAGAATTGCTTTAAATGGTAGTATGCTTTAATCATCATGCTTTCATAGAAGGGAGCATCCTAATTATGTCAAAAATGAAACTTATTAATTTTGATACATATAGAAATTCAATAGTTTTATTTGAGAACACTGGCGAGATTATATCAGTGTCAGCTCATTTTCAATTTTTTGAAGGAAGTGAAAGCTATATTCAAGGTTTTATTGATAATGAAGAAGTTATTCACTTTAAATCTAATAATCCTGGTCCAACTATTTCTATATATCGATTTACGCCTAAGAATATTACCAAATTAATTATAGCAAGTGAAAATAGAACACATGGAATGGTCACATTGTATACTTCAGAAATATAGCTAACATCTAAATTTTTTAATAGTTAATACGATGAAGTCTTGGATTAAGATCGCTTGTATAACATTATTTGTTTTTAAATAGCAGCTATATAATCAAAAAAAAGGAATCCTTTATTATAAGGTATTCCTTTTTTTGATTATAATATTAAATTTATTATAGGGCTTCTTTACCCATCGGCATTTAACTAAAGCGAAATTGTAAACCTAAAATAACATTATCCTTTACTATAATTCTACAGAAAGAAAAGTGTATTTTTTACAAAATGTATGTGATGTCACCAATAATTAAAAAGTTACTCAATAAAAAAGCTAACTGCCGCATTTAAACATATTGAAAGTAACTAATTTAGTTATATATCAATCAACCACGTCCAGCTTGGAAAGATGGATAAAGCGACATACCACCATCAGCAAACAGTGTAATACCTGTTACATAGCTCGCTTGTGAAGAAGCAAGCCATGCTGCTACCGCTGCAATTTCTTTCGGTTCTCCGATATATCCCATAGGAACCATACTTTCAACATCGGCACGTTTTTCTGGATCCGCAAATTTTTCAGCATTAATCGGCGTATTCATAGCACCAGGCCCAATATTATTTACACGAATTCCTTTTGGTGCATATTCTAGTGCTAATGTTTCTGTCATTAGCTTAACGCCACCTTTACTTGCTGCATAGTGTACAAATAATGGCCATGGAATTTGCTCGTGAACGCTTGACATATTAATAACACTACCTTTAATATCATGCTCAACAAAATATTTAATTGCTTCCCGGCTCCCTAAGAAAGCCCCTGTTAAATTCGTAGCAATTACCTTATTCCAATCACTTAATGGCATTTCATATGAAGGTACTGAATTTTCAATACCCGCATTATTAATCATGACATCCAGTGTACCAAATTCTTTCACAGCAGATTTAACGAGATTGATAACATCTGATTCAACTGTTACATCTCCTTTTACCGCAATCGCTTCTCCACCTGCTTGTTTAACTACTTGTACTACCTCATTTGCTTCTGATTCGTTTGAATAGTAATTAATTACAACTTTGGCTTGTTCTTCTCCAAAACGAATTGCCATCGCTCTTCCTAATCCTGTGGATGCACCCGTAATAACAACAACTTTCCCTTTTAAATCTGTATACATAATTTTTTCCTCCTTTTTATCCTTTAGCAATTCCTAACATAATGCCAGCTGCAATAATGAAGATAATTCCAATGACAATCGCAATAAATTGTCGTTTTGTTTTCTTTTCACCTAATATAAAAATTCCACCTAAAGTTGAGATCACGATCCCCATTTGGGAAAGGGAAAAGCTTGTTGCCACCCCTACACGCGGCTGGGAAATAAATAAAAACATATTTCCTGCTGCCCAAATTAAACCAGGAATAATATTGCGAATCGCATATTTATTAAATGGTTGATGCTTAAAGGTTAGTAGAATTCCACCTAACACCATACCAATGGCTTGTGGTAATAACGCTGACCATCCGTCTATACCGAATAGGCGGATAATTACCACATATACTAAGTAACCAAGAGTTGAAATTAATAACATCACAATCCCTTTTTTGAAATTTCCTTTTTGTTCATCGTTTTTCTCCTCTTTGCTTTGGAGAGATGTGAGAACGATTCCGATTATGATACAAAGAAGTGCCAGAACACCTAATACAACAGATGTTGTTGTTGACCATTCATGAAATACAATGACCCCAAATAAAGTAGTCGAAACTAATTGCATCCCTGTTGAAATAGGCATTGTTTTAGAAACCCCAATTAAATCAATACTTTTCAATTGATTGGCTTGTCCTAATGCCCAAAATAGGCCAGATATAATCCCGACAATTATCATCACGGGCGTCAAAACGGGTTTTATAAAAATATAAACACCGATAGAAAAAACTAGAGCGCCAAGGGTAGTTCCAAGTATTTGACTGTAAGGACCGCCTCCTAGTTTAACGTTGAAGAGTACAATACTTCCCCAAAATAATGCTGGTAAAATCGCTAATAAAATATCCATTTTTTCTAACCTTCCTAAAACATATTTATTAAGTTGAATGCTTGTACGAGATAGTATCTTTGTGTCGAGGGAATTATTTTAGAATAAGAGAAATTTTTCGTTTTTCTACCCGTAATATTTGTTTACCCAAAATAAAAGAAAAATAACATCATGTTGAAAAAGAAAATAACTAGCACGAAATAAAAAAAGTTATTAGAAAGAATATGACCAATACAATTTCAAGTTTTGAAAATAGGAATAATGGAGAAAAACTTGATGCAAAATTAAGCTATGTTATACAAAAACAAAGCATTATGTTTATACATGAGAAAAAGAAATAATATCGTAAAATCTTTAATTTCGTATATAAAATTAATAAGAATTATGATATGATGAAAGTAACAAAATACTTCTAAAACTATCTTGCAAAAGGACACACCTACGCATACATATGCGATAGGTGTGTCCTTTTTTATTTGTTTTTAAGATTTCAAGACTGAAAAGGGGGATGTATATTGTGTACCAGTAATATAGCATCTACTAATGTTTCTTTTGAAAAATTGAAAAGTCAGGAAGAGAATGAAAAAAACATAGTGTCAATATGCCCGAATTGTAAGAAACGCTCATTTAGAGCACTTTATAATGATTATCCAAAATGGATACAGTATTGCCTATGTTGTAATTATCGAGAAGTAAATACAATAGAGAGTCCGTTTGTTTATTAGATGTAGCTATTTACGTATTTTGATTAGGAGGAAGAATTTCCGATATGAAAATATGAATTAAGGCTATTTGTATAACATCATTTGTATTTCAAATGACAGCATATAGCAATTCGACGCAAACAAAAAATGATTCGAGACCTGCCCAAGCAGTACAAAACGGAATACAACAGCACGTAGAAGGGAAAGGTATTGTTGATATTCCAGGGGATTATAAGGGGAAATTAAAAGACTTAGAGACCGTTAAAGGGAAGGTATTACATATAAAAGACGGAGATACAATAGACGTAAACGTAAAGGGGCAGAAACAGATGGTAAGGTTACTGTTATTAGATACCCCTGAGTCTGTATCTCAAAAAATTCCACCACAAAAGATGGGAAAAGAACCATCTTCCTTTTTAAAGAAACAGCTAGAAGGGAAAAGTGTAACATTTGTTTATGATCGGGGACCAAAAGAAGACAAATACGGTAGAAAATTGGCTTATGTATTTTGCGATGGAATACACATCAACGAATTAATGGTCAAGTCGGGTTATGGGATTATAGCCTATATTTCTAGACCTAATACTACAATTCTATCTGAAATGAAAGAAGCAGAAAATGAAGCAAAAGAATCAAAGGTTGGCGTATGGAGCATTAAAGGCTTTGTAGATGAAAAGAACCAGCATTATAACCGTAAAGATGCAGCTTAACACCCTAACCCATTGCAATACAAATATTTGTGCAAAATGGAGGTTTTTTGAATGAATGAAAACAAAAGAAATATGCTCTTATCCTTTATCATTTCAATTTTATTTATTTTCGCGAGTCTATTGCCATTTAGTAATAATGAATATGTGTATGTTGTCTCCAAAATTGGTGCTGCAGCAGGTGTAATAAATATTGTGATGATGAGCGTTTTCTTGTATTTTCAAAGCAAAAAAACGGGACATTTATTAAATTGGTAATTAAAGCTAAATAGTTTTCCTTACTCATATCCTTTTAAGTTTGGTAAGGAAAGCCGAAAAGGAGTGTGAAAGGTGAGTCAAGTACCTGGATTTTTAAAGTTTGTTTTAGCGAAAGAAAGACGGTATGTATATTTAGTTGTAGGAGAAAAGAAAAACAAAAAAGTACATACACACATGGTATATAGATTTGGTTCGCTAGAAAAAGCATTCGAAACCATGTACGAAATGCGTGGTGATTTTGAAAATCTTTTCCCTCTAGAATTAAAAGAGAGGGGATACGACTGAGAAGATATCAATGATTGGATACTTTCTATTGAAACAGGGTACTCGAAACACGGAAATAAACTAGTCATATACTAGCAAATGTTTTGTATTTAAAAAAATAGGTGAGGTAAAAATAAGATGTTGATCATTCAAAAGTATCACATTGTAATTGCTTGGACGATAGCTACTAGTGCAATGTTAATTAGTTTGTTTTTTAGTGAATGGATGAAGCTGCCGCCATGTGATTTGTGCTGGTACTAAAGAATGGCCATGTATCCATTAGTATTAATATTGGGGATAGGGATATATATAGAAGATTCGCACGTAAGCACGTATGCATTTTCATTTGCGTGTATTGGTTTAATGTTATCTGTATATCAAATTACAATTCAAGCGTTTCCTAATAGTGAGATGCAGATTTGTTCAGTAGGAGTTTCTTGCACAAAAGATTACTTAAATTTATTCGGTTTCATCTCGATACCTATGCTATCTTTTGTTGGATTTTTAGCTATCATAATACTTCTATATATTAAACCTGAGAGAGACAAAAGATTAAACAATACAGTGATTATGAACAATATGTTCGAATAAACACAAAATACCTATAAATAGATAAAAAATAAAAAGAGTTAAAAAAGGAGAAATACAAAATGACAACAATGCAAGTAAGTAATGAAATGTACAAAATTCCAGAGGCGGATATAGAACTATTAAAAATCATGGCCCATCCAGTTAGATTACAAATTGTGAAAGAGCTAGAACGCCACAAAATTTGTAATGTAACACAGTTAACAGAGCTATTAGATGTGCCTCAATCTACCGTATCTCAGCATTTATCTAAAATGCGTGGGAAAATTCTTCGCTCAGAAAGAAGGGGATTAGAGATGTATTATCATATTGTGAATTTTAAGGCATGTCAGATTGTCGGAGTATTAGGTCTTTAATTTTAACTTGAAATAGGATGATAGTAAGAGTGTTGTTAAATATAGCTGCAAAAGCTGATGTACTGCAGAATAATAAATTCAGAAGCGTAAAGTCTAGTCTTCTAATAATGGAGGAGCTGACTGTGGTGAAAAATTGATATAGGAGTTACTAAAAAAGAGTGCAGTACATGTGCATTCTTTTTCTTTGTGCCATAGCTACAATAGATAAAGTATTTTGTTTTGCTATGCGAAAACGATATTTTTGACTTTTTAAGCAAAGAAAATATTTAGTTTACTGATTTGTATAGTTAGAATTAAAGTTTAGAATATTCTGTGTCAACATTATCAATTTACTATAGTTTCCAATTATGTAAAGATAGAATTGATTATAATTTTCCGTAAATATTAGATTGAAAACTATTATAAGGGGAATTTGAGTATTTATAGCTTGTTTATAAACGATGATTGGGGGATACAGACAATAGGGTGATCAAGTTCTGGTAGAATTTATTAAACGAAATGAGGTGACTTTAACTTGAGAGAAATTGCGAAAAAAGTACAAATGTTACGTTTACAGGAGGAGCATTCCGGGCGTAAGGCAGACGCAAAACAGTATTCTTCCAAGCGATGTAAAATAGAAAGAGAGGGTATTAATTTAGAAAAAAATAGAGTTAAAAAACGAACTCAAAAATTTCAAACGTCAGAAGAAAAATGGGACATAAAATGTAAAAAAGCAGTACAATTATTTAATCAAGGAGAGGAATATCCAACTATTGCAAAAAATCTGAGGTGCAATGTGAGTAGTTTGTATAGAGAACTTAAGAAACGGGGCACATTACAAACACCAAAGCAGGTAGCAGTATCTAAATCATTAAAATCACCTATAACATCAACACGAACAAAAAAAACAAATTTTGAGAGATATAAAGAATATTATATGTACAAATAGAAGAATTCATGGCTATAAATCTATACTTAATTCTTTAGTGTTAAAAAGCTCAGATTATAAAAGGTACAATGAAAAAATGCATGTTTAGCAGCAAATCTTCTTACAGTATTGATAGAGCATCTTTTTATTTTTTAGGATATTTTTAAATCTAACAAATATTGAAGGCTATTACCTGTTGCTCAGATCATAAAAATATTCATAAAACTAAATCCTTACTTATATTTGTTGAGTAGTCGGTTAAGAAGAGTTTTTTTGCAAATGTTAAAATAAGAATAATTTGTCTAAAGCAAAAGAATCCCCATGTCATAAAGGATTCTTTTAGAAGAGTTAGAGAGATGTTGTCACTTGACTCATATTGATTTTACGATAAAAAGAAAGAGTATTCAATTTTATTATATATTTCTCAATATATTTCTTTCATTTTAAATATAGTAGATTTTAAAAATGTTATAAGTGGGGTTCTTATAAAAAAATAAAAGCCCTCACAATGAAGTGAAGACCTTTATTCATTTAATATCCGTTAGTATGGCTATGAGTGTCTTGTGCGATTTTATGCTCGTTCAATTAAGACCTTAACCACCATGATTTCCGTGTGCATATTGAATAACATCAATAGCTTTATGTGTTTCTGTAGGGGATTGGGCACCAAACATTAAAGTAAAAATAGTAATTACACCAACTAAACCGAGAATTGTCTTTTTCATTTTAATGCCTCCTTCTCAATAACTTTTTTTCCTGCCTGAGAACATGAATAGAAATAATGACTTGCTTTAATATGGTTATGCTCTTTATAAAATGCAGTAGCAAGATATTCTTCGTATTCCTTAATGAATTCAAAAAGTTCTTGCTCTTTAAAATATGATACGCCTTTTAACACTGTCCTTTCAAATGCTTCGGCAGGAAAACCTCCATTCATTGCATCTAATATTTTAAAATGGTGAAGATACTCTATATTTTCAATCTCTTGACAAACGGAATATCCTTTTGCTATGAGATCTTTGGCAACGGAGTGATTTCCTTCCTTCATGTGTTCCCGTGCCTCAATAAAAAGTGCCTTATAATTGTTAGGCATTTTTTGATTTACTTCTGAAAGATATCTAATAGCTAATGGCGAAAGATTTTGAGTTGCATACATTAATCCTAAATTTTGACGCACCATTAAAATAAATTGCTCTTCGTTTATTTTTTTGAACATATCCATTGCTTTTGTGAAATATTCTTCAGCGAGCTCCCATTCCTTCAAATGAGTACAAACTAAGCCTATGAGATTATCACAAAATGCTACATTGATCTCATACCCAGCATGTTGAGCAAAGATTTCTCTTGCCTCTGATACTTTTTTATAAGATAAGAGTCCTTGATATATGTCATAATGGAAAGCTCCAACTTTATAATAAAATTCCGCTTTTTCCAATTCATCAGGAATGCAGTCTAAAAGTTTTTCTGCGCTTTCATAATTCTTTTTTGCAATTTGATATTCACCAATAGTAGAGGCATGAATCCCTTTGAAAAAGTGATAATAATAAGCTAAGAAATTATCTGTAGGCATATCAAAAGCCTCGACTTTGTCAAAGCTGTTTTTTGAAACGATTAAATTATCAATTACAAATTGATATCTAAAATCTAGTAGTGAGTAGTAGAGTAATAAATCTTGATCTTCTTCAATACTATGAATCTTAGAATCAATTATTTCTTTTAATTGATGTGCATTACCTATACGCCTTGAGCGGATTTCAAGATACCAATCGTTTAATAGCTTTGTAAATTCATTATTCCCCTTAGCTGAAACCATCATTATATATTCCCCCATCCCATAAAAATCTACTAATGTTATATATTACCATCATAGCAAAGTATCCAGTTCGTTTAATTGTATTATACTTATTTTTCAATAAAATTCAGAAAAATAAGTTAATTATGATAGTCCAATTATATTTGATTCATAGTTCTCTCATTAACAATTCACGCAAACGTGATGTGATTGAATAAATATGAAAGCGAAACGGATTTTTGAGGGTACTAGTGCAGATGGTATATGGAATAAGGCCTATTCAAGGTAAAAGAATGTATCTATTCTTATAGGGGGAGCACCACATCACCATAAAGTTCAAATTTTATAAGGACCCAAAACGAAAAATTAGAGTCTTTTATAGCTATGAAGTTCATTTTTATCGTTTTGGGGCCACCTATTCCGTTAGGTTGATGGGTATGGGATACCGCCACATCGCTATCAAGCTTTAAATCAAAATAGCTCCTAAAATGAAAAAATACACTATTCATTTTGTAAAATCATAGGGAAAGATGGCGTTTTGTATGTGTCTATCAACTTGAGATGAATTTCACTTCTTCGTTGGATCCCTACATATTCTTCAAACATTTGCAAATGAGTTAGGATTTGTAAAACTTAAAAATAATTATGGTGCACAAGAATTGACTGCTTTATTTAATTTGGATTAGTTAATATGTGCATTATATACATTTTAAAAAGTATAATTTTTTCTGAGACTCACTTGTAACTTTCATCAATTCTGTTTTATGAAATAATCTTGAGAAAATATTTATTTAAATAAAAAATTAACATTTTTTCAATTTACTGTAATTATAATTAAAGGTATTCTGTTAGTGTTATACAGATGTATCTGTCGAACTATTCCATGTATGAATCTAGTCTGGCTATCAACAGAATATTCCACATACCATTGAAAAAGGGGGAAGTTTATGCAAAGGGTTTTTAAATTCCTGTTTATGTCCGTTTTTTCGGTAATTTGTGTTTTGTATGTTCAAACAAACGCTTTTGCCGCACCAGCATACGAAGGAGTTGTCAAAATGAAGCAGCCTTCAGGCGAAACTTTTGAGGGCACGTTACATGGAGATGAATGGTTCCACTGGGTAAGTACAAAGGATGGCGACGTACTTTTACAAGATCAGAAGGGATATTGGAATTATGCTGAGCTTACATCAGATGAACTGAAATCAACGGGTACAAAATATAAAATTGATAAGAAGCCATCAATGGCGGTAAATGAGGGCAATTTGAATAAGTGGATAAAAAAATATAACCCTCAAGCAAAGAAAAAACAGGAGCACATGAATAAATTACAAAAAGAATCACTAAAAAATATTGATGGAACTGTCACTCCAGTTTTAGGGACCAAAAAAATACTTGTTTTGTTAATTGGGTTTACAGATGTTGATATTGCATATAACGATAACGACTGGAGTAACAAATTCTTTTCTACAAATCAAAAGTCAGTTAAGAATTACTATAATGAGGTAAGTAACGGAAAAGTACAGATAACTTCAGCTCCTGAAACATATGGTACTCAAAATGATGGAGTGGTTAAAGTAAAATTAGATTACGCTCATCCGAGTACATCGGGAAAAAGTATGGGTACGGTTATAACAGATGCACTGGCTAAAGCTGATTCTCAAGTGAATTTTGCTAGTCTTGATACTAATAATGATCAAGTCGTTGACTCTAAAGATGGCTTCTACATTGTAAGCTTTCTTGCTGGTAATGAACAGGCTGCTCCTGGTGCTCCACTTCCTTATATTTGGGCACATCAGTCGTATGCTCCAAATACAAATCACGATGGTGTTACGGTATCAGGTATGTATACGGCACAGGGTGAAAAACAATATGGTCATATGGCAACGATTGGTATCCCTGCTCACGAGTTAGGTCATTCCTTTGGCTTGCCAGATCTATATGGTGATAATAATCGTGTGGGTAGCCTAAGTATAATGGGTAATGGATCTTGGAATAGTCTTCAAGGAGAAGATTATGGAGCTACACCCGGTCATATGGATGCTTGGTCAAAAGTAAAATTAGGATTTGTAACACCAAATGTAGTAAATACCACTAATAACTTTACTCTAAATGCGATCCCAAATAACTATAATGTGTTAAAGATTCCTTTAAAGGATAATACGTATTTTTTAGTTGAGAATCGTGCAAAGGTCGGGTATGATGCGAGCTTACCAACAAATTCTGGTGGTATTGCGGTTTGGCATATTGATGAATCTATGAATAATAATTCCAGCGATCCTCATCCTTTCATTGATATAGAGCAATCAGTCAGTGAATACCAAGACCCGTTCTATTATACGAATCAAAATCATGCTGCTACCTTTGGTCCAGACACTAATCCGAATAGTAATACCTACACAGGAGAAAAATCAGGAGTAACGATTACAACGACAAGTACAAGTAATTCTGCCATGAATGTAGCAGTCACAACAAAAGAAGCTAGTTTAATTCCGCAAACAAACTGGACACTAAAATATGTAGATAGCTATAATTGGTACAATTTAGGAACGTATGCCTTTGATGGAAACAAAGACACATTTTGGCATACAAACTGGAGCCCCGTAGCTCCAATGCCGCACGAGATTCAAATTGATTTAGGTGCAATCTATAACCTCTCCAAATTTAGCTATCTCCCAAGGCAAGATGGTCAAATCAACGGAACGATTAAGGACTATGAGTTTTACGTTAGTAGTGATGGAGTGAATTGGGGAACAGCTGTATCCATAGGTGTTTTTGCCAATAATACTAATTTGAAAGAAGTCAGCTTTGCAAACAAGACAGGTCGTTATATTAAACTACGTGCATTAAGCGAGGTAAACAATAATCCATGGGCAAGTGCAGCTGAAATCAATGTATTTGGAGTGACTCAATAATATATTTTTGAGGATATCTATTTAAATTATTGATACGCCATTTCAGGAGATTATCATCTGCTGAGAGTTCATTCAGCCTTTGATAACCTCCTTGTTTTTCTAATGTGGATTAGCACCAAATGCCCATCAAGCCAATGTTTTGAGGCACCTTCAAAACAAAAATTCTATCTCTTGACATTTATTTATGTTAATTCAGCGCGTTTTTTAGAGATTAATAGAAGAACTTTTAAAAATTTTGCACTTTCTTTATCAATTGTTCAAAAAGAATAGTCGTAACTGTCATAGACATAAGAAGATGCCCGTCTTTGATATTCTAGAGATTGTGTATAAAACGACGATGAAGCATAGACGAGCTGCTCAGTGAAAAAATTGTATTTTAATAGGCTTCTTTAGCATGCCTACTTTTTTATCACTTGCTAGTTTTTAAACAAGAGTCACTTCGTACCTAGTAAATTACTTGGCTAGCTTGATGGTAATGGGACCTCAATTAGGATTGTTTCTGATGAAAAAACAATTTGTTGAATAGATAGTTAAAGAAGGCTTATTTATTTCCCTTTAGAATAAATGGTTATATATAATCTAATTTCCTTAAATGTAAAAAGGAGGTAGTCAAATTCGAATGGGGAAATTTGGTTTATATTTACCTTTTTAGCTATTTTAGTAGCTGGTTATGTTGTTGTTCAATATTTCATTTTATATGGGCTTCAAACAGAACTTGTATCGAAGCTAATATATGTATCTAAATTAAGTGATTTTTGGTATATTATGTTATTTTTACATATTGCAACTAGTATATTAGCATTAGTAATTGGTCTGTTAACATTAACCACAAAATTTAGAGGGAAGAATATAAGCTGTCATCGGATGTTCGGGAGAATCTATATGATTGGTATAATATTAGGTGGCATTTCAGGATTGTACTTATCCTTTTACGCTATGGGCGGATTGATATCAAGTATTAAATAGAGTTAAAAATAAAAAAATTCAAGACCATCAGAATTGGATGATCAGAAATTATTCCTTAACCTTTGCAGCAGTTACATTGCGAATTTGGCTACCATTATTTGTATTTCTATTTAGATTAGAGAAGTTTGAACTTAGTTATGCTACTATAGTGGCAACTTATTGAAGTTTTAAGTTTATAATTAATAGACAGTTTTAGTTAAAGAAATTTAAAAGCGCTGTCTTTAAAGACAGCGCTTTTAAAAAAGGATGACAGTTAACAACTGAAGGTACCATTATATTACTATAATTAGGATTTTAATTCCATATTTTCATGTTGATAAATAATTTATTTGCAACGTATATTAAGCATCATTCAAAATCATGTATAGGTTATAATATGAATAAATATAGTGTAGCTAAAAAATTTTAAGACACCAATTCATTGGAACGGTAAAAACTGTTTTTGGAATAGGTGTCTTTTTTGTATTGAGCAGAATATATTTTCTCAACAGGAAAAATTGTAATTATCTATAAGTATTACTTATAAGGATAATAGGAAAATAGAAATTAATAATAAAGGAGAATGCGAAATGTTAGCAGTAATATCTAATAATGACCTAGCTAAAATACGCGAAGAAGATGTAGATGTAATAAGGGTAATGGCACATCCGGTTCGATTAAAAATTATAAGTGAGTTAATGCATTATAAAATGTGCAATGTTACACAGTTAACAGAAATATTAAAACTTCCACAATCCACTGTTTCACAACATTTAGCAAAGTTAAAAGGAATTGTAATCCGTGCAGAAAGAAAAGGATTAGAGATGCATTATTATATTGATAATAATAAAGCTCGTCAGATTGTAGAAATTTTAGGACTATAGGTAAATTATACGTAAAAGTTTCCTAGGTCTAAGATAAATCATGTACCATCTAATCGAATTATCGCAGAGGAGTTTGGAATTAACCGTACTGTTCCAGGTGCTACCCAATACATGCAAGATCTTATTTCTATCTTTAACCAAAAAGGATGGCATAAATCATTCTATGCATTCCGTGAAGACACATGGACAGGGATGAATTATGAATTGGGAACAGGAAAATTAAAATGGGATGAAGAGGGTAAACCGATGCGTCAAGATAATTCACTCTGGGATGTAATAAAAAAAGATCTACAAACGCATAAATAGTTTAGATTGTTAGGGTTAAGGACTAAATGTAAGCATCTAATTCAAATAGAATTAGATGCTTTTTATTTCAAAAAAATGTGGTCGTAATTGTTTAAACCTTTAAAGTGAAAAAAGTTTTATGAATTTTTTGTGAGATCCCAACCCTTAAATGTTGAAATTTATTTACTTATTTCTCCATTTGGATATATTTCTCCAATTGGATGGAAGTTTAGAATACAGAATCAAAACATAATAGGCTGTTATCGATGAGTTTATCGTAAAGTTGTTATTTAATGTGTCATCAAATAACATTTATATACAATAATACATAAAGAAAAGGAGATATATATAAAAAAATATAGAGTAATAGACACAACTTAAATAGTATGAATAGTTTAGATTGTAAAAACATGAAGAAGAAAACAAAAAATCCTTAAGAGTACTAAGGAAAAATGAGGGAGATAATATGGGAAATAATTCAAAACATAAAACTAGAAAAATACTTGCAGCTACTGCTACAGTAACTATGCTTGCGACTGGAATGATTTCTTCATCAGATGTCTTTGCAGAGGAAACGCAGCAGCAAAAAAATTTATCGACATCACTGCAAAGTGAAAAATCAGTTAAATCAGAAAATAGAACATTTACAGTCCCAGGAAAAGGGGATGTTGAGGTACTGAAACAACAGGAAAGAAAAAGTATGGCATTTAGTCCATATGAACCAACTGGTTTATATGCAAAGCCAAATGAACAAATAACGATTAATGTAGAAGGTAATCAAGATATACAGGTATATATTGGAACGTATTCGTATGATGCTTCTTGGAGAGAAGATTCTAAGATAAAATCATTTACATTAAAACCTGGTGTAAACACAATCCAATCTCCAAATGGGGGGCTGATTTATTTTTATAATAAACAGCAAGGAGGTAGCATTCGAACAACAATTACAACAGGTGGAACGACTACGCCTTTCTTTGAACTAGGAAAGCATACGAAACAAGATTTAATAAACATGCTGGACCAATATCCTAATGCACATGCAGTGGAGTTAAAAGGCGAACGTGTATTAATTACGGCCAGCCCTGCACGTGTTAAGAAATATTTGTTGGGTTCTAATACAGATCCTGTACAACTCTTAAAAAAGATGGATGAAGCTACTCGAATTCAAGACAAAGTAGCTGGATTATCTGAAGAACAAGTAGATAAACATTATGTTCATTACGTAGAAGAAAATCATTCTCCTGATTATTATATGTATGCAACTTCTTATCGAACAGCATATGTAGGAGATGCAATCCAATACGTGTTAGATATTAATAAATTTATAACAGATGGCTGGGGCCCTTGGCATGAGGCAGGACATTTGAGACAACAATCGCCCTGGAAGTTTTATAATATGACAGAAGTACAAAATAATATATACAGCCTTTCTGTAGAAAAAGCATTTAATCAACCATCCAACTTAGAGAAAAGTGGAATTTATCCAAAAGCATTTCAATATCTAGAACAAGTGAATAAAAATTATGATGAAATTAGCGATGTTTTTGTAAAGCTTGTTATGCTTTGGCAACTACAGTTAGCGTATGGAGAGGATTTCTATCCTAAATTACATCAATTGTATAGAGACATGCCTTCAAGTGAACTTCCACAAACTGATGAAAATAAAAAACAACTATTTATGATTTCAGCATCAAAAGTAGCCAAACAAAATTTAATTCCTTTCTTTGAGAAGTGGGGATTACGTCCAAATAACGATACCATTCAAAAAGTAGCTGCATTAGGATATCCGATTTTAACAGCAGAGATTTGGAAGGGTACGGATTCTAATCCAATTAAACCAGATATGCCTAATGTAAATAATATTTTAGAAGGAAACCAGTTTGCATGGTCACTAAAAGGAATTAGTGATTTCGAGTTTGCAAAAATCAATTTCAATAAATCAACAGAAGAAATGCAAATTGATTTAAAAGCAGGCGTACCACATCATTATTTTAATGAAACATATGCGAGTATTAAAGTACAAAATGCATCAGGTAAAGTAATGTACAATAAAGACATTTATGGGAACAAACAACAAAATGCTGAATCACAAAAAGTTTCAGTCAAAGTAGGAGATTATATTGAGCTGACACATTTAGAAGGTGTGCATAGAGCTACTCTCACAAATGTAGATAATAGTAAACAAGAGAGCTTTGGAAAAAAAGCCATGTACGAAGTTACAAAGGAAGGTCTGAAGAAAGTAAATCAAATTGTTAATCCGAAACCGGACACAGAAGCTCCAACACAGCCACAAGGATTATATGCAAGCAACCTTACTTCTAACAGTGTAGAGCTAAAATGGAATCCTTCTACAGATAATGTAGGTGTAAAAGAATATCAGGTATTACGCGATGGACAATTGATTCAAACGGTACAAGGAACGACGTTTACTGATCAAAACTTAACAGTTAATAAGGAATACAAATATGCAGTGAAGGCTGTAGATGCAGCTGGAAATACATCAATCCAAAGTGAAATTCTTCTTGTAAAAACCAAAGATCAAAATGTATCTTATGAAAAATGGGATCCAAAGAAGGCATATACAAAGGGCGATAAAGTAGAACATCAAGGGACAGTGTATGAAGCTGTTCAAAATCATCAAGGAAATGGTGACCCGAATTGGATATTTGCACTATCGTTATGGAAAGCAATTACAATCAATTAATATGTAAGAATCAGATGTAAAGATAGAACAACATCCAGTATTTTAAAGAATTACTGGATGTTGTTTGAATTTTGATAGATTTCTCTACTACGTTAGTATTCAATAATAAAAATTAGAAAAGGATGTAGATTAGTGATTAGTCAGAAAACAAAGCAAAGATTTAATAAAGTTATTATAATTACCGCAGCATGTAGCATGTTTTCTATGTTTGGAACGTCTATTTTGCACACTAAAGCTGCAACACATTCAGCTGCTCCAGCAGTTTATGTGAGTCCCCAAAATATACCTGCCTCAGATATTATTAGTATAGACTGGTCACCAGTTCAGACACCACCTTATACGTACTGGGCTGTACACAACTGGAATGCAGGTGGTGAAGCTGGAGGATATGCTGGTTTTCAACAACAAAGTGGGTTTGATGAAAATGGAAAACGTACTTTACATTTTGCCTTATGGGATCCAATTTCCTCTAAAGAAGCAATAAAGGCCGAATACTTATTTCCGAATTCGCAAGCTGGACCCTTTGGAGGAGAAGGAACAGGAATGAAGGTTCAAACAACTTATGGTTGGAAAGACTACAATTGGTACACAATGACAATGCGTTCATGGCAAGAAAATGGTCATACTAAATTTGGACAATGGATGAAAGATGTAACAAAGAATAAATGGCATCAAATTGCAATTATGGACTTTCCGGTTGCTAATGTTGCATTTAATCATGGTTTAGGAATGTTTCAAGAAGACTGGGCTGATAGTGGACAGAATGTTCGAGAAGCGCGCTTGAAAAATGGTTATAGCCGAAAATTAGTTGATAAACAATGGAGTTCTTGGAATAATCAAAGTATTTCTGGAACGCATGATAATACTTATCAATATGATGGAGGATCTACTTCAGAATATGTATGGGTCAAAGCAGGAGGTAATACGCAGTCTACTATTGGGGCAGGAAAAATATTCACGCTAAATCAACCTACTCAACCTGAAATAGGAAAACTAGATTTTGATATCCAATCTATATATTATGAAAATGAAAAATTAAATGTATCTTGGAAACTAAAAGAAAATAGTACACCGCAATTTAAGGGGAAAATTGAAATTTATAACAATGAAAATATGACGGGCCAACCTATTAACGTAATTAATGATATTAAATCTTATCAAAATGGAATCAGTCAATCTATATCATTACCAACAAATGCTTATGCAAAAATTGTATTAACGGATATATTTGATCAAACTGTTGAGAAAAAGGTACAAATCAAAAATGAATCTCCAAACATTTTTGAAGGTAATGAATTTGCATGGTCGCTGAAAGGGATTGGAGATTTTGAATTTGCGAAAGTAAATTTAAATAAATCAACAGAAGAAATGCAAATTGATCTAAAAGCAGGTGTACCACATGACTACTTTGATAGTACATATGCAAGTATTAAAGTGCAAAACACATCAGGTAAAGTGGTCTATAACAAAGAGATTTATGGAAACAAACAGCAAAATGCTGAATCGCAGAAAGTTCCAGTCAAAGTAGGCGATTATATAGAGTTAACACATCTAGAAGGTGTACATAGAGCTACTCTTACAAATGTAGATAATAGTAAACAAGAGAGCTTTGGAAAAAAAGCCCTATACGAAGTTACAAAGGAAGGCCTGAAGAAAGTAGAAAAAATGCCAGAAGCAACAATTTTAGAAGGAAACAAGTTTGCATGGTCATTAAAAGGATATAGTGATAGAGAAATTGCAAAAGTAGATTATGATAAAACGGTAGAAGAGATGAAGGTAAAACTAGAAGCAGGTGTACCACATTCCTATTTTGCTAGTACGTATGCTAGTATTAAGGTCCAGAATTCTTCTGGTAACGTTCTGTACAAAAAGGAAATCGTGGGAAATAAACAACAAAATGCTGAAAGCCAAACTGTGCCCGTCAAGGTAGGGGATTACATTGAATTTACCCATATAGAAGGAGAAGCAGCAAAGGAAAAAACGCGAGCAACTTTAATTAACCTTGAAAATAACAAAAATGAAACCATTGGAAAAACAGCAAGATATCAAGTTACAAAAGAAGGCTTGAAGAAAGTAGAGAAAATGCCAGAAACAACGGTTTTAGATGGAAATCAATTCGCTTGGTCATTAAAGGGATATAATGATCGAGAAATCGCGAAAATAGAATATAACAAAGCAACAGAAATAATGCAGCTTAAATTAGAAGCGGGTATACCCCATTCTTATTTTAGTAATACGTATGCAAGCATTAAAGTCCAGAATTTATCCGGTAATATTTTGTACAATAAAGAAATTATAGGAAATAGACAACAAGATGCTGAGAGCCAAACCGTTTCAGTCAAAGTAGGAGATTGTATTGAGTTTACTCATATAGAGGGAGAAGCACAAAAGGAAAAGACACGCGCCACACTTACTAATCTTGAGAATAGTAAACAGGAGTATATGGGAAAGAAAAGAATATATCAGGTTACCTCTATGGGATTATTAATAAAGTCATAGATTTCACTACAAAAGTTAAATTATAGATTTATATATTATATAAAAATCTTAACCATTATACGCATTAAAAAATTCTCAAGAGAATATAGATCGGCGGGTATAGTATGAACATATTTAAAGGGTTTCTAATTTCATCAATTGCAATGACCACATTTGTAGGAACAGATCTAATTCTACAAAATGATAGTATTCATAATAAAGTTTACGCTGAATCTTATAATGTCACATACAAAGAAAGAGATTCAAAGGAAGAAAGATTAGTTGTAAAGTTTAAAAATCAAATTGACTTACCTTATGAAGATGGTATTGAGAAACGAATAAAAAATGGGGATTACGATAACAATTTAAAGAAGTTATTTTCCGAAAATACAGAACTTACTTTGAATCGTCTGTTCTCATCTGTAAATCCGATAGAGATTGAAAAGTTATCAGTACAATCTAAATCAGTTGCTAATGAATCAGCTAATAATTTATTAAATTATTATATTGTACAAGCTCCTAATAACATAGAAATAGAATTATTACTGAAAAAATTTGAAACATCTCCTCTCGTAGAGGAGGCTTATATACAAGAAAAACAAATTTTGACACCTCCTGAAATACAGTTACCAAATTTATCTGTTAATCCGTACGATGATCCTAGATTTACAAATCAAGGATATCTTGAAGCGGCACCAAAGGGAATTAATGCCTCGCATGCTTGGAGCATTAAAGGTGGTGATGGGAAGGATACAACTTTTGTGGATATGGAATATGGATGGTTATTGAACCATGAGGATTTAGTCAATAAAAATATTAAGCTTATGTCGGGACAAAATATAAGCCAGCATAGGGCTCATGGTACTTCTGTATTAGGAATTGTTTCATCTGAAGATAATCAAATTGGAAATATTGGAATTGCACCAAAAGCAAATGTAAAAGTAATATCCCAGATCAGGGATAATGGAATTTATAATACAGCGGATGCTATTTTAAGTGCTGTACATAATTTACAAGCGGGAGATATTCTTTTATTAGAGGCACAAGCTTCGTATGATGGGTATGGGGATAAATATTTACCTGTAGAAGTACATCCAGATATTTTTGATGCAATTCGTGTTGGTGCAGATAAAGGGATTATTATTATAGAAGCTGGCGCAAATGGTTCAAACGACTTAGATAATTTTAAAGATCGTAATGGAAAAAAGATCTTAAATCGAAATAGTCCAGACTTCAAGGATTCAGGTGCTATTATGGTAGGGGCGGGATCATCAACTGTTCCACATAAACGTTTATGGTTTTCAAATTATGGAAGTCGATTAGATGTATATGGATGGGGAGAAAATGTTGATACAACATCAGCAAATCCAAGTCAAAATACTACAAATTTATATACATCAACATTTAGTGGAACATCAAGTGCTTCACCAATTATTGCTGGAGCAGCAACTTCGATTCAAGGTATTGCTAAAGAACATCGAGGTTCTCCTTATACACCAGCCGAACTAAGAAATATCTTAAGTAATCCGAATACAGGAACAAAATCTCAAGATCCGTGGAATGATAGAATAGGTGTTTTACCTGATCTAAAATCTATATTAGATAACTTAGGTTTTAATTCAGATATCCCGAACTCTTCTAGTATTTTAGAAGGAAACCAGTTTGCATGGTCACTAAAAGGAATTAGTGATTTTGAGTTTGCAAAAATTAATTTCAATAAGTCAACGGAAGAAATGCAAATCGACTTAAAATCAGGCGTACCGCATCATTATTTTAATGAAACGTATGCGAGTATTAAAGTACAAAGTGCAACAGGAAAAGTAGTATACAATAAAGACATTTATGGAAACAAACAACAAAATGCTGAATCGCAAAGAGTTCCAGTCAAAGTAGGAGACTATATTGAATTAACACATCTAGAAGGTATTCATAGAGCTACTTTAACAAATGTAGGTAATAGTAAAAAAGAAAGCTTTGGAAAAAAAGCAATATACCAAGTTACAAAGGAAGGTCTGAAGAAAGCAGAAAAAATGCCCGAAGCAACAATTTTAGATGGAAATCAATTTGCATGGTCACTAAAAGGAATTAGTGATTTCGAGTTTGCAAAAGTTAATTTTAATAAGTCGACAGAAGAAATGAAAATCGATTTAAAATCAGGCGTACCGCATCATTATTTTAATGAAACGTATGCGAGTATTAAAGTACAAAATGCAACAGGGAAAGTAGTATACAATAAAGACATTTATGGAAACAAACAACAAAATGCTGAATCGCAAAAAGTTCCAGTTAAAGTAGGAGATTATATTGAGTTGACACACCTAGAAGGTGTGCATAGAGCTACTTTAATAAATGTAGACAGCAGTAAACAAGAAAGCTTTGGAAAAAAAGTCATGTACGAAGTTACAAAAGCAGGCTTGAAGAAAGTAGAAAAAATGCCAGAAACAACGGTTTTAGATGGAAATCATTTTGGGTGGTCTTTAAAAGGATATAGCGATAGAGAAATCGCAAAAGTTGATTATAATAGGACAACAGAGAAAATGCAGGTGAATTTAGAAGCAGGCGTACCACATTCTTACTTTAATAATACGTATGCAAGTATTACAGTAAAGAATTCAACCGGTAGTGTTGTGTATAATAAGGAAATAGTGGGAAACAGACAACAAACTGCTGAATTCCAAATGGTGCCCGTAAAAGCGGGAGATTACATTGAGTTTACCCATATAGAAGGGGAAGCAGTAAAGGAAAAGACACGTGCTACACTTATTAACCTTGAGAATAATAAACAAGAATATATAGGCAAAAAAAGAACCTATCAAGTTACTTCAACGGGATTAAACAAAATAGATTAACATGAAGAACCTTCTAATTATTCGTTAGATGCAAATAGTCGTTCATTATGAACGGCTATTTGGCTTTTATTTAAAGAAAAGTGAAATGAAAATACTCTCTCTTTTGTCTATACTCTCGTTGCTATCAACTGCTACATTTTTTTATTACGAGAAAATAATTTAAAAAATGTGCTTGAGAATTGATACATGTTTAAGTGCTATAGATTTGAGAAAAAAGAAACAGAATAGTAAGGTATTTATTGATAAACTCTCTCTAGTATTACAATATTTTACATATTTGGTATGATGTATATGAGTTCTATGTATATTGAGGGAGGAATGGGAATGAAGAGGTTCATAACACATGCAAGTGGTAATACAATCTCAAAAAAGTTAGTTTTAATGATGTTGCCGATGGTTTTAATGATATTGATGATTACACCATTGAATGATGTATCGGCAGCAAATCTATCAAAAGCAGGTTCACTAAAAGGCGTGAATTTATTTAATGGAAGTTGGACAGTTGCTATACAGGCAGCAAATTTACAATATGTTTCTGCTGAGCCTTTGGGAAATGTAACAGCAAATCGTAATGTAGTTAATGAATGGGAGAAATTTGAATTAATTCCGACTGGAGAATTATATACATACGCTTTAAAAGCCAAAAGTAATGGGAAGTATGTTTCGTTTGAGCCAAATGGTAGAGTAGTAGCAGATCGTACATCAATTGGGACATGGGAAAAGTTTATCTTATATAATGGTGGAGACAATAGGATATATGTATTACAAGCACTCAGTAATGGTAGGTATATATCAGCAAATGGTGGTAGAGAATTAACGGCTACTAGTTATGTAGCTGGAAGCTGGGAAAGATTTGTTATTGTATACTTCTAAACTTTGAAGTGTAAAGGGCTGCAGGTAATTAGCAGTCCTTTTTACATGCTAAATAAGGACTTACTGAGGTTATAATGAAAAGAAAAAGAACCCTATAGGGTTCTTTTTCAAGGCATATTAACAGTAAGGAGAATCATGAAATGCTACTTCAAATCTTTATTAGGGGAAAGATTTTGAATAAGCTTAACATACATCTATTTTTACATAAATGTAAGATATAGTAAATTGATAATGTTTCTACTTACTATTACTAATATTCAATTAAGATAGTTAACACTATGTATATAGTGTTAACTGGTGTTTAGTACAGTATACATTTAGAAATTTAATATTAGATTTCATTTGTTAAAAAAGCTAGAGAAAGTAGTTATGAAAGCAATGAACTAATAAAGAATTTAACAAAATAGTTATTTTGTTAAATAAAAAGCTATGTCTTGTCTATGTAAATATATGTTTGGTTTATACAAACTGTGAGTATTTTTAAGTAAATTATTTGTTTATAAACAAATATAAAGAGCGTCCTCCAGGACGCTCTTCCACCCAAACTTACAATGAAAAAGAATACGTGACATTGTATGCGTTTTTTTCTCTTTGTGTAGTTTATCAACAAAAAAGAGCGCTTTTAAAGGCGCCCAATGATCAAGATTTATGTAAAAAAGGTGCACAAGATATGGTATGTATGCTTCTTAATCTTGGTGCAGATTTAATACAAAATCCTTATTTGAAAACAAGAAGCCTTAGAGTTAGGGCTCTAGGGCTTCTTGTTTTGGTATTCTCACATGGTTTTTCAAAAAGAATAGAACATATTGAAGATAACATGTGAATGTTTCATAAATGTATCAAAAAAGTGAACAAAATTGCTATTGCAGAAGAAGCAGAAATGAAGTTTCTAATACGTAAGTACGTGAAAGGTATTATTTCCAGTGGATAAAATGCGCATGGGACACCTAATCATTATTTTATCGGGGGAAAAGAATATGTTATGAACTTGGTGGAATGAAAAAATGAAAATTTTACTTTTAGAGTGAAACTAAACAAAAATGCTATTTTGTAGAGCTTTAATTCCATGAGAAAAGAGCACTTCGTAAAAGTGCTCTTTTGACCAAAATCCATTTTGTAAAAGAGAGGAATACGTAATATCATATGAATTTATTTTTAAATGTGTTTAAAATCGTATAAAAACTTCTTTTTGCAAAACAAAGCAGCCAGCTTAATTAACTAACTGCTTGTTGTACAAAAGAAAATTAGGCCCTACAAGTAAAAGATATGTAACTTTAAGTTACAACTATATTATAAGCAGAATTAAACATGTTATGCGGTAGTAAAAATAAGCTTAATCAAACTTTCATTTTGTATTAAGTTGGAGTATAAAAAGGGCACTTAGTAAAGTACTCTCGTGACGAGTCTCATTTTATAACGACTATTTTATAAAGAAAGGAACTCAGGATATTATATGTGCGCCAGTCAATTGAGTACCTTGTACAAATAAAGAGCAGCTAACAAAAGTTAACTGCTCAAGTTGTATTATGAGTAGTATTGTTAGAATATCGAATTTTATCCGTTTAATAAAAAAAGCAGCTAGCAAAAGCTAGCTACTTAGCCCCAGGGAAGGGAGAGGAGCAATCAATTAGGTCTAAGTTTGGAATAAGGTTTTTAGATTTTAAGATCTAACCTAAGTATAGTATCGATTTTATTTGAGTTATTATGCATATAAATGTTTCCTCTTAAATTATTGCCTTTTTAAGAGAACGGAAAGAGTTTTTCGAGTTAGCATCTTTTGCATAATAATTATTAAAGAGGGAATTTCCACTTAGAAATACTTTTAAGCAGAAGAATAGACTAGTTTAATTTCTAATGGTCCCAGTATCTTTTATTTTGACGTGTGTCTTTACATTTATTTTAGCCTCTGCTAACGCTTGCGACCAATCTCCTTTTACTTTTTTCCACTCTTTATATTGAAATGCTCTAGCATATAGGGATAATCCGATTGGATCAATTTTATTCTGCTGTATTTCATACAATATATTTTGTAAATTATTATTAATTTCTTTTTGAATAGCACTTTTTAAATTATTTATATTTTTTTTATTATCATAGTACCCCTTAATTAAATTCGGATTAGTTTTTTCTATTAAAGCTACATTAGCATATATATCGAGATTAAATACAAACTTTCCGTTTTGAAAAGTTACATCTACCTTCCTTGTCGCGTTCTGTACGAAGATAGAAGTATTTGTTTTTTTGTTGGAATTTTTAGGAGGAAGTGCAAGGTGTAGTATCATTCGCCCGTTACTTTTTGGCTTATTTATAAGATTGAAAAATTTAACATCTTTTTTAGGGATATGAGTCAAATATTTCCCTTTTCGATTTAAAAATGCAATTCCTACTGTGTCGATTTCATCCTTTGTTTTTTTGATAATTGGAACAGTTTGCGTCATTCCTTCTTCATTTTGTTCTCTCATTAATTGTTGAATTGTAGAAGAGACTGATTGGTTATTTTGAATTGACGATTCAATTACACCATTTATATAAGATGAAAGTGATGGTTTACTAGGCTTATGAATTTTAAAAATTTCTTCTGCAGGTCCATCTACAAGTACTACTTTAGCATTAATGGTAGCGTAAGGATCACGGTAAGAAGAATCAAGCTCCTGCAACCAGTTTGCTTCTTGCGCTAATTTTTTCCCAATTAAAATGATTTCAGCTTTGGAAGCTGTCAGATATCCCGTTAACTTCGTATCTATCTTACTGAATCCATTATATACAGTTGATGCTTGTGTCCAATGCTCTATAGTACTTTTTTGCTGCTTATGATGAAAGAGTGGTATGCTTGTTCCAACTTTTATGTCTCCATTAGAGGTTCTATCCAAGCCAATTAAAAGGATTAATGAAACCTTCTCAAGAGGAACTCTCTGACTACAACCAATTATATACACACAACAAATTACAATCCATATCCATTTTCGAATCAAAGTTGTTTCCTCCTAGTAACCCAAGTAAAAAGAATGCTGTAAGCGAAAAATAAGATTGGTAATAGAATAAAGAAAATGACATTTAAGATATCCATAAGAGAATATATAAACAAATATTGATCCACATCGGGATTTAGGAAAATAAATAGCCCAACTATAAATAACATAAAAGCAAGCAGCGCCCAATTTCGGGCGTTTTTTTGAAGTGATATGGTCATAGATTCAAAACTGAAAAATAAATACGGATATATTGTAGTGGAAAATACAATCAAGTAGTAAGCGATATATATAATTTCTAATCTTTCCATGAAAGAAAAACGAACCCCTTTTAACAGATGAAATACTGGCCAGATTACGTCTTTTATCCCCTCTGGACTAAAGTATATATAAGAAAGAATAGTCACATATAAATAGAAAAACATAGTTCCAGTATTCGCTATTAGTAGTCCTTTTATGGCTTTTTGTTTTTTTTGTAAGAACGGGTATATATAATATGCAATTTCTAAGCCAGCATAAGGTGTAATGGTTTCTTTTGTTGCCTTTATAATAGGGTATAATCCATCTTTAAAAATAGGTAGTAGGTGTAAAGGGGTGCAGTTAGTCTTTAGTGAAAACAGAAGAAATAGTGGCATCCAAGTAGTGAAGAAGAAAACAAGCATAGAATAACTAGTAAGAGCCCTTAACCCACTCAGGGTTAAAATAATAAAAGGTAATAGTAATAATATGGTGATTTGATAAGCAGGAGTGGAAGGGAATATCCACACTTTTACAATATCAGTTGCCTTTAATAAAGTATTAAATCCAGCAAAAAATAGATAAGAGGCATATGCAAGAAAAAGAATTGTTCCTATCCATTTACCAAAGTATGTTTTTAAGATTTGTGAGAAATTTTTGTTGGGATTTTTTTGTAACATTAATATAATAATTACACCGATTATAGAAGTAACTATCCATCCGAGAATGATCGAAATCCAGCCATCTGTACCAGCAGTAGTAGCAAGTGGGCTTGGCATAATTAACATACCAGATGCAAGTTGCAGCGAATGGATGAAAATAATAAATTCGAATAAAGTTATATTTTTGAATTTAAGATTCCCCATGCGGACCACCTTCTTTTTTCTTTTCTTGTTTCGGCTGTCCAGTACTCGAACGGGTGGTAATCATCGAAATAGGAAACCTTACAAAAGAGTCTTTTAACTTTTGAAGCCGAAATGGCGCGATTGGCAATCCGTATGGTGAACCATAGGAAGTCAGTGAAACAAAATGAGCAAATAAGAGCATTAATCCACTAACAATACCTACAATCCCATAAAAGTATGCCAATAACATCATTGGAAAACGAATAAGGCGTATAGAACTTGATAAATCATAATTAGAAACAATAAATGATGCAATGGCTGTAATAGATACGATAATAACCATAACGTTACTCACAAGTCCAGCTTGAACAGCTGCCTGTCCAATTACAATCCCTCCAACAATACCAATAGTTTGTCCAATAGGTTGTGGTAAGCGAATACCAGCTTCACGTAGCATTTCCAGTGTAATTTCCATTATAAAAGCTTCCAATAAGGGAGAGAAGGGGACCTTAACTCTTGACGTTGCAATAGAAGTGTATAAATCTATAGGAATGATCTCAAAGTGAAAGGATACTATAGCAATATAAAATGCGGGTAAAAAAATAGCTATAATAAATCCTGCAAATCGTAATAAGCGAAAAAAAGATGCAATGAGCCAATGAATATTATAGTCATCTGGGGTTTGAAAAAATCCAATCAAATTCATAGGAACAACCATAGCACCAGGGGATCTATCCATTAACACTGCTACTTTCCCATCAAGTATATGATTTGAAATGGCGTCTGGACGTTCGCTTAAATAAGCCTGTGGAAAAGGAGTCCAATTTTGATCTTTTGTATAATTAGATAGCTCTCCAATACTTAATACCGCATCTGTTTTGATTTTGCAGATTCTAGTTTCTATTTCTTGGACTACATCTGCGTTTGCTACATCACCTAAGTAAATTAAATAGACTAAAGAAGTGGCTCGTTCTCCAATCGTCAGCTTTTTGATTTTTAACTCTGTAGAAGGAATATATCGACGAATTAGGCCTATATTTTTTGTGACATTCTCAATAAAACCATCATGTGAGCCTTTAATAGTAACTTCTGAAATTGGTTCTTGAATGGCTCTCTCTGCCCAGCCTTTTGTATTTATTAGAAGTGACCGATTTTCTCCTTCCATAAACAGTACACATTGACCCTCAAGTAATCCTTCTTTAATTTCATTCCATGTATATACGATTTTTGTATGAGTAGCAATAATATTAGAATTAAAAATTTGACTGTCTTCATTTACTTCTTGTAATAATGGTGTAACAACATTGGCTTTTAATGCAACACCATCTGTAAGGCCTTCAAAATAATAAAGTAAAATATTCGTGTTTGTTTTTAATTGCAAAGGATGTTCAATCAAATCTGCACTAATATCAAAGATATTATCTAGTGTATTTTTAAGTTGTTTTAGGTTATTTGTTTCGATCTTTTCAATGGTTTTATATGTCTTAGTTTCTAAGGTCTCTTCATTTAAGGACAAAATTGACACCTCTTTAATATATACCGATTAGTTGTAGTTATTATTTTTATATAATTGAATTTTATTCATTAATTTAATCGAATTGGATGTAAGAATTGATAAATTTGATGTGCTATATTATTAATTCAATAATTGAGAGGAAAAAAGTAGAGGTAATTTGTGTGAAAATCTAAGTTTCAAGATAGAATTAAAATTTCAATGATTATAACAAAAAAGAACCATTGATAGGCTCTTTTTCATAGTTGGTAAATATGTTATCAACAATAGATGGCGATTAAGGTAGTAATTTAGATGCCTTTAAGTTAATCATCTGAATTTTGTAGGAAGAATTCTTTTTCCATACCTTAATGCTCAATGAAAAAGGATATTTCATTTATTTGGGTGTTCTAGTGTATTTGAATCTTGCGCACTAACAAATTTTGTTTAGGGACAAAATGTATTTTCTTAATAATCAGAAAAATAACGCAGCAAAATTCTTATTAATTATTTTGGTAGGTATCAAATATTCCTTTGGCCTTATTTTCATGATATTACCGTACGCTTATATGTTTCTAAGGGAAAGAAATACTTTCATTTTTATGACCATCTATTGTTTGATTAAGATGGTAACACGAAATAGAAGCGTTTACAACCAGAAAATAAAGAAAAAATATTAAAATAAGACTTTTTTCGACAATTATTTTATGTTTATATTTCATTTTATTATAGGAAAAGGTGGGGGAAGCGGACCTTTTCCTATAAAATGTTTTGTTGGAATTAGAAATAACTAAAAAAGTAATATTAGCTTAAAATTAAAATGAAATTCAATGATAAGATTATAATTGAATTTTTAAACCTCAGGTGTATTGAAAGTATGGTCAAATTTTAATCCACTTTGCGTTTCTTCCCTTTGTAACTAGCTTAATATGGCCAAACACTTGCAAGGAATTTAAAGCCTTACTGATTGTACTTTCTGCAATGTCTGGATAAGTGTTACGAATACTCTCCTTAGTAAAAGGTTGTTTTTGTTTAAGTATAAAATCTTGAATTCTCTCAACTTTAGTATGTTTACATATAGAATCTAGAACTGTGTTATGAAGATCTTTGTAAGCCTCTAATATAATTGTTAAAAACGTTTTTAACCAAAAGCTATTATTATGTTCCTCGCAGTACCAATTGACCGAAGATTTATAAATCGAATTGTAATAATCAGATTCATTTTTCTTAATATATTTATCCAAACATACATATTTTACAAATGTATGTCCACTCTTAATTAACAGCAATTGCATTAACATAAATGCCAGCCTGTTATTACCTTGATTGAAAGGGACTATGCAATAAAAATTTAATATAAAACGAGCTATTAATAAAAGTGAATGTAGCCCCTTACTAGTATTTAATGAGTTGTATTGATCACATAATTGCTCCATAAACTGTGGAATGAGTTCATGCGGAAGAATGCGGTAACTATTCAAGTGCATTCCATGCTCAGGAATACCTGGAATAATAAAAGGTTTTTCACGCCATTTGGCACTGTCAGAGGTAAGGTAATGTATTAGTTGAAAATGTAATTCCTGTATAGTTGCTGGATTAATTGATAAAGTACAGGAGTTTTTATGTACAAAAGAAAGTGTTTGATAATAACAAAAAATAGCATCTTCAGAAATATTTTGAGGTACTATATCATCTAAAATAAGTTCTTTTAATCTTTTATTAGGAACTTTTATATCCTCATAAATAGTTGTGAAATTTTTTATGTAATGTAGTGGTATAGTTTTTTCTAAACTATTAAATATGTCAGGGTTTTGTTCCTGATAAGCAGCTAATTTTCCTTTGAATTCGCTAATTTCACTTATTAAATTGATTAACCTCCTTTTTAATTCAATATTTTTGTACTTATCATCAAAAAAGTCTCTCATTTTTGTTCCTCCTGTAACCCCTTAACACGTTGTTGCATATATCTTTCCATTCTAAAGGTATGCTACGACATCATTGTAAAATAAAGATATTTTCGGTCTGATTTTGAATATATATCAGAATCTATATTTTTATTTAACAATTAAAATATGGAAATTATAAAGAAGAATCGTTAGGATTCAATTTTAATAGGCATAATCCTAACATCAAATGCACAAATGTACAATAAAAAAATAAAAAAAATAAAACTATCGACTCTTTTGAAATATTATCTAAAAGAGTTTTAAGAAATTGTAGGTATAGATGTGCTTTGGTTTAGGAGTAAATAATAAAGCGGTAATAGAGTTTTCATAGGTAATTAAAAAGTAGATAGACTATTAATTTGTGACAATTACGTGCCTAATCTATCATATGCTTTTATGAGAATTTTAAAATTAAATCCTAACGAGCTGAATTTTCTATATTTAGCATAAATATTAGGGAGGCGTGCTGATGAAATGTATCATTTTATATAGAAATATGTAACGTTTAACACTCGTATTGTAAAATATTTTGACATACGTTAATTTAAATATTAGGTACAGGAACATTTAATAAAAACTCAGTACTAAAGTACCCTTTAAACGTTTCACCCTAAGAACCGTTTTCTCAAGCACACTGAAGTTTACCCGTTGTTTCTGTGCCTTATTAGATAAAAATAATATAATAAATTTTTAGAATATGATAATGAAAAATGGGTTTTCAAATCTTTTCTCCTTAAATATTAACAATCTCTTGATAATCTGTTTAAAGTAAGAAAATGCAGGATAGACAATGGTTATTAATAAAGAAAATACAGTTAAGCTAGATACCTTAAGTCATTTTATAAGTAATTAAGCGTTAGATTGAATTAGTAAGAATATTATATGTGTTTGCTAAATGGCTTGTTTTAATTGTTCTGTTACTATTAATTTATGAATTTTAACATTTAGAAGCTAGTCAACATATAGGTTATATTGATTATGTGGGTTTTAACCTCAAGTGTATATGTTTAAGGTTAAGGGATTTGTGAGTGTTATAAAAGAAGTGAAAGTCTGGAAGAAACGGATATAATCGGTTTCTTCCAGACTTTTTTTGCTTTTTTGTAATATAAAAAATTTATTTTTCCTACATGATTTAATTATCTGTTTTAATATTTGAATTTTTTGTGAAATTAAACGAAGTTTTTATTCTTTTTTAAAAACATAATGTTACAAAATAGACTTATTGTATTTATTTTATTTTTATATGAGATTAAAAATAATAATAAACGTACCAATGTATGAGAGGTATTAGTATATTTATTAGTAATTTGTTCGTTTATCTCTATATTGCTATTATATTAGCGATAACAATAATATATTGGGGGGACAAGAATGAATTTGAAATTTACATCTAAATTTGAAAGATTAAGAAAAAGTAAAAAAGGAATTGGTGCTTGTGTTTTAGCTGCAGGGGTAACGGCTATTACTATGATTCCTCAAAGTGCTTATGCACATGGATTTGTTGAAAAGCCAAGTAGCCGTGCTGCTTTATGTAGTCAGAATTATGGAGCATTGAATTTAAATTGTGGAAATATAATGTACGAACCTCAAAGCCTAGAAGCACCTAAAGGATTCCCAGATGGGGGACCGATTGATGGAAAAATCGCTTCGGCAGGAGGACTGTTTGGAGGAATTCTTGACCAACAAACATCAAATCGCTGGTTCAAAAACACGATTAAGGGTGGAGCAAATACCTTTACATGGAAATATACAGCTGCACATCCTACAAGTAAATGGCATTATTACATTACAAAAAAGGGATGGGATCCTAATAAACCATTAACACGTGCTGAATTAGAACCAATTGGAACTGTGAAACATGATGGTTCTGCCGCATCAAATAATTTAACACATACAATTAATGTACCAACTGATCGCAATGGTTATCATGTTATTTTAGCTGTATGGGATGTAGCAGATACGTCAAATGCGTTTTATAATGTAATTGATGTAAATCTAGTAAATAATGAAACTCCCGATACAGTAGCTCCAAGTCAACCAACTGAATTAAATGCCTCTAAAGTTTCTGCCAATAGTGTTGAAATAACATGGAAGGCCTCTACTGATAATATAGGTGTAAAAGAATATCAAGTGTTACGTAATGGCGAAGTAATTGATACGGTACCAGGTACAACTTTTATTGATAAAAAACTAAAAGCAGATACGGAATATACCTATACAATAAAGGCATTAGACTCTGCTGGAAACATATCAAAAGAAAGTGAAAAACTAAAGGTTAAGACAACACATGCAATCCCAGATATAGAGGCTCCAGGTCAACCAAAAGGATTACATAGTATGGGTACAACAGCGACAACTGTTGATTTGATGTGGAGTCCGTCTGAAGATAATGTAGGTGTTGACCATTATATTGTATATAGAGAAAGCGCTGGGGTTATGAATAAAATTGGGACAGCGGCTAATACATCCTTTATGGATAAAGATTTGAAGGCTAATACATCGTATAAATATGTAGTGACGGCGGTTGATTTAGCTGGAAATGAATCTAGTAGAAGTGATGTTTTGACTGTAACAACAAAGTCAGAGGATTCCACATATGAAAAATGGGATGCAAGAAAAGCATATACTAAAGGCGATAGAGTAGTACATGAGGGAAAAGTGTATGAAGCAGTTCAAGATCATCAAGGAAATGGCGACTCAAATTGGATTTTTGCCTTATCGCTTTGGAAGCCAGTTTTGAATAAGTGACAGGTGGGAAAAGGTAGTTAACATTTTTGGGTTTTCTTTTAAAAATTAAGGGCTGTTCCAAATATGAATTATCTTATGATTTAAATGATAAATCAATAAGATTTAAACCCCATCCTAATGTTTACGAAATGAAATTAAAAAAGAATCCCAATGGAATTTCATTGGGATTCTTTATTTTCTAATTTGTAATAGCGTATATTTTCACTGTGAATTTGTTAGTGGCACCCATTGGACTTGCAATATAATATTTAGTATTTGTGTAAGCTTCAGTCCTAGATCCATGTGAAATGTTTTTCCAACGAGTAGAATCTATTCCTAGGGAAACATCAATCATTACATTGAAAGAGATAGTAGAAGAATAATCTTTTTCTGAAGGCTCAATAACCCATTTTAATTCTTTGGTACCTACAGGTAAACTATCAATTTTAAAGTTTTGACTGGATCGATTTTGTTGCCCGGATAAAGGACTAGATTCAGATGATATTTGCGAAATTAATATTTCTTTTTCATTAGAATGTATACCATTTAATTTAATGATACTATCAATTAAACCTGGACCAGGAAAATCAGCTGCGATGATACCAGAATGTTTAATTATGCCTTGTTGTAAGAGTTCGGTCCCAAGTGTATTCATTCCTCCATAGTATACTTGTCCGTTTCTATCGCGAGGGAAATCACTCCATGCATTTGTGGAATTCGTTTGAATCAATTTAGGACTACTATCAGTATTTCTGCTCTCTTTTCCGCTTGCAACAAACCAAGGATATACATTATTTAAAAATGCTGCTGCGCCTCCCGTACCACTAAAATGGTTGAGATGAATTTTTCCATTATTAAAATTAGTATTTGCATTTTGTAGATGGGTTTTTATCGCAATCCATTTTGCATATATTTCGTCTGGTCCGCTTCCAATTTCAAATTTATCTTGTATATTCAAACCTTCGTAATCAATACCGTACAATTGAGTAGATGTAAAGTTTTGTAAGATTACAATTTTCCCGCGGGTATCTCCTAAAGTAGGGTTATTTCTATCTGAGGTTGGTACGGAATTAGGATTCCAAAAATATGAAGCATTAACGTTTTTATATTTTAAAAATATCTCCTCAAATGATAGCGAGCCGCTTTCAGGAGTAGTTTCTTCTTTTAGGCGCATTAATATTGTTTCTGTTGGATGCTCTTTTAAAAATTGAATTGTCTCTTTTAATACATCTTCAAACACAGCTTTTTGATTTACAATGCCATGATACATTGCAAAAGAATCTTTTACACGTTTAACACGCATATCTACATATCGGATTCCAGAATTTAATTGTTGGGATAGACTCATAGTTTGATTTCTTGTCAAATTTTCATCAAGAAAGCTTGCTCCATGTAAAGCCATTGTACCGTGAGTCCCTGGAATAGATATTTCACTTAATTTTGTTGAATCTTCTATTTTGGACATCCACGATGGATTTTGATATCCTATATTGGATTCATAGGAGTAACCTGGATGACTATCAGCTAAAAGAGTAGATGGTGTACTTAAACTTGCTAGTGTAATACAAGTGAGGATGCTAATTTTAATGAAATTTCTCATTTTTATTTTCTTCATTTTATCTCTCCTGATCTTTAAACAATTGCTAGATGATGTTTTTACTATATTTATTGTTTTTCATTCTTGAGGTAATAAATTTTTGGATTTGAAAATAATTAAAAACAGGGGGAGTAAGTTATTTGAGACTTTAATAATTTGTTTTTATGAATTGTACCTAATAGCCAAACGTATTCTTGAAAAATCGAAATATAGCCTCCAAAAACCAACCGTTGCTCGTATTGTATACAAACAAAACAGAAGCCTTAAAAAAGACTTCTATTTTGTGACATATAATGAATGATAAGGTGGTAAACAAATCAAGATAATGTGAATGAGTAGTAAAAGTTTATTAATAGCTGTTTTAGAATCTCTTATAACAAGGCTGATTACAAAAAGTGAATCCCTACAATGCTAATAAAAATTGAAAAATTCTACTCATTAAAACTTAGACTAACTACAGTTGCGATTGATTGGGCTGCATGTTCCCAACTTCCATCTATAACTTTACCAATCTGCTGACCAAGTGTATTTAAATCATTTGGATTAACTGGAATTCCATTATAAGCAGCAAGAATTGATAAAAGTGGAGCAGCAAATGGTGTCCAACCACCTCTATCAATACTAAATACAGGCTTATCTACTACTTTTCCATCTTGCACAGTAAACTCATAATAAAATTGATCATCTGGACGGAAACTTAAATGATGAGAAATTTGTCCCTTAACATATTTTTTTCCTGCACCTAGATTTACTACTTCTATTTCCTTTACGTTAAATTCATGTTCAAATACTTTTATTTTTTTGACTTCTGGACCATTTAAGGCAGCATTAACAGCTGTTTCTAAATTATTTTGTGCTAATGGTTGAATACTCATTTGTGCCTTGTTTTGTTGGATAGGAGCCTCTTTTTTTGCAGCAAACACTGATGTGGTAGGTAGTGCACCTGTAGCTAATGTTGCTGCAAGTGCTGTTGTCATCATGATTTTCCTTTTCATCTTCATAGTTTTTCTTCCTCTCTAAAAGTTTTGATATATAATCTTTTAAAGACTGACATTGTGTAATATTTTATTTCATAATGAACAAAAAACTGGTTTAAGAATGATGTGGAATTATGTCAGAGCATTAAAATTAATTATATATGTACTTAAGATGATATATATCTACACATATTTTTTCAATTTTTAGACAAATATAATGTTATGACTTCTTAAGAGTCAATTTAGTACCTTGTTTATCTATAGAAATCCTATAAATAAACTAATTTCATAGTGAATGTAATATATTTGATATTAAATGTCTTACATAATGATATAAAATTTCACATTTTTTTATTTTTAAGAATGAAGCGATAAGGCTTCAAACCGCAAGGGATGCGGGGATAGCCTAGTCCATTAGAGTTTGAAAGAATCTTTACTTAGGAATCCCTCATTTCTAAATGAAGTGAAAGTGGTTGGAGTTCAAGGAGAGTAAGCTTTTGAACGATTTTTCAACTGTAATAATTGATCCATTTAGATATCTTAATACCCAGTAAGAATAGAATAATTAAAGCGTTACAAAACACTGAAGTGAACCCCGAAAACGGGACACCAATCAAAACACCTTAACCACTTGTTCCCTAAATTCTTTAGGGGATAGGTGGTTTAATTTTTCTTGAATTCGCACACAATTGTAGTAATGAATGTATTCTAGCACAATCTTTCGCACAGTTGTGTTGGATACTTTTGTTATCTTTTGTGAATAGAAAGCTTTACTTTTTAAATGACCAAAGAAGCTTTCCATGACGGCATTATCATGGCAATTTCCTCTCCGGGACATGCTGGTGATAATGCCGTTTTCTTTGGCATACGCTTGAAATTCTTTTGCTGTATAAATACTTCCTTGATCCGAGTGAAGAAGGACATCTTTTATTTTTCGCCCTCTCATTGCTTGTTTTAATGTCTTCATCGCTAATGTCAATGTTTGTGATTCGCTGATGACACAACTAATAATTTCACGATTAAAGGCATCCATAATCGTTGATAAATACAAGGTACGCTCTCCAAATAAAAGATACGTCACATCCGTAAACCACTTTTCATTTAGTCTGGATGCATCGAATTGGCGCTCCAATCGATGAGGGGCTACCATTAGTTCCGCACCATTGATATATTTCTTTTTCTTTCGATGTACTTTTGAAAGAATGTGATTTTGTCTCATGATTCGTAATACTTTTTTATGATTAACACACAGTCCCATTTTTCGAAGAGTAGCGGTTACTCTTCGATATCCATACCGGAATTTATGCCTAAGACAAACGTCCGTTACTTTCTCTTCTATACCATCTTTCAAATCTTCCGTTCGTTGTAACCAACGATAAAATGTGGAACGGGGTAATTCTAATACGTTACACAATTCTTTTACCGTTATTTTTGTTTTTACATTTTCTCATAAAGTAACTACAGTTTCTGGTTTCAGCCCCTTTCGATTTCCAGATACTTTCCCCATACAAGTAATTTTGTTTTTAGATGTTTATTTTCTAAACGTAGCTGTTCTAATTCACTGAGCTCTTTTGGTCCTTTTCCATAAGAATATTGTTTTCCTACAGGTTGTTGAAAACGATACGTTTGATCTGTACGATACCATTTCATCCATGTCTTAATTTGGGAAACATTTTTAATTCCGAGTTTCTCCATAATTGTACGATTTGAATAGCCGTCTTTCTTCATTTCAATAACTTTCCACTTTGTTTCTTCTGGGTAATGAACTCTTGTCTTCAAACGAAAAACACCTCCATTGAATTTGCATACTTAGTATGCGAATTCAGGAGGTGTTTTTTTCATGTACCACTATTCGGGTTCACTTCAGTACATAATGATAAGCTTTTTATTATTTTCTTCATCTCTTTTTCGTTTTAGGAGGTATTTTATTTTCTTAGCTTAATTGCGATGAGCGGTACCCCATAAAGATCCCTGATACATAATTGATGTTCTGCCATTTGTAGAAAACAATCCACTTATACCATTTTAACAAGAAGAAATATCTCGTCCATGTTGTAATATTGGCTTACGTTAAGCTTGTGAAAAAATCATATTCATGTATTATACAATTAATGTATGATACAATTAATGTATGATACATGAGTTGTAGGAGGGTGACCTTTTTGAAAAGAGAAGATGCCTTAAAATTAAGAACAGATATTAAGAAAATGATTATAATAACTGGGGTTTTTGAATCTCAAAATTTGCCCAAAGGACCATTTGAAAAACCTTTACCAACTTCTCAAATGATGGCGTTAGAGGAACTAGAGGTGGAAAAATTAACTGTTTGGCAACTATCCAATAAACTTAGATTAGAGACTTCAACTGTAAGTAGATTGGTAGATAAGTTAGTAAAAAAGGGGCTTATTTATCGTGAAGTAAATGAAAAAAATAGAAGAGAACTTTTTCTGCACCTCACAGAAAAAGGTCACATAACTGTTAATTGCTTAAGAGAGCAATCCATTACATTTTATCAAAGTATTCTCAATAACTTATCAGAATCAGAACAAAAAATAGTTGTGGATGGTTTTGAATTATTTATTGATTCTATTTCTAAGCCTTTTGATTAGAGTGAGGTAAGTCATAACATTTGGAGGATAAAATGAGTTTGCATTTTGAACGTCCTATTATTGAATTAAAAGAGAAATTTGATGAATTAAAGAAAATTATGAAAGAAAATAATGTAGATTTATCGTCAGAAATTCATGAATTAGAAAAACGTTTAAATAAAATGCAAGATAAAATTTATTCTAATATTACACCTTTTCAACGAGTTCAAATTGCAAGGCTACGTAACCGACCCACGACATTGGACTATATACCTTTATTGTTTACAAACTTTCTCGAACTTCATGGTGATCGATTATATGGTGATGATAAAGCAATGATAGGTGGTATTGCAAAATTTAAAGGAATGCCCGTTACGGTTATTGGTCATCAAAGAGGTAGAAATACAAAGGAAAGTATAGAAAGAAATTTTGGAATGGCACATCCAGAAGGTTATAGAAAAGCGCTAAGACTTATGAAACAAGCTGAAAAATTTAATCGCCCTATTATTACATTTATTGATACAATAGGCGCCTATCCAGGGATAGGGTCTGAAGAACGTGGAATTTCTGAAGCGATAGCTCGAAATCTATTTGAAATGGCTACACTTAAAGTGCCAATTGTTTGTATTGTAATTGGAGAGGCATCAAGTGGTGGAGCTCTTGGCATTAGTGTCGGTAACCATATCCATATGTTAGAGTATTCATGGTACTCGGTAATTTCTCCAGAAGGAGCAGCATCTATCCTATGGAAGGACGCTAAGTATGCTCCAGAAGCTGCTGAACATATGAAAATTTCAGCAAAAGATTTAAAACATTTAGGAATTATTGATGAAATCATTCCTGAAATTAAAGGCGGAGCACAAAATGATATAAAATTACAGGCAAAAGTGATTGAATCTGTAATCGAATCATCTCTAAAAAAATTGATACTATTATCCTCGGAAGAGCTTATACAACAGCGGTATGAAAAGTATAGACAAATAGAGAATTATAAATGAAAATATTTAAAGTCCGTATTACATTTCGGAGGATTATCGCAAAAAAATTCTAAATGTTTTGTAAGTAACCTCTTAAACTGGGATATGCTGATACTTTTACTCTACAAAAGGTGTGTGATCGGTATGGAAAAGGAAAATTTGTTCAAATGGAAGCATTATCACATACCCATCAACTTAAGAAATTGATTGTTCCCCAAAACGAAAAAATGAGCTGAATTCTCATAAATAACTGTAAAAAGGTGAAAATTTCGTTATGGGGGTATCTCAAAAGCTTAGGTTGCTGGCAATGGGGTATCGCCAGCATTTCGGAAAAAACCAGGCTAAGAGTATGCAAGATTTTATACAGTTTTTCGGCTGATCCAGTAACAAACAAGAACTCTAAAACCGCACCAGAGTAGGAATGAATAAAATCATGTATAGGATGATACAAATCAAGAGCGAAATCCACTGATTAAGTAAGGATTTCGCTCTTGATTTGCTACCGATAATGAGACGTTATGTTAACTGAGTGTGTATACAATATTCAACCGAAAACAAACAACATATCAACTCTCTCAAATGGTAAAATAGGAAAAAAGACATTCAGAATAATATCTTTAGAAACCACTATTTATCACATAGGGGTTTTCGAAAAAAGTAGAGTAAAGGGGTGGGGGAAATGAAGTATATTAATGGATTGTACATATCACTTATATTGATGATATTCATTAATTTACTTAATATTACAATGTTTGATAATAAATACTCAGGGATAACAATGTATCTTTCTTCCGTTATATTCATAATTGGAAGCGCATTTTTCGGAAGTGCAAAACGGCTTAAAATGAGTGAGAAAAAATAAACCATTTAGGAGGTGACAATCATTAATGAAACAAGAAGAACAAGTTATCTTTCGTGAGGTTCAGCGATCCCCAATTTGGGTATGGATACTCATATTAGGGATCGCCATACTGATGTGGTATGGATTTATTCAACAAATTATTCTTGATATCCCGTTTGGAGATAAACCAGCCCCTAATGGTGTATTAATTGTTATGTGGTTGTTTTTCGGGATTGCCTTTCCTGTATTAATGCTTGGAGTATTGAAACTGATCATTGAAGTCCGTGAAAAAGGTCTTTATGTTCGTTTTGTTCCTTTTCATTTTCAATATAAGCAGTACCTTTTTAAAAATATAAATCATTATGAATGCATTACTTACAGTCCACTAAAACGATTTGGAGGATGGGGAATTCGTTTTAACCTTAAAAATGAAAAAGCCTATAACATTAATGGAAATAAAGGTATAGAGTTAAAGTTGCAATATAACACAGTAGTAATCGGCACTCAAAAATCAGACGAATTAAAAAAAGCACTGTACTCAGTACAAAAGTATAATGAAAATTAAACTTCAACAAACGGGCACAATTCAAGAATTTCTACTAGGTATATCTACTTTAAAAACAAATTAAATTTACTTCCGATATCGAAAATTATGTAAATAAGCTGTCCATATGGGCAGCTTATTGTATTTTTTGCTTAGCGTGGGGTTTTTCCAAAATGCTGGAGGCACACTTTTTTATTAAACTCTAATTCAAATCTACAATTGTTTATATTTTGTTATTTCCTGTTGCAGAATCCTTATGATAAGGATTCTTTTTTTATATCAAAAATCACAAATAAAAAAAAGATAAGATCGGCGAACACGATCTTATCTTGAGCACAAGGAGTAAACAAAAGGATAACCATCATATTTTTATTATAATTTATTTTTTTATTAATTTTGAATATTTAAACCATAATTAACATGTATATCAATATTGAGAAAATTATTACAAATTTCACTATAAATGATTCAAAACTCCAATGTAAACTTTTACCCAGTAGTTTACTTTCATACTATTGATTTTTATACGTGTTTGGTAAAGAAGACACAATGAATTGCAAATAAAAACTATACCAAAATCTAGTTCGGTATAGTAAAGTGCATATAAAAAATCCCTCTTTGTTACCTCCCCAAAAAAGAATCATTGCCGAGGACCTTATAAACTGTATTTTCAGAAACATGACAAGCATGTAAGTATAATGTAAGGCAATTCAATATGAGAAAAACAATCTTACTACTACAATGAATAACAGAAACATTCATGAAATACCTGTGATGCAATATCAAGTTATTTTAGTGCTTAAAACATTCAGCCCAGTATTACAGCTTAAATAAGGAAATACAAAACTAGACCAACAATTAATGGTAAATTACTCGTATTTTTAAAAAAATAAAAATGTTAGCAGGCATCATCTATCAACGCTCATTCTTAGTGTGTAAATTTGGAGGGAATTTCTCATATGAAAATAGTAAAAGTAAAAGATCTTAGTAAAGAATACACAGGCAAGGTTTCACATACAGCACTTTCAAATATTAATTTAACAATTACAGAAGGAGAATTTGTTGGGATTATGGGTCCTTCTGGTAGTGGGAAAACAACGTTATTGAATATGATTTCTACTATTGACTCGCCAACATCAGGCAGTGTATTCATTAATAGTAAAAATCCTTATCAACTATCACCCAATGATTTGGCCGTATTTCGCAGACAGGAATTAGGATTCGTCTTTCAATCCTTTAACCTGTTGCATACATTAACAGTAAAAGAGAATATGGTTCTTCCGCTCGTATTAGATGGCATGAATGTGAAAATAATAAATAAACGAATAGAATCTATTTCAAAAAAATTAGGAATCAGTGAAATTTTGAATAAACGAACATATGAAATATCTGGAGGACAAGCACAGCGAACAGCGATTGCCCGTGCACTCATTCATTCTCCTAAATTGGTTCTTGCCGATGAGCCAACAGGAAACTTAGATTCTAAAGCTTCTCAAGATGTAATGGAGATATTAACACAATTAAATAAAGAGGAAAAGGCAACAATGATGTTAGTAACGCACGATCCAGTTGCTGCAAGTTACTGTGACCGCGTTATTTTTATTAAAGATGGACAGTTATATAATGAAATTTTCTACAATGACAATCGTTCGTTATTTTATCAAAATATTATGGACATTCTTTCTATGTTAGGAGGGAATAAACATGACTTTTCGACAGCTCGCATTCAATAATGTTATACGGAATAAACGAATATATCTTGGACATTTTTTTAGTAGTACATTTGCGGTAATGATTTTCTTTACTTATGGGCTACTTGTCTTTCATCCAAATCTACAAGGCGAACTGACTCATGCAAGTACCATTATGAATACATTTGGGAAAATAGGATTTCAACTATCGTATTACTTAATCTTTGTTTTCTCTTTCTTATTTATTTTCTATTCTGTTAGCGCATTTTTAAAAAATAGAAAAAAAGAGTTTGGATTATTAATGTTACATGGAATGTCTCATCAACAGCTTCATCAATTAATTTTTTTCGAAAACATGTTGATTGGAATCCCTTCTATACTAGCAGGCATTGGACTTGGGATGGTTTTTTCTAAATTATTTTTACTAGTTAGTGGGTCTTTATTAGGAGTAGAGCATACGTTATCATTGTACTTTCCATTAAAGTCTATGGGAGTAACAGCTATTTCCTTTTTTGTTTTATTCCTACTCATTTCATTATTTACATCAAAAATGGTGAAAATGAATGAACTTGTAGAACTCATAAAATCAGAGGAAAAACCAAAACCTGAGCCGAAAGCGTCCGTTTGGATATCCTTGTTGGCAATAATCTTAATTGGAGCAGGTTACTCCGCCGTCCACTACTGTATCGTCGCGGTCGATTTCATGAGTTTAAAACAATTACTTCTACTCGTAGGAGTAGGTGTCTTATTAATTGTATGTGGAACCTATTTTTTCTTTACTCAATTGTGTGTATATGTGATATACACTTTAAAAAATAGAGAAACTACATTCTTTAAAAGAACCAATCTCCTTGTTATTTCAGAATTAGCGTTCCGAATGAAAGATAATGCGAGAACGTTCTTTATCGTTACAATTATATCAGCTGTATCTTTTACAGCAATTGGAGTTTGTACGGCAATCGCAAATCCTGAATTGGCAAAAAGTGCGACGCCATATGCATTTACCTATCGATCGGATAATGGAAATACACAAGAAAAATCCCATATTGAAGAGATAAAGAAACAATTAAAAGAATCTGGATTTTCTTATAAACTTGTAGCAACAAAATTTAAAAGGTCACAAAACGGTCCGGTGTTAATTAATCTTTCTACGTATAATGAATACGCTAAAAAATTAGGGTATGAAATAGAAAAATTAACAAATGAAACTGAAAGTATCGCTATACTACCAAAGAAAAATCCCACAAGTGCAGAGAATCAAAAAACATTGGAATTAAAACATGGCGAACTAGAAGTACCACTTTCTGTTCAAAAAACAATTTATATCCCAGAATTCGCCGAGATTGACAACCCTTTTATTGTCTCTGATGCTGTTTACAGTAAAGTTCTAAATGTACAACAAGAAGGCGTACTCCGAGATTACACCATATATGGTTTTATCATAAAAAATTGGCCTAAAACAAGTGTAATTTCTACAAAACTTATGAAGTTCATTGGTACGAGTCAAGATGATTTTTATGCCTTTTCATCTTTGTATTTAAAATGGCTTGAACTGAAACAACAAAATGGATTACTTTCTATTTCAAGTGTATTGGTGGGGATTGTATTTTTCGTATTTACGCTAAGCTTTTTATATTTCCGTCTATTTACTGACTTAGAACGTGATAAAGAGCAATATCAGATGCTTTCAAAATTAGGTTTAAGACAAAAAGAGTTAAAGAAAATTGTGACAAGACAAATGATGATTCTATTTTTCTTACCGATTGTAGTAGCTATGGTTCACAGCAGTTTTGCATTTCTAACTTTTCACCAATTAGGACAAACAGTAAGTAGGGAACTGTCCGTTATTCAAAGCTCAATTGTTGTATTAGTAAGCTTTATTTGTATGCAAATTATTTACTTCCTTATTATTAGAAATCACTATATAAAACGTATATGTACAAAAATATATTCATAATAAAGATAAACAAAAAATTGAAGGGGCATACTCAATCACTAATTATGCTTGGATATCCACCTTGAAAGCAAGTTTGATGAAATCAGGGCACATCCCTTGGACTGTTTCAACTCCATCGAGGTGGATTAGCACCCAGAGATTTAACGAACGAAGATTTGAAAAATGCAGAAGCCAATACTCGAATTGTAATATCTAATATGACAAGTGCTCCCTTAGTACAATTATGTAGTAAACTTCATGCAGCCACTGGTACCTTACTCAGCCTTGAGGACTTAAATAAACGCTTAAATACAAAGGCAGTTTTGTTTTTACAACATATTTTTCTTTATTGTTACAACAAAAACTCTGTGAACAAACACAGACTTTAACTTTAAAAAAACATCTTAAAAAAACTTTAGATAAAATTTATTTTTTCTTTCTATAATTATTCTATAATTTATGCATAAATATGAAAAATATTTTTAAAAGTTACACAGCTTTTTTGTAGTATCGGGGGGGTAAATGACCTTTATTAACAGCAAAATCTACAATTGACAAGGAGAACATTTTATGAGTAAGAGAATAAACGAATTAGACTCAATACGAGGACTAGCGGCTATCACAGTGGTATTTGGACACTTTTGTTTAATGCTACCATCGTTGCCTAATTCTATTAAATTTTCCCCGCTTAGGTTTTTATGGGCGGGTGGAGAAGCTGTAATCGTTTTTTATGTACTCAGTGGTTTTGTGTTATCTATGGCACTTTATCATTCAAAAACAAATTATTGGGGATATTTAATTAAGAGATTTGTAAGAATCTATATTCCTTATTATTTTTGGATAATCATTACCTTTTCTTTATTTATTTTGTTTTCACCATATGAAGTTACGGGACTACGAGACTGGTTCTATGATAAGTGGCAAGGGCCAATAACAAAATTAGATATTATGAATCACTTTGTACTTCTTAATAACTTTTTTACGGATAATTATAATCCGGTTATCTGGTCATTAGCTCAAGAAATGCGTATATCTATCGTGTTTCCCTTGTTATTCCTTCTGTTTTATAAACAGAGTTGGAAGAAAACGATACTGTTTGCTATGAGCTTTTCTTTAATTGGTATTTTCCTTAATATGTTGCATATTGGGAAAGCTGAGGGGTTTTATAATGGTTATGCCGATACACTGCATTTCACATCTATGTTTATGGTTGGAATGCTACTTTTTAAATATCAGGAAGAACTTACTCAATTATATAGAAGTATGAAAAACTTAAACAGAAAACTTCTTATCGCATTAGGGGTCTTTCTATATCTATATTCCATTATGATTTATGGGCTTTCTAGTAATGATACTACTTTCTTATTAAAAGATTGGGGTGTCGTCATTGGTGTTAGTATAATAATCATTATGGCAATGAATAACCTAAAGGTAAAAGCTATTTTAAATAAGGGTGTATTTGTATACTTAGGGGAAATTTCATATAGTATCTATTTATGTCATTTTCCAATCACGATGGTACTCTTTAAACTTTTGTATGCAAAGATACCCACCCTTTTTCTTCTTATCTTATGTATTACAACGACAATACTTTGTTCTATATTATCGTATCATTTAATTGAAAAGAAATGTATCAATTGGGCAAAACAAAGAACAGCAAAGTTCAAAAAAAAAGTGTGACATTTGAAGGGGGAAGGAAACGATTCAAAGAATAACCCGCTTTGAAAAATCCTCCAATTCAGGCGGTTGTTTTTCTTTAAATTTCTATATTAAACTTTGCACCTAAAAGAAATAATTTTGAGTCCGAAAAGGTATGAATTTTTAATACGAGGAGGAGTATTATATGAAGGATACGATTAAAAAACGATTTATTATATTATTCTATATTAGTATTTTAGGTTTAGGAACCATGCTTGGAATATTTTATGTTAAGCATAAAACCAATATTCAAAGAAATAAAGTGATTGCTGCCGAAAAACGTTTATTGCAATATGAGCTCACCTTGAAAAAAGAATTAGAAAAATATAATTTAGGAGAGAAAACAGCAGTTTTATTAGGAATTATGTACCAAGAGAGTAGAGGTGAGGGAAACGACCCTATGCAGTCTTCTGAATCACTGGGATTAAGGCCAAATGAAATTCAAGAGACAAGCTTGAGCATTAAGCAAGGGGTAAAACACTTTGCTCAAATGTACAAATATGGAACGGAAAAAGATGTTAGCATGGATACAATTATTCAAAGCTATAATATGGGACCGGGGTATATTGATTTTATTGCTAGTCAAGAAGTTAAACAACACTCGGAAGATTCGGCCAAAAATTTTTCTAAAATGAAAGTTGATCAAAATCCAGAGATGTACACTTGTGGTGGAAATAAAAATAATTTTAGGTATCCATATTGTTATGGTGATTTCACATATACAACAAAGGTGAATGAAAAAGCAAAGCTTATTGAAGAACTTCTCCGAAAAAAACCAAAATATAATTCAGAAAATTTTTAATATAATAACTTTAAGATTTATTTGAGAGATTTATTAAATCAGGTCATAGTGATACCCGTATTCTAAAAATAGTCTGAATACATGTCTGGTTCAGATAAGTTTGGAGTGACTCATGCAAAGTAGGCAGGATTTAAAAAGCACTCCACCAAGTCACGAGAATTTAGGTTTTACCGTAGATACCATTTCACGTTCAACAAAATAATATTTGGTTGATAATGTCTCCATTTTAATAAACTTTCCTTATCCACACTAAGCATACACCTTTTTAAAGTAGTCTAATCAGTATGGATAATTTTGAGAATGTTCAATCTATCCTTATTATTGTAAAATATTAATAAATGTTAATGTACACATAAAAAACAGGATAGTTCCTATAAAAAGTAAATACAAGAATGTCTAGGGGGTGTAATGGTGGAAAAAATAGTTTTTTTAAAAAAATTAGATAAGAAACTAATATTCATTTTATTCATATTATGTGTCACCAGTATTGTTGCAATATACAGTAGTCAGCAAACCGGGCAATATGGTAACCAAAATTTTGCTATGAAACAAATGGTAAATTACGCTATCGGATTTGTTTTATTATTAATTGTTGCCAATCTCGATTTAGATCAATTACAAAAATTAGCTTGGCCGAGTTATATTGTGGGATTCATCTCAATTATTATCTTAAAAGTATTACCAGTATCAAGTTTTACACCTGAAATATCAGGGGCAAAAAGATGGTTTAGATTCCCAATTATTGGTGCTACTCAACCAGCTGAATTTTTTAAGCTTGCCTTACTTCTTCTGGTCGCTAGTTTAGTCGTAAAACATAATGCACAGTATATGGCACGGACATTTCAAACTGATTTACTTTTGATTGGTAAAATATTTTTGATATCTATTCCACCAGCGTTACTTGTTTATAGTCAACCCGATACGGGAATGGTGTTCCTATATATAGCAGCCATTGCATGTATTATATTTATGTCAGGAATTCAAAAAAAGTTAATCGTACTATGTGCTGGAATTCCGATGACTGTATTGTCTGCTTTAATATTTATATACGTAAAATATCCAGATATTTTCTTCAATAAGTTAGTTACTTTATTAAAGCCTCACCAACAATCGCGAATTTTAGGCTGGTTAGATCCATTTCAGCATACAGATCAGGGATATCAAACTCAACAATCACTTTTAGCTGTTGGTAGTGGAGGGATAGAAGGAAAAGGCTTCGGTTCTGGAAATGTTTATATTCCAGAAAAACATACTGATTTCATTTTTGCCACAATTGCCGAAGAAGGCGGTTTTATAGTTGCTACTTTTATAATATGCATATTCTTCTTACTGCTTTCCCGAATACTTATAATTGGTAATTCCGCAAATAATTTATTCGGCACCTTACTATGCGCAGGAATTGTAGGCGTTCTAATGTTACAATTTTTTCAAAATATCGGTATGATTGTGGGATTAATGCCTGTCAAAGGTATTGCACTTCCATTTTTATCATATGGTGGAAGCTCTTTATTTTCGAACATGCTAATGATGGGGCTTATTCTATCCACACGAAAAACATACAAAGAATATATGTTTTCAGTGAATCAGCACTAAATATCAAATAAGAAGTACTTATACTTTAAACTATTCGTAGAATAACACGAGATGAATAAGAAAGGTTACAGAGCTATAATCAAGTATTGTCAATAGACAGAGGGAGGAGAATAATAAACATTCTTCTCCCTTTGTCTGTAATTAGGGTTTGCATTATCAATAAATATATGTTGTAAGGAATTGCTGGAATGAGTTTTAAGGTTACAAAGGGGTAGGACGCACATTTTAACGTTATTATACGCAAAGGGATTCTCAAAACTCCATAACACGAGTTAAATTGAGAATCAAATTGCATCTAATTTGATTCAAAACAGATTGGCGTCATAGACTACTGAATAAAAACACAGGGTTTTATCTCTGTGTTTCTTCAAATTTTCGTTTTTGAATATATGCTTGAGCATGAATAATTTCTTCCTGAAGTTCTTTTAATTCTTTCATAGATTCTGATTCAATAGTCATGTAAGTAGTAACTAAACTAATCATCATATCCATCTTCTCTACTATATTTTGAATGACCTGTTCAGATTGCTCTTTTTTAGGGTGTTGTATTGCTTTTAATACATCTTCCATATAATTGTTCTTTCTTTGCTGGATATCATAAATAAACTGTTTTGTGTTTGAGTTCAGTTGTTTTTCCTCCTCTTTAGATATATTTCTATTCTATCATATTCAAATGTAAATATTGGATTACTCTGAATTTACACCAGCCTAATTGCTTAACGTACTCTATATACGTCTAAAGAGATGATAAAAATATATATTTTTTTATCAAACTTGGAACTTTATCATGATTACTGTCCAATATATAGTGAAATCAAATTTAAGGAGGATGCCTGTTTGGCTAGTAATGACAACATAAGCAACTGGATAGACCGTCTGTTATCCGGTGACGAAGAAGCTTTTGAATATATATTTGATTTAACAAATCAGAGAATATATGACACCGTATTTGCTATAGTTAAAAATGGTCATGATACAAATGAAATTGTAAATGAAGTTTACTTTCAACTATGGAAATCCATCTCAAAATATGATCAATCTAGACCTTTTTTATTTTGGTTGAATGGCATTGTCTATAAACAAATTAGTCAATGGCGAAAACAAGTTTGGAAGAGGATGCGTTTATTTGAAAAACAGCATTCAATGCAGGAGTCTGTTGTAGAAATCCCAGAAAAATTATTACTTGAGAAGGAAACACAAAAGGAATTGTTAACATTAATTCAAGAATTGCCGTTCAAATTTAGGGTTGTGATAGTGTATCGTTTTTATCACGATTATACGTATGAAGAAATTGCGGAATTATTACAAATCCCTATAGGTACGGTAAGATCTAGAATTCATAGAGCGTTAGAAAAAATTCGGAATCAATCTAATATTGAAATAGATGAGGAGGAATATAAATCAAATGTCATTTTCAAATGAATTAAAAAAAGAAATGAAACAAGAAGTTCCTAAAGAAGTTAAAGAGCGTGCATATCAATCATTTACGCAAATTCACAAGAGGGAGAACAAAAAGAAATTGAAAAAGAAATTATTAATAACAGGTGTAGCGGCAGCTATCATTATACCAACTAGTACAATGGCACTAAATAACTCTTATTTTACGCAACCTCAATTAAAATTGAATGACATGATTACTGATCAAGTTAGAAAGTATGCAGCAGCGGGAAAATCTATACCTTTGGATCAAAAAATAACAGATCAAGGAATTACGCTTCATTTAAAAGAAATGTTAATCCAAGAGGATAAAATACTTGTTTACTACCGATTTGAACAACAAGATGGATCAATAATTCCGTATGAATTTAATACAAATGGATTGCATATCATATCCAGTGGTAAAGAAAAGGGTAAGCAAGTGGCAAGTCCAACGTATAAGAATGAAAAATTTAATACTGTAAGTGAATTGAGTTTTCTTAGTAACAATAATCTAGACAGCTATCAAAAGGATCGTATTGGTAATCCAAATGCACCGGATATTGGTATGTTTTACTTAACTGATGCAACAGGAAAGGCTTTTGAAACTGCGCTGGCTTTTCATGATAAACCAGAAGGAGCAGTAGTTTTTGAAGTACTTCAAGGAGAAAAATTCCCTAATTCTTTAACTATAAATATAAATATTGATAGAGTTGGAAAAACAGAAGGAAATTGGAAAAACAAAATTTTAGTTGATGTAGAGCATAAATCCGTACAAAAGACTGATATGGATAAAGATCAGTAGAAATCATAAGAAAATATACCTTAGTATCCTACTATCAACATCTAAATATTTGTGAAGAATATCAGCATGATAACTGTATTTAAGAATTACAATTATCTATAACTATAATTACATATTGGGTCCCACCATAACGTATCAAGTTAAAAAACTAATTAGTCCCCAAAACGAAAAAATAAGCTAAATTTACATAAATAACTGTAGAGAGAGAGAAAAATTTCGTTATGGGGGTCATTTAAAATATTAACTGGATGGGCATGGGGTCCCTCCTTCATTTTGACAAAAATCTACAAAAAATTCTACAAATTATGGTCAGGGAGAGGTTTTGCTCTTTGTAAGGATGAAAGGTGAAAAGAATGATCTTCCATCACCGGGTGCAGATTTTAAATATTTAATACCAGATGATATCGAAGAAAAATAAAGAATATTCCTGTTGCAGAATCCTTATTATAAGGATTCCTTTTTTTGTATCTAAAATTTACAAATAAAAAAAGATAAGATCGGCGAATACGATCTTATCTTAAGCATAAGGGAAAAACAAGTGACACAAACCATCTTAATTTTTATGATATTATATTTTTTGTTAATTTTCGATATAAAACCCATATTTAACATCTATATCAATATTGAGAAATTTATTACAAAATTAGCTATAAATGATTCAAAAATCCAATGTAAACTTTTAGCCAAAAGTTTACTTCCAAATTAGAAAAGATTAGGTCCTTAATTGGCTTTACCCCAGCCATAAACCTTACAATCAAAAACAAAGGGTAATTCAACTATCAACCTCATATAAAATGTTAATCTTGTCTAAGCATTCATTAGGATATACAATTGATCATCTATTTTTCTTTACATAATCTCCAGATACAGTCCATATCAACTATAGATTCTTGCCTTATGCTAAATGTAATCAAAAAGCAAGTAGATAAAGATAATGACTAAAACATTAACTCTAGATACTTTTTTGATGAATATTACAAATACACAGGAGGTAATGAAGAATGATTAAAACATTATTAGCAGGAGCATTTTTAAGTACAGGATTATTAGCGAGTGGTGCAATTGGTGCAGAAGATGCGAAAACGGACAATTTAAAGTCAAATGAAAATTCAAATCAAGTAATTACACAGAGTGTAGATGGAACAACGTCTTCCTCACAAAACTTTGATTTACCTAAAGATGCAGTGCCAGCATCTAAAGGAGATGTAAAAACTGTTGAAAAATCGGAAGGTACAGGTACAGATTCTCAAGAAGGAAAAATGGTAGAAACAAAAGAAGGTACAGAATCACAACCTGGAAAACATGCAAAAACTGTTGAAAGAACAGAAGGTACAGATTCTCAAGAAGGAAAAATGGTAGAAACAAATGGAGGTACAGAATCACAACCTGGAAAACATGCAAAAACTGTTGAAAGAACAGAAGGTACAGATTCTCAAGAAGGAAAAATGGTACCAACAAATGAAGAAAATTAAATAATATATAGTTATAACGAAGAGCATCCAAAAAGGGGTGCTCTTTTTATATTATAGGGATTAACTAGTTTTACTCAACATAGAGCTGTAGGAGGAATTGAGGATTAGAACATAGGGTACTGTTTCTTCAAATTATGGTGTTTAGAGCAATAGTTTTGGTAGTAACGTTACAATACAAACATTTTGTTAGAGATTTTTTAAATCTACATAGACTCTAGATAGACTACATATAAACTTCAGATACTTGTTTTATGATACAAGTAATTAAACAAAAGAAGGGGGTTATAACAGTATTAATAGGGCAATCTTTTAAGTACAGGAGATTATTAGTAGATGGAGAAAATGTTGAAGATGTACAGACAGATAAAACATATTTCATATAAATAAAATGAATTGCAACAAGCTAAAAGTACGGTTTTAAGAAGTTTGAGTTATAAGAAGAAAATAGATAAGTATAGTGAAAATAGATAAATTGACAAGAGAAAAGCACTTTGTGTATATCACAGGTGCTGTTTATTTTTATTTTGGTCTAGGACTTGAATTAAACTTTTATACTAAAATATATATAGGAAAAGGAGGAAGTTCATTGTACAAAATTATTTATGGAATATTAATTTTAATTTATACTTTGTATTCATTTTTTGTAAGTGATGGAAGTGAAATAAGGGTTATAATGGTGTTAACTATAGTACTTATCTTTTCTGTGGTTTTAGAAAAAAGGATTGATTAAAGGTCGTTTTTTTAACACTTTGTAAAGATATCTAATGTAAATTATTATTCATTAGTTTACTTTCATTTCCCCTTAAACATTGAATTTACTATATATATATTCAAATCATTGTAAATAGAGGGATTGAAAAGTAGATGAATAAAAAACAATATATATATTGTTTTACAGTAAGAATGCGCCATTCTTCTTTAT